>JAHEIB010000014.1 GCA_024639645.1 Deltaproteobacteria bacterium
TCTGCCTTTGGCATGCATCTTTTTTCCATGTTTGGTATCCCTGTTTCCACCTCTTCAGCGATCGTGGGTGCAGTGGTGGGTGTCGGATTGATAAAAGGCGCCAGGGCAATCAGCAAAAAGACCATCGTGACGATTCTGACAGGGTGGGTTTTAACACCAACGCTGGCGTGTTTGACTTCTTATTCTCTATATTCATTATTAACTACCTTATGGCCTTGAAGTACTGCTGGTACAAATCTGCTATAAAGTCATTTATCTTATGGGCTTGTCTCACGGCTTGTGTTACATTAAAACCATATCGGTATTATCATTGAAAGCCCGAAAAAACTGTAGGAGAACATAACATGTTTTTTAAAAAAGAAAAAAAGGTCATCGAGCTGATTTTAAAGCATCTTGATCTGGCAGTGGATTCACTGAAATCTGGAATTCAGACCATAGAATTTTATTTGAATGACGATATTGGCAATGCTAAACGGTTGGCGCGAGAGGTTAGAAGCATAGAATCAGATGCTGATCTCGTCCGATACGATCTTCGTGATAAATTGTATTCCGGAGCATACCTGCCCTTGCTGCGTGAAGATATTTACAAGCTCATCGAAAGTATTGACAAAGTTGCCAATGCCGGAGAAGCGTGCTGCGATTTCTTTTTGAACCAGCGCCCGAGAATACCTGATGAATTAAAGTCCGCATTTATTGGGGTCGTCATAGAGTCTCTGGGAATTGTAGACAACCTCAAACTGGCGGTATTGTGCTATTTTAAAGGTGAATGTAAAATAGAGACGGTTCGTGCACATACCAAAGAGATTGGATTACAAGAATCACGGGTTGACAAACTTGAGTGGGATTTAACCAAAGCCATCTTTACTTCAGACCTTGATTTCGCTCGACAGCTTCATATGAAACTTTGTTTAGATCGGATTGTCGAAGTTTCAGATCGCGCAGAAGATGCGGGTGATCAACTGGAATTGGCCACATTGAAGACCATGATTTAAAAAAAAATTTTCCCCACAGATAACACCCCTCAAAACACCCTCACTGGGAAGACAGCACCTTTTTTATACCAGAAAATAGATATCCTGCTGTTTTTCATAGGTTAAACATATTTTCTTCTTGACAAACCCTATAAAATTGGTAGGAATTAACCCTACCATATTGGTAGGAAACAATTTTTTTTGCCGAAAGAGCGCTGACTAAACCCTTTAGCAGCGACACTGTCGCATCAATAAAATGGTGTAACGATTTTATTCGGGTTACAGAAATCACGAATTTAAACCAGAGGAAGAAAACATGGCAAAAAGACGACCGTTTGGGTGGGGGAAGGGCATCGTTCCAGTCATTATTCTGGTAGGTGTATTTTTCGTCATCGCAAGCGTTTACAGCGACACAGATCTTCATGGCATGCGGCCGGACATTCTGATGATCGATCTCCCGGCCATACCGGGGGGCGAAAAAATGCCCGCCGTACAGTTCCTTCACGATGTGCACACCCAGCGCGTTCAGGAAAAAAAGAACTGCAGCACATGTCATCTGGAAAAAGATCAGCGGTTCGTATTCAAATTCATGCGTCTCGATAACGGTGCCATCGAGACGGACATGGCCATATACCATGAAAACTGTATTGGCTGTCATGTGGAGACAGAAGCAAGTGGAGAGAAGGCTGGACCCATAACGGGTGACTGCCGATCCTGTCACAGGACCCAGACCGGTATGGGCAGTTCCTGGAGGCCCCTGTCTTTTGACAAATCTCTTCATTATCGCCACGAATCTGCAACTGTAATTCTACCGGAAGATGCAGGGGACACTGTCAACTGCAGCGCCTGTCACCACACGTACGACAAATCTGCACAGAAAACAGTCTACACCCGGGGTGAGGAGGGCAGTTGTCGGTATTGTCACAAAGAAGAGAAAACAGAAGATGCCTCCTCCATTCGCTCGGCATCGCATGATGCATGCGTCAACTGCCACCAGACACTGATGAATCAAAAGAAAACAGCCGGACCCATCGAGTGTGCAGGTTGTCACAGTGCCGAGGAGCAGGCCGGCATTAAAGTAGTGGCTTCGGTTCCCCGTATGAAACGAAACCAGCCCGATGCAGTGCTCCTGGCCAGCTGGATAACGGGTCAGGAAACGGATGCCAAAAAAGTGGCACAGCAGATGGATCCGGTTGTGTTCAACCATGAGGTTCATGAAGGGGCAAATGCAAGTTGCCAGTCCTGTCATCATGAAACCCTGAAAAAATGCAGCGACTGTCACACGGAAAACGGAGATCAGGACGGTGGTCAAGTGCAGCTTGCCCAGGCCATGCATTCCCGAACATCAACTAAGAGCTGTATCGGCTGTCACAAGGAGGCACAGAAGAACAAAAACTGTGCCGGTTGTCATGCAAGCATGCCTGACAAGCCTTTTGCGGATGAAAACTGCCGCCAGTGCCATCGTCTTGACCGGGCGGCTTTAGGTCCATGGCCCATGAACAAGACAGCCAAGTCAGAACTTGCAATCGAGGCCGTAAAGGTATCGGCCGGTAATTTCGTAAAACCAACGGATGAACAGATCCCGGAAAAAGTGGTCATCGATGTTTTGGCGGATCAGTATGAAGGGGCTCAGTTCCCCCATCGACAGGTCTTCAGGGGTATTGAGTCACGGATTGGGGACAATGGGATGGCACGCTATTTTCATGACAAAAAAACAACCCTGTGCATGGGGTGCCATCATAACAGCCCGGCGAGTCTTCAACCGCCCAAATGTGCTTCTTGTCATGGAGAAGCATTCAAAGGGTCGCTTGACGAACGCCCCGGTCTCATGGGGGCCTATCATGGTCAATGCATCAAATGTCACCAGAAAATGGGAATCAAAGACCCTGCGGCAACGGACTGTGGTAAGTGCCATAAGGAGAAACTGAGCAGTAAGTAGTAAGCACTAAGCTGTAAGCTGCTTACCGCTTATAGCTTAAAACGTGCAGCTTATCGTCAATAAACAAGATTGAGGTGGTAATATGGGGATATCCCGAAGACAGTTCCTTGGCTGGTTAGGTGCAGCAGGCGCCGGTGCGACTGCTGTGAGTCGTGCGGAAGCGGCTTCGAACAAGCAGTTCGACGGTTATCCAGGCAGCTTTGGAATTCTGCATGACACAACCCGCTGTATCGGGTGCCGAAAGTGTGAAGAGGCCTGCAACAAGGTCAATGAACTTCCGGCTCCAGAACAGCCCTTTGACGACCTGAGTGTTCTGGACAAAACCCGCCGGACACGATCCGATGTCTTTACGGTGGTCAATCAATTCCAGAAAGAGGACAGCCAGTTGCCTGTATTTGTGAAAAAACAGTGCAATCACTGTCTGGAGCCCGCATGTGCTTCGGCCTGTTTTGTCAGGGCATTGAGAAAAGTCAAGACCGGTGCCGTCATCTACGATGAATCCCTGTGTGTGGGTTGCCGGTACTGTATGGTGGCATGCCCCTTCAATATTCCGGCATACGAGTATAACGAGGCCATTACGCCCCGCGTGACCAAATGCACCATGTGCCACCCGCGTATCGAAAAAGGATTGCTTCCCGGATGTGTGGAATCATGTCCGAAAGAGGCCCTGGCATTCGGTACACGTGAAAGACTTCTTAAAACAGCCCGGCGACGTATTCAAAAATATCCCAATGCTTATATCGACCATATTTATGGCGAACAAGAGATGGGTGGTACCAGCTGGTTGACCATTTCCGGGACGCACTTTTCCGAGATCGGTATGCGTGAAGATCTCGGCACGCAGACAGCGTCCAGTTTTACCGCGGGTCCTTTGGCGGCGGTTCCCGTGGTGGTGGCTTTGTGGCCGGTATTGCTTACCGGTATTTACGCCATCTCAAAACGCAAAGACAAAATTGCTGACGAAGAACGCATCCATGCCGTGGCACAGACGGTTGCCGACGCCAACGAAGAGATGCAGGTCAAGCTGGCCAAGATGAAAGACAGCATGGCCAAGGAGAAGGAGGCCGCCATTAACCTGGAAGTCAAACGTGCTCTGGAAGAAGCTGCCAAAGAAGCGGCGGAATCACAGCAGGCGTCTGAAGAAGCGGGTTCCGAGACACCGAAGGAGGAAAAATAGATGCCACAAGAGACGGCGCAGGTGAATAAGTCAATTTTCACGCCTTTCAATGTGATAGCGGGCATGATCATATTTTGTGGTTTGATCATTACTGTTTTGAGGTTTACGGGCGGGCTGGGTGCGGTCACAAACCTTGATGACAACAATCCCTGGGGAATCTGGATAGGATTTGATCTGTTGTGCGGTGTGGCCCTTGCTGCTGGTGGTTATGTCACCTCGGCGTCATGCTACATATTTGGACTAAAAAGATTCCATTCGGCTGTTCGCCCCGCCATACTGACCGCTTTTCTGGGCTATGCCCTGGTGGTAATGGCTCTCCATTATGATGTGGGTAGGCCCTGGCGTCTGCCATATCCAATTTTTCTGTCACCGGGCACCACGTCCCTGCTGTTCGAAGTGGGCTTGTGCGTTTTTCTCTATCTCACCGTCCTTTTTATCGAATTCAGCCCTGCAGCACTCGAATGGCTGGGTCTGAAAAAAATTCGAAATCTGGTGGTCCGTCTGACCTTGGTGCTGACCATATTCGGCGTGATTCTCTCCACCCTGCATCAGTCTTCCCTTGGGGCGCTATACATGATCGCACCCTCCAAACTCCACCCTTTGTGGTATTCGGGCTATCTGCCGGTATTCTTTTTTGTTTCCAGTGTTTTTGCCGGTCTGTCCATGGTGATTTTTGAAGGATCCCTGGCGCATCGCCACCTGCACCACAAGATGGACGAAACGCACCTGGAAGAAAGCGCGGGAGTGGCCCTGGGGTTCGGCAAAGCCGCTGCCTTTGTGATGATGGGGTATGTGGGTGTCAAGTTCATTGGTATTGCCATGGACAACAACTGGCACTATCTGGCCACGGGATGGGGACTCTGGTTCCTGTTGGAGCTGATTGGATTTGTGGTCGTTCCAGCATTTATGTATGCCATTGCAGCACGTGACCGGAACCTGCGGCTGGTGCGCTGGGCGTCTATCCTGGCGGTTCTGGGGGTCGTGCTGAATCGTTTGAACATCTCTGTGGTGGCATTCAACTGGCACCTGCCGTCGGCTGATCGTTACTTTCCCAGCTGGATGGAAATCGCCATATCCTTGTTCATTGTTACCATCGGCGTTGTGGTTTATCGATTCGTGACCACCCGGATGCCCATTTTTTACGAGCACCCGGACTATGAGCATTAAAAGAATGATTTGTTGATTAAAGAGAGGTTTCATGGACGCACTGTTTTATACACTGCATGATTTTCTGCTGCATTCGAAAAGTATCACCTATATGATGATGGGAGCGGTTCTTATCGGATTGCTCCTCTTCTGGCTCTTTCTCAGCGGTAGGGATGAAAAAAAGAGAACGTTTTAGACCTAAGCCATAAGCTTTAAGCATTAAGCTATAAGCGGCTTACAGCTTAATGCTTAGTGCTTATAGCTTATTACCACAAACCCTTGCTCTAAATGGAGGCATCAATGTACGATTTTCTAACCGGCCCAATGTTCTGGTTGTCTTTGGGCATTTGTCTGATCGGCATGCTGGTCAGGTTTGTTCTCTATTTCAGGGGATTGAGCTGGCAACTGGACCGTGTGGCCTACAAGGCCTATCCGTTTCAGGGATTTAAAGGTGCCGTGAATTCCATCGTGAAATGGCTCATACCTTTTGGCACCTATGGCTGGCGCAAACAACCCTTTATGACCGTCATCTTTTTCGGTTTTCATATCGGGGCCGTTCTGGTACCCTTGTTTCTGCTGGCGCACAACTTGTTTTTAAAGGAGAAAATCGGTCTTTCACTCCCTACGCTGAATCCCCTTATCGCAGATGTTCTTACCTGGACGGTTATTGTGAGTGCTATTTTTCTGGCACTTAGAAGAATCGCCCTGCCCGAAGTCCGGATACTGACGACATGGTATGATTACGTCATTTTGCTTTTAGCCGTGGCGCCTTTCATCACCGGTCTTGTCGCCCGGTACGAGCTGGGTTCTTACACATCTTGGTTAACAGTGCATATCCTGTGCGGTGAAGCCCTGCTCATCGCTGCACCCTTTACCAAGTTATCGCACATCGTTCTATTTTTTGCTTCACGGGCGCAGTTGGGTATGGACTACGGAATAAAACGCGGCGGTATGAAAGGAAAAGGCATGGCCTGGTAGCTCACTGGGCAATGAACCTAAACACTTAAGGAGAGACGTAACATGCCTGAAGGAAAATTCTGCAATAAAAAACCGGTGGAAACAGAAGAAGAACTCAAGGCACTTCTGGGAGATACCGGCGGGAAGCAATATTATGAGGAGATGAAATCCCTTGATGTAGACCAGGCCTTGCTTTGGAAAACAATCCAGAACACCTTGAAGTCCAGGATGAAGACCTGGCTGGAAATATGCGCCCACTGCGGCATGTGTGCCGACAGTTGTTTTTTGTACCTGATCAATGACCAGGATCCCAAACAGGTGCCAGCCTACAAGATCCAATCGACACTGGGGGAAATCGTCAAGCGTAAGGGAAAGGTGAACAACGAATTCATGCGTATGGTCATGGAAACGGCATGGGCCAAATGCACCTGCTGTAACCGTTGCGGTATGTATTGTCCCCACGGCATCGACATGGGGGTCATGTTCGGCTATCTCAGGGGTCTCTGCTATCAGCAGGGATTTGTTCCCTGGGAAATGAAAATCGGCGCTGGCATGCATCGGGTCTATCGTGCCCAGATGGATGTTACGGACGAGGATTTTGTAGAGACCTTCGAATGGATGGTGGAGGAATATGAGGAAGACTATCCGGGTCTCGAGGTGCCGGTGGACAAGGAAGGTGCAGATATCCTTTACACGGTCAATGCCCGGGAAGTAAAACACTATCCCGAAGATCTGGCCGAAGCGGCAATTCTTTTTCATCTGGCCGGTGAGAACTGGACCGTACCAACCAGCGGGTGGGAGCAGACCAGTCTGGCCATGTTTGCCGGTGACTGGGCAGCATGCAAAATGCAGGTAGAGCATGTCTATGCGGCCATGGAACGGCTCAAACCCAAGCGTATGGTGGGAACAGAGTGCGGTCATGCCCATCGTGCCACCGTTGTGGAGGGACCCTACTGGGCCGGCAGAAGTACGGGGAAACCCCCCGTGGAATCGATCCATTATGTTGAATGGCTGGCCGAAGCCCTGCGGGAAGGAAAACTCAAGATTGATCCGTCCAAACGTCTCAAAAAGCCGGTAACGCTTCAGGATTCCTGCAACTATGTCCGCAATAACGGTTTAAAGGATATCACACGGGAAATTATGAGCTATATTGTCGAACCCGGCTATTTTAAGGAGATGTCACCGAACCGGGAACACAATTACTGCTGCGGTGGCGGTGGGGGATTTAACGGCATCGGTCTCTTCCGGCCCCAGCGAAACAAAGCCCTGATTACCAAACGGGACCAGATCTTGAACGTGGGTGCCGAAATGGTGATCGCTCCCTGTCACAACTGCTGGGATGCGATCCGGGATTTAGAAGAGGAATATAAAATCGGCATAAAATGGTCTTTCCTCAAGCCCCTGGTGATCAGCATGGTCGAAATTCCAGAGCACTTAAAACTACAAGAATAGGGTGTTGGATTTTCTCTTTCAACCCGCCAACGAGGTGACCTATGTTTAAGAAAATACTATTTGCCACATCCGCTACGGAGGCCTGTGACCATGCCGCAAGGGTGGCCTTCAACATGGCCAAGTCATATGATGCGCAGATATGCATTCTGCATGTGCTGGGGGTGCCCACACGTGGTTTCAGCCAGGTGGTCCTGGATGTCAAGACAAAGGAAAAAGTCACTCTTGACGATGAATACATCGCCTGGGTGGAGGAGGAGATCAAGGTCCACTATTCAAAACAGATTGCGACAGTCCAAAATTATGAAATCAAGGTAGTCATCGGTCTGCCGCATCGGGAGATATTACGAGCGGCCCGGGAAACAGCCCCAGACCTGATCGTTATGGGGGGCAGCACCGGCGACGACGAAGATTCCGTCTATAAAAAGAGCATGGTGGGCTCTACGCTTCAACGCGTGGCAAAAGTGGCGCCCTGTCCCTTGCTGGTGGTTAACCGGCCGGCGGCCTCCTTCTGGGGGGGGATGTCCAATGTGGTCTTCGGCACTGATTTTTCCAAGGCCTCCGATGCTGCTTTCCGCTTTGCCCTGAAACTTGTCAAAGCGCTGGATTGTGAACTTCATATTTTTCATGCCCTGGATATCGGCAGCATGCATCTGGGGAGAAGTATGACGCAGGATGAAATCGAGTCGAACCTTCGAGAATCCCTCCGGCGGATACGGGGAAGATACATACCCGAAATGAAGGATATACCTGAATACGATTTTGAGGTTTGGGAAGGCATTCCCTATGTGGAGATTGTAAAATATGCAAGGGAAAAGCATGCGGACCTCATCATCATGGCACATCACACCCAGAAAGCGTCCCAGGAGGATACCCGACTGGGGAGTAATATCGAGCAGGTAATTGTGAGGGCCGGATGCCCGGTTATCAGTATCAACCGCTAGATTGCCTGCTTAGTAGCAAAAAAGTCGCGGTTCATAAAATCATAGCACGATTTTATTTTGGAATGTATCATAGGAAGAGAGGGACGGATGAAAAAAATACTCATTGTGGATGATGATCCCAACATCATTGACTACCTGACGACCTTGTTTGAGGACAACGGCTACAGCACCTTTTCAGCGCATGATGTCAAGGAGGGCCTGGAAATCGCCAAAAGGGAAACACCGGATCTGATTACCCTTGATCTTGAAATGCCGGAAGAGTGGGGGCCGCGTTTCTATCGGAAAATGTGCCAGGAAAAAAAGTTGAAAAATATTCCTGTAATCGTTATCAGCGGTCTTTCCGGTGGGGATCACGCCATTGGCAAGGCTGTGGCCTTCGTGTCGAAACCTTTTGATCGCGAGTATCTGATAAAGATCGTGAAAGAGACACTTGATTAGGGATGGAACCATCCATGTCCGATGATATACTCATCATAGACAAAGATACCAGTCACGCCAAGGCACTGGGTGTTTATCTGGAGCGAAAGCGGCTGGAAGCCTATCTGGCTTCCAGCTGTGAAGATGTCATGGTGTTGTTCGACAACATCAGCACGGAAATCGTTCTGGCCGATCCAGGACTTCCGGACATGGAGATGATTTCTCTGCTAAAACAGATCAAAGCAACCCATCCTAAGCTGCAGATTATCGTCATGGTGACACCGGATCAATTCGATCAAGCCATGGCGGAGCTGAAGCATGACGCTGTCCATTACCTGATGAAGCCGGTCAAAAGCACCGCCCTGGACATGGCCATGTATCAGGCTAGATCCTGGATCTCATTAAATAGCCGGCTCGAGGCTAATGAGAAAAAATTAAAAGTTTTTCGTCACACTCAGAACTTGTTTCAACAACTCTTCGATGAGGTCCCCTGCTACATCTCCGTACAGGACAAGCAGTTCCGCCTTACAGCCACCAACAGGATGTTCAAAAAGGATTTTGGTGACGAAATCGGCTCCCACTGTTTCGAGGTATACAAACATAGAGGATCTCCCTGTCAGGAATGTCCTGTGGCAGATACCTTTGAGGATGGAAAGCCCCACACCACCGAAGAGGTCGTTACATCCAAGTCGGGTGAGCAGTACAATGTTATCACCTGGACCGCGCCCATTCGCAATGGTGACGGTGAGATTACCCAGGTCATGGAAATGTCCACCAACATTACCCAGATCCGGCAGCTTCAGGATCACTTGACGTCTTTGGGGCTCATGATCGGATCCATGTCGCATGGTGTCAGGGGGATGCTGACGGCCTTGGACGGTGGTATCTACCAGCTTGAGACAGGTTTAGAAAAAAACGACAAGGAACGCACCCAACACGCTTTTGGCCAGGTCAAGCAGATGACTGGGCGAATCCGCAAAATGGTTCTGGAAATCCTATATTATGCCAAGTCAAGGGAGCTGCGCTACCAATCCATCGATATGGTAGAAATGGCTGACAAGGTCATAGGTGATGCCTTGGCCATAGCGTCCAAAAACGGTGTGCGCCTGGAGGCGAACATATCCCCTTCTCTGGGCTTTGTTGACGTCGACCCCACCTGGTTGCAGGCCGCCCTGGTCAATTTTGTGGAAAACGCCATCGATGCTTGTACCTACGATCGCAGCAAGAATGAACACATTGTTACATTTGATGCCTTTGAAACAGCCAATGACCGCATCTGTTTTATCATCCAGGACAACGGTATGGGGATGGACCAGGAAACAAGAGAAAAGATGTTTACCCTCTTTTTTACATCAAAAGGCTCCCAGGGAACAGGACTGGGATTGTTTATCGCCAACCGTGTTATCCATCAGCACGGCGGCAGCATCAACGTAGAATCTGAAATCAGAAAGGGTTCCCGGTTCCAGATCTGTCTGCCCAGATCGCAATCGAACCAGTCGAAAAGGATCGACATCCCCGGAAAAGTGCTGGAAACAGAAAAAAATGAGACTGACGACCAAAAGTAGATACGGCACAAGACTCATTCTTGATCTGGCGATCAATGCACAGAATGGCCCCGTTCCCCTGGGTGACGTATCCAAGCGTCAGAATATTTCCCTGAAATATCTTGAGCATTTGATTCGAAAACTGAAAGAGGCCGGGCTGATCAAAAGCCAGCGGGGGCCCTATGGTGGACACATGCTGAAAAAATCACCTGCTGACATTACCGTGGGGGATATTGTTCGAACATTAGAAAAGTCAACGGCCATCACAGACTGCGCGGAGACAGAAGATAAGCTCTGCGGGGTGTGCAACCGGGCCGGGGACTGTCTTTCCCGCTGGGTATGGATCGAAGCTAGCGAGGCCATGTTCAAGCGTCTGGATGAAATTACCATCCAGGGTCTGACCACCATCAAACTCAAACCATACGAATCCGCCAATTCTCTCTACTGATACCTATCGTATTTGTCAGGATCTTATTCTGAAATCGCTTTGGCAAATAACGTCAAAAGGAATATTCTAATTTCAACAGCTATATGTGAAAATACTGGTTCTAGGGACTCACGACAGTTTCCGTGCCAAAATCTCTCCTGGAATGCCCGTTGGTTTCAAAGAGGTGAATCCAGTCTTGAACCCGTTCCCTGCCGTAGGCTTTTTCCCAGGCGGTCAAGATGGTTTTTACGGGGATGTCTGCATACACACCGTGATCGTCCACATATTCCATAAACCGTTTCTCTTCGAGGTTATAGGCCTGAAAAACAGAATCTTCGTGACCGTTGAATTCGAGAGGGTCTACATGGTGCCGATGGCAGAGTTCTTTGTTGAAGGCGGGGGTTGACTTGACCCATTTGTCATTTAGAAAGAATTCAGTATAACCATGGTATACAAACAGATCAGACCCCAGGAAGTCCAGCAGTTCACGGGTAGCCAGGTGGTTACGCACGGTGGCAAAGCCCACCCGGGATGGAATGCCGAGGCACCGGCCCAGGGCACAGAGGAGGGATGCTTTACAGACACAATATCCCCGCCTGCTCTGCAGCACCTGGCTTGCCTGGTAATGTTCGGGGAGAAAGAACGGGTAATAGGGGTCATACCGGATGTCATCTCTGACCGCATAATAGATAGCGACAGCAAGGTCAAGGGATCGGTTTTGGGTGTGTTTGGTCATTGTCCGGGCATAAGACTGGATGTCCGGATGATGACTGTCGATAATTTCCGTGGGTTGCAGGTATTGGTCGAAGTTCAATTTATCCGCCTTCGCAGAATACCACGAGCATGCCCGAGGGGATCCATTCATAGTTTTCCAGAAGTGATTTCCCGGAAAAAAATTTCGTCTTCGGCATACAAGGCGCCGTCTTCCAGCCGGATGGCATTTTTCTTATAAAGATTTGCCAGAGATACATCCAGGGATACAAAATCTTCTGTTCCGGCCTGCATTTGTGAACGGACATGGTGGGTTTTTTCCTCACGGATACGTTTTTTAATACGGTGACTGTTGATAAGTTTCTCCAAGGCCAGCACCCGGCGGGCCCCTTTCCTGGCAGGTATCAAACGCTGGGCCAGAGAGAGCAGGAGGCAGTCGGCCAGCATCTGACGCACAAGATTCTGTTCATGGGGTTCGAAGGAATTGATTACCGTTTCGATGACGGAAGTGGAGCTGTTGGCGTGAATCGTGCTCAGTACCAGATGACCGGTAGAGGCGGCTTTTATCGCAATTTCATAGCTTTCCTTGTCACGCATTTCACCGATGACAATGACATCCGGTGCCTGGCGGAATACGTTTCGCAGGCCTTCACTGAAGGACTGGGTATCCCTGCCGACCTGACGCTGGTTGATATTGCTCATCTTGTGCTGGTGAAGATACTCAACCGGGTCTTCAAGCGTCACGATGTTACATTGCCTGTTGGTGTTGATGATGTCCACCAGGGCGCAAAGGGTTGTTGACTTGCCGTGGCCGGCAGGCCCGGCAATCAGAATTAATCCCTGGGGCTTGAGACAGAAATCTCTCAGCCAGTTAGGAAGGTTGAGCTGAGAAAAAGAAGGGATGGTTTCCGGGAGGTTTCGAATGGCAATGGCGATGGATCCTCTCTGTCTGAAAATATTGGCCCGGAAACGTCCGATGCCCGGATAGGTGATGGCAAAACCCATGTCATTGCTGCCGAGAAAGTGATCCCAGTCTTCAGCGGACAAAAAATCCCTGGCATATTTTTCGCAGTCATCTGGTGTGAGGGGCGCCATATTCAATCGTTTTACCTCATTGCTGATTTTGATACAGGGAGGGGCACCCGGCGTCAGGAGCATATCACTGGCATCGGATTTTGACAGGTATTGCAGCAGTGAAATCAGGGGGGGTGCCTTGCTCATTTTTTCCCAGGAATTTTCAACCATTCTCTGGATCAATTCTCCCTGCAGACCATGCCGGGCGTCCGTCAAAAGGATTTTTCTGGCTGCTTCCATCATAAAAGAGGGAATCATCACGGGTTTTATTTTTTTATTTAGAGAAAATTCGAGTTCGCTGATGATTTCAAAATCATTGGGGTTGACCATGGCCAGAGTGAGAGTGGTCTGATCTGCGGATAGCGGCAGTATCTTCGCGTTGAATATCTTTTCCCGTGGTATCAGGTCGAGTACGGAATTCTCGATATCGATTTTAAACAGGTTGATAGTCGGAATACCACTCTGACGACTTAAAAAAGCCAGCAGGTCATCGATATCGATATACCCCAGTTCCAAGAGAATGGAACCCAGCTGTCCGCCTGCCAGTGTTTGTTTTGTAAGCGCCTGCCGCAGCTGTTCCTTGGTGATGAGCTTGCTGTCGATGAAAGAATCGCCTATGCGCTGCTTGCCGGCCGGCTTTGTTGCTCCATGATCGGTATGTTCTGCCATGATGTATGCCTCTATTATTCTTCGTATAGGTACTCGTTTTCAAGAGCGGTCTTTTCAGCCTCGGTGATGATGTCGAACTCTACAAGAATATCACCGATCCCGGCCTCCCGGAGCACATCAATTTTCATGATGTTCTTCGGATTCTTTTTCTGAATGCTGAAAAAGGTATAGCGAAGGTTGAGCTTTTCCTTTTTGAGCATCCTGAATGAGTCCATGATGTGGATATCCGCACCGCCAGTATAAATATAATGGTGTGCGATCAACATGTAGAAAGAACCAGCGATAATTGCATACAGAAGGTATTTTTTGAGGACTTGTGCCATGCTTTCAATGTTCTCCTGACTATCATAAAAAGATTGATGTCCACGGGTTATACAGAGCCATTTGATGCCGTCAAGGGTATACCACCTATTTTGATGGAATCCCCAGATCAAGGCATCAGGTAGAAACCAAGATCTTTGTCATAGGGTTGAAATTTGATAAATACCGCATTGATCATGTTTTTATCCGAGGCGGTTACTTTTGCCTTCCGTTGAATAAAGGTTTTATTGCTGTCATCCAGATGAAAGGAGACTTCCAGTAGATCGTTCTTCATGATAAGATTTCCAGGGGTTAAATTGGCAAAATCAATGCCGCCGAGGGAAAGACTTTCGACTGCCATCCGGCCGGAATCACCTGTTTTTTCATTACGGTATTCACCGTCAAAATTGACGGTCATTCGATAATGTCTCCTGAATTCGATGATACAGCGAAATACATTGCCGCAGCTGCATCTAGCTTTGATACCCCGCTTGGATGATTTGTGTTCATTTGCATTGAAACGTTGTGAAATGTTGCATTTCGGACATGTAATTTTTACCGTATCGTCAGTATTCGCATAGAAGGTATGAAACGCAGTTGTTTCAATAATTTTCATATGAGGATTCTCCCATAATATCGAATCGATTCATACAAATGAATAGGAATATAAATAAAATGGTATCATTTTTCAATTTCTTTTTTTAAAATGAAATATATTACAGCCGGACACAATGGAAATCCCGTCCGTTTCATCAAACCATGACAATTCAAATGGGATAGCAAATCTATGGGCAAGCCCTTACAAACACAGCACAATAAGCGCCACAGTGTCGACCCGAAAAAATGTCTTTCGTGTGGTACCACTGAAAACATGGGTAACCGAAAATACTGCTCTGTGGCGTGTAGAAAAAAACTGCGCCATCAGCTGAACATCCGGACCGGTCTTTTGAAAGCCCTCAATGCACGCTATGCAACGTTTTATTTTACAGATGAGCTGCTGATCATGGATGTTCTCCCAATCGGTTCTATAAAGATATACAGTTTTCTTTTTCCGCGGTCCCGGAACAGGGAACCGGTGGCGGATTTTTCAGAGCTGTGCAATATCCTGGGGAATGCCTGGTGGGGAGAGATGAAAAGGACCAATCGGGAATATCTTGCCTCGCAACATGTGCTGAACCAGGCGGCCCCCAAGGATTTTTCAATGGAATCGATTCAGCCGGAGATAGTGAAAATACCTGTTGTCAAGGGAAGTGGAAAGTTACTGTTGTATTTAAAGCTCGACAGGGAGGCTCTCCATTCAAAAAAACTCAAGCAGGTTATCAAGTCGGCCTACCGGCGTCAGGCCAGAATCGTTCACCCAGACATGGGTGGAGATGAGAACGCCTTCCGTAAAATCTATCAGGCTTATGAGACCCTGATGGCGTGGGCCGAGGAACCGAGTTTTCTGAAACGCAGTGGTTTCCCGGACAAATGGTTTTATGACGGAAATAAAAACAGGTGGGTACAGCCGACACCTAACTGAGCTATAAGCGATAAGCTGTAAGCTATAAGCGGATTACCGCTTATAGCTTACAGCTTATCGCTAAATATACCTATCCGCCAGTCCTGAAATAAAAGCATCTACGCCCTCCTTGCCATCTTTTACGCGAATATCGGCCACCAGATTTTTGATTTTATGATAGGTGGCCGAATCATTTTGCAGATCATCGGTTGAGTGGTAGGCACCACCCCGGCGACCGGCTCTGTATATCAATCGATCCTGATCGGAAAGCATTTGATATTTGGCGATAACGTCGAGCATGGTATTTTTATCTTTCGGCAGGCTGCCTGAAACTTCTTCCAGTAGATTCATGATGTGGTCACTGGTGATGGTGCTGTGGATGCCATCAAGGGTTTCAATAAAGAGGCGGGTTTCTTCAGCAAGCATATCATCTGTCTGCGGCGTAAATGTCCCATCGATCAAATTCTGATACAGCGGAATTCGTTGCGGTACCCTGAGGCTACGCAACCTGATAAAGTGGGGATCGATCCGGTTGAGTACATTGGCTGTTTCAAGGGCGTGTTCCCGCCACATTTCCTGGCCTCCCAGACCGGGCATAATATATTCGGAAAGCTCCATGCCGGCTGCAATGACGCTTCGGCCGGCATCGATCTGCTGGGCAGCGGTCACCCCTTTTTTCATCAGCTTCAGGAGCGGATCATATCCGGTCTCAAGGCCTATATGAATTCGATCCAGGCCTGCTTTGTGGATCTTTTTGAGTGACTTTACTGATTTACGGATAATGGTCCTGGACCGCGAATAGGTGGTTACCCGCTTGATGCCGGGGAATGTTTTTCTCAGAAATTCAAGTATTTTTACAAGATCATCGGTTACCATCACCAGGTTGTCTGCGTCTTGAAGAAAACAGGCCCGGGTATCGTAATAGAGCCAGGCGGCAACACTGCGATAGTTGTCATGATAGCGGGCTTCATTGAAGATGGTGGTGATCACGGCATCGTTGACTTGCCCTGAGAAGCCCGATCGTTTTGAGAGGGATCGGATATCGTCGGCTATCTGCCTGGCTGCCAGGATATCCTGTTTTATTTCGTCAACGGATCTCAAGGAAAACTTCCGGTTCTTGTATACGGGGCAGAACAGGCATTGGTTCCACGGGCAGTTGCGGGTGATGCGTAAAAGCAAACTGCGGGCTTCGTTGGGTGGCCGGATAGGCCCCTGTTCAAAACCGGGATGATCTTTCATGGCGATACTCCTTAGTTATAAGCTGTAAGCATTAAGCTGCTTATGGCTTGTTGTTTTCAGACGTTCTTTAACCCTTATACGCTGGGAAGCTAGGATGCTTGGAAGCGGTGATGCTGTTGTCCGCATACTCCTTTCAGCTCCCCTCAAACCCTTGTATCACCCCCGGACCCTGGAACCCATGCGTCAGCATATAAATATCTCCGGCGGCGTCTGCGATATCAGACGGGCGCCTGTGTCCGTCACCAGAAAAACAGATTCCATACCCGCTGAAAAAGCATCTTCAAAAACGAATTTTGGTTCCAGGGCAAAGGTCATACCGGGCAGCAGGAGATCCTCTTTTCCCTGGGCGATAATGGGGGGTTCGATGAGTTCATAGCCAATACCGTGCCCGATGAATGAAACCTGGTGTCCAGGAATACCCAGATAGCTTTCTTTGTACCCCAGTGACCCGGCCATATGGAGCGTATGCGAGAACAGGTCGTGGGCACACATCCCTGGCTTGATTGCCTCCAACAGTTCCTGGTGAATCGCCATGGCGGCCCGGGCCGCCTGCAGGGCTTTTTGCGGCATGTGTCCGATGGCAAACATCCGGGTTTCGTCCATGTGAAAACCATTCAAAACCGATGCAAAATCAACCATGATCGGTTCCTCGGCCCTGATTGTTTTATTCCCGGCACCACATGGAAAGGCATATGAGCTCCCCTGGCCGCTGGCAGGGGAGTCGAGCACCCCGGTCATTCCACCGCTCCTGCCGCTCAGTACATGCCAGGAATACCCTTCGGTGCGATAGTTGCGAACCCGCAAATTTCCGGCATGTCCCCGGTCTCTGGCAAAGTTTTCGAACAGACCGGCAAACCCCATTTCCGAGAGACCAGGCTTTAGTATGCGACGCATGTAGTCAAATGTCAGGCATGACATTTCAGCCGTATGTTCCATCTGCTGAATATCCCAGGGAGACTTGGTTTTGCGCACATCCAGTATGGATGCCGAGGCATCCACAAGTTTTTGGGAGGGAAATATTTTTTTAAAAAAATGAAACTCCGCCACCGGCATGACATCATACTCGAGACCCAGGGTCCGGGGGAGGGTACCAAAGTGATCCCTCAGACAACCGGGGATATCCCGGAAAGAGTCGATGGGGACGATCTGACTCAGGGGTGATTCTTTGCGTGCCCTGGGGAAATAGCGTTTGATGAACAGAACAGGTTCACCGTGGGAGGGGACATACAGGGCGCCATCTTGTGCAGTACCTGAAAAGTATAAAAGATCCACCCTTTGTACAATTAGGGCACCATCGACCCCCCATTTCTGAAACGTTTTCTGGAGGCGTGACCACCGACGGCTTATTTCTGTGCTGGGTATGGGTGTGATACGGGGCAAAGGAGGGATGGTCATGAGACACCCTATAGCTGGGCCTCTTTTATCATGAACTTCAACCCGATTCCGTCTGGGTTCACTCTCACGATTTCAGCTGGAACCTTTATGGACTCCTTTCCATCGCTGAACGGGATGTCAAGGGTTACCAGCTGCCCTAACTGGAATATCTCCGAGGTCTGGATGAAGATGCCGCTGTTGCTGATATCCTTGCAATAGGCACTATACTGACGATTCTGTGTCGAAAAGGTAATGGTCTGGTCATACTTTCGCCGGAAGTCATTCCTATCTCCCAGGCTCAGCTCTTTCACGGGAATCTTTCCCAGTTGTTCCAGAAGATCCCGTCTTTCACCATCTGCCATTCCCAGAATCTGCTTTATCAACTGAATAGTAACGTCATTTTTATCTGGGAAATCTTGATTGCTTTCCATAAAAAACTCCTTCAATGGATATACGGTGCCGACAATGTCGATGGCTATGTTGATTGACATTTTTGGAAAAATATTATGAAATAATACTGAAGATAAGTCAATAAGCATCCTTGACGGCAACCAAAAGAAAACGTAGTAATAATATCCTATGAACAATTCCAGGGAACGCTTTCGCATACTGGTGGTCTGTACGGGAAATATCTGCCGAAGTCCAATGACCGTGGGGATGCTCCGGCATCTCCTGCCGGAAAAAATCAAGGCAATCATCACGGTTGCATCTGCCGGAACAGATGCTCTTCATGGAAATCAGGCCACAGATCTTGCCATACAGGCCATGCGGTATTATGGCATTGACATTTCCGATCATCGTGCTAGAAGACTGAGCAGAACCATGGTCGTTGAGGCCGACCTGATTTTGGCCATGGAGCAATACCAATTAAAGATAATCCGGGGGATGCAATTATTCGGAGCCGGCAAGACACATCTGCTGGGTCGTTTCGGTGACTTCAGGAAACCGTATGACTTGCAGGATCCCATAGGCGGCGGTCTGGATCTTTACACGGAGACCGCAAAACAGATACACAATTGTCTTGACGGTATTCAATCATACATAGAGGAGCGCATTGAAACGTAAACGATGGTTACTGGTGGTCATGTTTTTATGGGCCGGGTCTTTGGTTTCTGGTGGACTGATGGCTCAAGAGAGTGGTTCCGGAACCTCTGCCAAGGACGTGCGCGGGTTGTCCCTGAGCCAGGCAGTGATGTGCGAGGGCATCAAAGACTATGCGCCGGTCAACAAGGCCGTGGTGTTCTCCATGGAAATCGGGAAAATTTACTGTTTTACATCCTTTGACCACGTGCCCCAAAAAACAATAGTTTATCATAACTGGTACCGCAACGACAAGCTGGTCACAACCAAGCGACTTACCCTTCAGCCGCCCCAATGGTCGACTTTCAGCAGTATTCAGCTCAGAGAGGCGGACAAAGGGCCCTGGCGACTGGAAATAAAAGACAAGGCCAAGAAAGTACTGCGTATCGTTAAATTCAGTGTTACGGACTAGAAACCCATGAATATGCTGGCATCCTTTTTTACCAATATCCGCTGGCAGGATATCCTCGATATCCTCGTGGTCAGTTATTTTTTGTTCCGTCTCTATGTCCTCTTCCGCGGCACCTATGTTTTCAGGGTGATTGTCGGCATTGGCTTCCTGTGGATCTTTCAGCGCATTGCCGGCTACATGGGTCTTATCGTAACGACTTGGGCCATGCAGGGCATCATCGCATTTGCAGCCATCATTATCATCATTGTTTTCAGAAACGAAATCCGAAATGTACTCCAGGCCAAGAATATAGGCGCTATTTTGTGGGGTGTTTCCCACAAAATGGTACAGACACCGGTGGAGATCATTACGGGAAGTGTTTATGAAATGGCCAAGCGACGGATCGGGTCCCTGCTGGTTTTTCCCGGAAAAGATGTTCTTGAAGAGCTTGTCCAGAGCGGTGTTCCATGGAAAGGTGTCTTGTCCAAGGAAATGGTTCTGAGCATTTTCTGGCCTGACAACCCGGTTCATGACGGGGCAGCCATCATTCAGGGAGATCAAATTGTCGAGGTAGGAACCGTCCTCCCACTTTCCCGGAGAAGTGATCTGCCGTCTTCATATGGGACCCGCCACAGAGCCGCCCTAGGTCTTGCCGAAAAGACCGATGCGCTTATAATCCTGGTTTCGGAAGAAAGCGGCACGGTTGTCAGCGTGAAGGGTGATCAGGTAAAAGAAATCAACAACAACATCGAACTCGAAAAGATATTGCGCGCCAATACAGGCATTTCTAGTGATTACAAAGGACTGAGGGAAAGAGATAAGCTGAGTCTCGTTCTTGCTGCCATGGCTATTTTTATGTTTGTGGCTGGAACCTGGTTCAGTTTTTCCAGAGGTCTTGAAACCTTGGCGACGCTGGCAGTTCCCATAGAGTATATGAATCGAGACCCAAACATGGAGTTGATTTCCTCTTCCCTAAACAGCGTTAATCTAAACCTGAGCGGGGGCGGCACCCTTATCAAATCCATTCGATCAGAACAGGTAAAGGTTCGGATCGACTTGAGTAAGGCTGTCATCGGTCTCAACTCTTATACGATCACGGCCGAGAATATTACACTTCCTCCCGGTATTGTCCTGCGTACGGTTGATCCGCCGGTGGTGGATGTGACCCTGGATATTCCAATTGTCAAGGATCTGCCGCTTCAGGTGGACTGGACCGGAAAACTGGCAGAGAACCTGATCCTGGAGAGTGTCGATTTAGAACCGGATCGAATCACGGTGGTCGGGGGCAGCAAGATTCTGGAAGCGATATCCACAATCTATACCGAGAAGGTTGCGCTTGATAGTTTAAAGACATCAGGAAACATGACGGTCAAGGTCGCTCTGACACCGGCGTCATTAAAGGTAGGCGGGGATTCAAAAGATCGACTGGATATCTCGTATGTGATCCGTAAAAGGTAACCGATAGACAATTAGATTGTAGGTGTTTAGGCTGTAGGCTATTATACCGCTTGTCATAATTATGTTCCAAAAACAGTATGGCTGCTGACTGCTTAAAGCGTTTAACCCTCATACTCACCTAGAAGCCTATAACAATATGCAACGATAGGGTTAAGTATTGATATTAAACTGCCCTGACTCGATATATGAAACATCCTCCTCATCCAGGACACGGACAATCTCTTTGTTCAAGCGAGCTTTCATTTCCTTTATAATGGACCTGTTCTTATTCAGTGTTTTCGCAAATTCCATGACATCGTCCATAAGGGTATTGAGACGACAGGCCTTGGTGACGATATGATGTTCCTGGCAGTCATAAGCTGTGAGTCGACTCCCGGTATATTCCATTTCTTCTAGCTTATACATGGGAATGGCTTTCTTCAGCATCGCATTCATGCCAGGCAGAAAGGGGATTCCTAGATCGACTTCCGGAAAGCAGAAAAACCCCCTGTCTGATCGCATGAATCGGAAGTCGAAGGCGCAGCAGAGAATGGCACCGCCGGCAAAGGCATGTCCATTGATGGACGCAATGGTAAGCATGGGATAGGTGAGGATCCGTTTGAAGAGCGCATTCATCTGGTAGAAAAAAGCTTTGGCTGTTTTGATGTCGTTTGCCTGCAGCACCGGAACGAGCCATTCAAGGTCGATGCCATTGGAAAAAATTTTTTCATGGGCGGATGTGACCACCAGTGTTTTGGCTTTGGTCTTTTTTTCGATCCGATCCAGTACCTTTAAAAATTCTTCGAGAAATGAGGGGTTAAAACGATTCTCACCGTCTTTCATGGTGATGACAGCGATACTTTCATGGACACTGTATTCGATGGCGGACATGGCGCCTCCCTATGGCGTTATGACAATGAGGATAACCTGAACTGAGCAATTTTTTATCTTGACCTGCACCAAGCTCTTGCGGATCAAGCGTTCACAAAAAGCCTCGACGGATCCACTGGCATACCTATGTTTTTTGCAAATCCCCCTCCATCAAGATTTTGACACATCTCATCGGGAAAAATCGTTCATTTCAGGTATAAAAAAAAGGGCAACACATTGCGTGCTGCCCTTTTCTGTAAAATCATGCTTATGTCGAACAGCAGCTGCCTTCTGTGCTGCAACTTCCGCATCCTGAATTGAACTCTATACCAGAGTCAAGCTTGAATCCGTACATGGCAAAGTCAACTTTAATCGGGGTTGCTTTTTCCATGAACTCTTTGTTGACCAAGTATTTATAACCATCCACTTCGTAAACTTCATCCGTGTCTTTAGGCTCATCCAGAGCCATGGCAAGTCCCGGACCGCCTCACCCACCTTCATTCAGAAATATTCGAATCGGGGATGCTTCCTTACCTTTGAAATATTCAGCAATTTGTTCCGTAGCTGCCGCAGTAACTTCTAACATGGTATCCTCCTAAACTGCAAAAAATGGTGTGCCTTGACTAAGTTGTTGAGAAAATATTCACGCAAGCCGGTTTTGTCAACAGGAAACACGAATTACAGGGGCGTTTTTGTCATCTATGACGGTTTCGTAAAAAGCCCAACTTCGGCGTTGTAATGCATTTCGCAATCATTCAAGGTACGGTAAGTACGCCTCATGATAGCAAAATTTGTACGCCTTGAACGGCAATGGCGAGAGCATTCCCCTTAGATTCTGCCGTTCGGCAGAACAATCCCTGCAGCTTGCTGCAGGGTACTCTTCAATTTGAACTTTTTACAAAACCGTCTAAATTGGACTCTCTACGAGTTCATCATCCATGGTTTCCAAAGATTTTTTGATGATGTCATTCCGATCCTTTTGTGACAGGTGATTCGGATCGGGCTTTCAGCATATCTGAATAAATATCAAAGTCACGCTGGGAGAAGAGTACAAATGTTACCCGTTTTAAGGAGTCGCTCTTCTCGATATGGTGGGTAATCGTATCAATGGCGATCGTTGCGGCTTCTTCTATGGGATATCCGTATACACCGCAGCTGATAGCCGGAAATGCAATGGTCTCAAACTGTTTGTCTATAGCGATTTGAATACTATTTTCATAGCAACGCCGAAGCAGGCGCGCATCTGACGGCTTGCCGCTGTAGATGGGTCCTACGGTATGGATGACATACCTGGCAGGGAGGTTGTACCCCCGTGTCAATCGGGCTTCTCCGGTGGGGCATCGGTTTAGGGTTCGGCACTCCGCCAGGAGATCCGGACCGGCCGCCCGATGTATGGCCCCGTCAACGCCGCCACCGCCCAGCAGAGAGGCATTGGCCGCATTGACAATGGCATCCACAGCCAGGGTGGTAATATCTCCCTGGAGGAGGGTTATATTTTTTGGGCTGTAAGTCATAAGCCGTAAGCGGTAAGCTGTAGACAGTAAGCAGCTTAAAGCTTACTGCTTAGCGCTGATAGTTTAATGCTATAAATCGTAAAGCGTTTCATCTTTAAAAGGTTTTTTTTGACCGGTTTTTGTACGGCCACCCTTTTTCCCGGGCAGGATAAAGGGGTCTTCATTTTCCAGAAGATCACCCATTTCCGCTTCGAGCTGTTCGGGATCCTCACCTTTTTCCATACGTTGGAGGGCTTCGTCCATACCGGGTCCTAGTTTCAAGCCGGTCATGTCGGACAACTTGCGCATCAGGTTTGCTGCCTGCTTGGGATCTTCTTCATTCAATCCTTCGGCTTCCTTGGCCAGCATGCCCATGGCTTTTTCCATCTTGCCCTCATCGATGGGGAGGTCATCCATGTCTCCGGTTTCCCTGGCCTTGCCGGTGAACGCGAATTGCGATACCTGCCTGGACAGTTTGTTCTTGCACCTGGGGCACTTGGGTGTCTTGGTTGTATTAACCTTGCGGGAAAAGAAATTAAAAATCGTGTTGCAGTCATGGCAAAAAAATTCGTATATCGGCATCTTTCAAACCCATCCCGTTTTGTTAAAAAAAAATTGAACGGAAATAACGAGCGCATTCCCCGTAGGTTTTGCCGTTCGGCAGTGCTTTGCACGCTACGGGGCACCCTTTAAAATGTATCAATTTCTCAATTAAATAGTTCACTGGTTTTTGTCAAGCCGCAATAAAATCGACGCGCGATTTTATTGTGTACTGCACGCTCAAAGTAAGCCTAACAGCAAGTTATTTCCTGCGGTGACATGATTGAGATTGTCTTAAATAATCGTTTATGGGGCTGTGCGGTTCTTCAATATTAAACAGGGATGCTAATACACCGTTCTACAAAGTCAAATATAAAGACGAAATGAAATCTATTGCCATAAACCCTGTCTATGGGTTATAGGAACCTGCCGTCCGAATGCAGTTGTATTCGCCAGGAGACGGTCAAAAAAAGAGCTATTTGAAGCATCAACCAAGCAGAAAGGAACCACAGCATGGAAAGAACATTGTCAATTATTAAACCGGATGCCGTCGGTCGTGGACTGATGGGTGACGTGATTAAACGGCTCGAAAGTAACGAGATTCACATCATAGGGATGAAGATGCTGCATATGACCAGGTCCCAGGCAGAGGGATTTTATGCTGTTCACAGGGAAAGACCGTTTTTTTCAAGCCTGTGCGACTTTATGTCTTCAGGTCCTGCACTTGTCATGGTGCTGGAAGGTGAAGATGTCATCAAACGCTATCGGTCGCTCATGGGTGCCACCAATTATAAAGATGCCAAAGAGGGGACCATCCGCAGGGATTTTGCCACCGACATTGAGAAAAACGTCGTGCATGGATCGGATGCACCTGAAACTGCCGCGGTTGAAATCAATTATTTCTTCAACAGCTTTGAGATCATGACCTGAACCTGATTTGGTGATTGAAGACGTTAGGGGAATGCGCTCGCTGTTCCGGTTCATTTTTTTTCCATTAAAAGAGGCATCCCAAGAAACACTCAGATCTGATGGAAACTATCAATCTCGATAACGTTCATATTGTGCTTGTGCAGCCCCGGTATCCAGAGAATATCGGATCGGCGGCCAGGGCCATGCGAAATATGGGCTTGCACCGCCTTTCGGTGGTGGCTCCGGAAAATTACGATCTTACCCGGGCTTTTAAACTGGCCACTCATGCTGCTGCGGATGTCATCGAACGAAGTCGGACATATGATGATCTGAAAGAAGCCCTTGCATCCTGTCAATATGTAGTAGGTACCACTGCCCGTCTGGGCAAACATCGACAGGTTATCCAGTCACCTGAAAGATTGGCCAGTCAGCTGATACCCATTTCTCAAGAGAACCGAATAGCCATTTTGTTTGGACCGGAGGACAAGGGGCTTTCCAATGAAGACACCCGGCTTTGCCACGCGCTGGTGAATATTCCCACGGCTGATTTTTCCTCTTTAAATCTGGCACAGGCTGTCATGGTCGTATCCTACACACTTTTTACATCCCAGATGGATCAACCCACGCCTTTTACGCCCAGGCTTGCCAACCGGCACGAGCTCGATGGCATGTATCAGCAACTCAAGGAAATCCTGGTTCGGATTAGCTATATCAATGCTGATAATCCGGATCACTTCATTGGCAGTCTGCGACGGTTTTTCACCCGCCTGCAATTACGTGCCAGGGAAGTCAGTATGATCCGGGGTATCATCCGTCAGGTAAACTGGTATGGTGAGAAGCGTTATCAGGAGGGGCGGGAAAGATCAGGGTCCGAGGGTTCGAGGGGGCAAGGGTCCGAGGATAGCTGACAGGCAATGGCAGATAGCAGTACCCAGCTTCCAGGCATATTAGCTTTCCAGTTTACAAGTTCAGTAATTAGCCAATAGCTAATTACTTTTCGTCCATTATTCCCCTTGAACCCTTGGCCCCTTGTATGCTGGGAAGCAAGGATGCTTGTATGCTGGGATGCTGCTTTCCGCTTGTAGCTCTCAGCCACCCTCGAACCCTTGTATCCCCCTCGGGGCCTCGGACCCTTTTTTTTAAATATGGTGAGAAACGCCGGTAAAATAATACGCATGTAGATTCAAACTAATGAATATGAAAGGAACTACTTATGCGCCTCATACGTTTTGGTGAGAAAGGCAACGAGCGTCCTGGTCTTTTAAAAGAGGGCCGTATTGTTGATTTGCGGAAGCATTTTCCTAATATTCCCGATATTGGTGAGCCCTTTTTTCGTGATGACTGGCTGGCAAAGGCCCACCAGGTGACGGATCAGGGTGTAAAAATGGATGTACGTCTGGGATGCCCCGTGCACTGGCCGTCCAAGATTATCTGTATTGGGAAGAACTATGCCGAACACGCAAGGGAAGGGGGCTTTAAGAGCCCTGAAAAACCGATCCTTTTTTCAAAAGCCATGAACACGCTCAACGGGCCCTTTGACCCCATTCTGCTGCCTGAAAGCGCCAGTCAAGTGGACTGGGAAGTGGAACTGGCAGTCGTGATGGGTCGGCAAGGCAAAAGGATTCGGGCGGCAGACGCCTATGCGCATGTGGCCGGGTTCTGTGTCATGAACGATGTGTCGGGCCGGGATGCGCAGTATGGAGATGGGCAATTTTTCCGGGGCAAGTCCTTTGACACGTTTGCACCGTTGGGGCCATGCCTGGTGACCCATGATGAGCTGGTCGATGTAGAAAACCTTCAGATTACAGCCCACCTGGATGGCAAATGCATGCAGAAAGGCAACACCGGTGACCTGATTTTCAAAATCCCTTTTATTATCGAATATATTTCCAGGGATATTACGCTATTGCCCGGTGATATCATTTCCACCGGCACGCCATCAGGTGTAGGTATTTACAGGGATCCCCCGATCCTGCTTCAACCAGGCAGCGTCATAAAATGCGAAGTCGAGAAAATCGGATATATCGAAAATAGGGTTGTGGGAAAAGAAGGGTCCGAGGATTCGAGGTTTCCAGGGTTCAAGGGGGGCCCCAGGCGATAAGCTTTAAGCGGCTTACAGTTTAAGACCTATGGCTTACCGCTTTTACCCTCCAACCCTTGTATCGCCCTCGGCCCCTCAAGCCCTTCAATATGCTGGAACGCTGGGACGCTTGGAGGCTGGGATGCTGCCTGTCCGTTCATAGCTGTCAGCCACCCTTTAACCCTTGTATCACCCTCGAACCCTCTGACCCTCAGTACTTGCTATCCGCATACTCCACCCAGCCACCTGCCTCAACCAGCTCGCGATCGAATCCGGACAGATCAAAGGAGACACATTCTTCACGGTCGGCAGTTCGGAAAATAAAAACCTGCTCATGGAGGTTGGTTTCAAGGGTGGTTTCCGCACCTGAAAAACTGGAAAAGAGCCTGTCAATGGTTTCTGGGGGAAGCTCCATGGCCATCATGCCGTTGTTGTACATGTTCTGGCGGAAAATCCGGGCAAAGCTTGCGGCAATGACCAGGTTGATGTCGTTTACCTCCAGCGCCCAGGGCGCATGCTCCCGGGAAGAACCACAGCCAAAATTAGACCGGGAGAGGATAACGTTTTTGTCTGCATGGTCTGTTTGGGGGTCAAATTCTTCAAGACTCAAATCCTCCAGCAGATGAGGCTTGAGAGCCTCTTTGGAGATCTCCGTTAGATATTTTGCCGGGATGATTTCATCCGTGTTGATATCTGATCGATCCAGAAAAAGAACTTTCCCATTAAACGATTTCATTATTTGTCTTTCCTGTAGAGTGATGAATTGGCGATGTGACCGGCAACTGCCGTTGCAGCAGCGGTGGCGGGGCTCATCAGGTGGATCCGGCCCCCTTTGCCCATTCTGCCGTTAAAATTGCGATTCGTGGTAGATGCACAGACCTCCCCTTCCGCCAGCACGCCGTTGCTCATGCCCAGACAGGCTCCGCAAGTAGGGTTGGTGACGCAAAAACCGGCATCCATAAATATCTTGATGAGGCCCTGATCCAGCGCTTTTTGATAGGTTTCCGGAGTTGCGGGGGAGAGGATGGCACGAACCCGGGGACTGATTTTGTTCTTTCCCAGGGCACTTGCCGCAGCCTGAAGATCTTCGATGCGTCCATTGGTACAGGAGCCGATATAGACCTGGTCCACCACCGTGCCCTGCATTTCTTCAACCGGCTTGACACGGTCGGGCTGATTTCCATGGGTCACCATGGGGCTCAGTTCGCTGACATCTATGGTGATGACAGCCTCGTAATCAGCATCCGGATCCGATGCCAGGGGCTGAAACGCTGCAAGAGCGGCTTCCTTGGAGCTGTATTCTGCCTGAATATAAGGCCAGAGATAGTCGACGGTGTGCATGTCCGGATAACAGATGCCGCAGGTGCCTCCCGCTTCAACCGCCATATTACACAGGGTCATTCTGGCGGCCATATCCATCTCGTCCACAACCGGTCCGGCAAACTCGATAACCTTATCCGTGGCGCCATTGACACCGATCTGACCGATAATGTGAAGAATCACATCTTTGGCAAAGACCCCCGCTTTCAGTCTGCCGGATATGTCTATTTTGATGGTTTTAGGATAACGAAAGGCGCAGATTCCCTTGAGGATAGCGACTTCCGTATCCGTCGTGCCGACACCGGGTGAAAATACGCCGAACGCGCCATAGGTGCAGGTGTGAGAATCTCCCATGGTGATGGTGAAACCGGGCCGAACAAAACCTTTTTCTGGAAACAAGGCATGGCAGACACCATTCCGGCCGATATCGAAAAAATCGGGTATCTGGTGGCGGCGTGTCCAGTCCCTGAGGATTTTTCCCTGCTGGGCTGTTTTTGAATCCTTGGCCGGGGAAACATGATCGATAACCACTTTGATTTTGTCTGGATCAAAGACCTTGTCTTTGCCTCTCTGGAGCAGGTCGTTGATGGCCATGGGGGTGGTAATCTCATGGCAGAAGACGGCATCGAGACGGATGATGTGCATATCGCCATGCGGGTTGTCGATTAAATGTGAATCAAAAATTTTTTCGGCAATGGTTTTGCCCATATGTTCTCCTTTTTACCATTGACTGCCAGTGATATTTTATCAAATTGATTTTGTTAAACGGCCGCTTGTTTGAAAATATTTATCACGAAAACACGAAAGAACGAAAACACGAAAAACATCATTAAAAATTTCGTGTTTTCCAAATTTCGTGCTTTCGTGATAGTTTCTTTAATGTCTCAAAATATACGCTTATTAAAAAAAGGGCGCATGACTCAGATGTTAATTGTCATCCGTCTTTAACACCGACAAAAACGCAGACTGCGGAATCATGACTTTTCCGACCATTTTCATGCGCTTTTTGCCTTTTTTCTGTTTTTCCAGAAGTTTTCGTTTCCGGGTAATATCCCCACCATAACACTTGGCCGTCACGTCTTTACGAAAGGGGGAGACGGTCTTGCGGGCTACAATTTTTCCGCCGATGGCGCCCTGAATGGCTATCTTAAACATCTGTCGCGGAATTTCATCCCGAAGCCGGGTACAGGCATGCCGGCCACGCTCTTCGGCCCGGTCTCTGTGAACCAGCTGCGACAGGGCATCTACCCGTTCGCCGTTGATGAGGATGTCCAGTTTGACCATGCGGGTCTCGCGATAATCGATGATATCGTAATCAAAGGATCCATACCCTTGGGTTACGGTTTTCAGCTTGTCATAAAAATCATAGATCACTTCCGACAGGGGGAGCTCGAATACCATTTCCAGGCGGTTGTTTGTCAGGTACTGGTAGTTTTTGTTGATACCCCGGCGGTCAAGACAGAGCTTCATGACGGCGCCCATATATCTGTCTGGCACCATGATGGAAGCCCGGATAAACGGTTCTTTGGTTTTTTCGATGGTGGTGGGGTCAGGGTAGAGGGCCGGGTTGTCGATGATAAGCTCACTGCCATCGTTCAGGACAATGATGTAGCGAACCGACGGCGCTGTCAAAATCAGGGATAGGTCATATTCCCTTTCCAGCCGCTCCTGGACAACCTCCAGATGGAGCAGCCCCAGAAACCCGCACCGGAATCCGAAGCCAAGCGCCACGGATGAATCTTTTTCGTAGATCAGAGCGGCATCGTTGAGTTTCAATTTTTCAAGTGCTGTGGTTAGGTCTCCATATCCGTCCGACGCCACCGGATAGATGGATGAAAAGACGACCGGTTTGGCTTCTTTGAATCCGGGAAGGGCCGCATCGCAGGGGTGGTCTCTTAGCGTAATGGTGTCCCCGCAACGGGTGTCGCTGACTGTTTTGATGCCGGCAATCAGGTATCCTACCTGACCGGCAGACAGTGTCTTTTGGGGAACACGAACAATCTGGAATAGCCCAACCTCCTCGACCTTGTAGACGGCATTGTTGGACATGAACTTGATGCGGTCCCCCGGTCTGATGGTTCCCTGAAATAGTCGAAAATGAACAATGGTTCCCCTGAAGGGATCATAGTGAGAGTCAAAGATAAGGCCCTTTAAGGGGGCCTCGGCGTCTCCGGTGGGATGCGGTAGTTTCTGGACGATGCTCTCGAGCAGGACATCGATGCCAAGGCCTTCTTTTGCCGACGCCTGTATTGCGGTGTCGGGGTCAAGACCGAGATCTTCTTCTATTTGCGTCATCACCCTGTCGACATCAGCCGACGGCAGGTCTATTTTGTTGATGACGGGGATGATATTCAAATTGTGTTCCATGGCAAGATACAGATTTGCAAGGGTTTGGGCTTCGACACCCTGGCTTGCGTCGATGAGCAGCAAAGCGCCCTCGCAGGATGCAAGTGCTCTGGATACTTCATATGTAAAATCTACGTGACCGGGCGTGTCGATGAGATTGAGATGATAGGTCATACCGTCTTTGGCGGTATAAGGCAGACAGATGGTCTGGCTTTTTATGGTAATTCCCCGCTCTCTTTCGATATCCATGGTGTCCAGAATTTGATCTTTGAAGTCCCGGTCCGAAACCATATCCGTAAATTGAATGAATCGGTCGGAAAGCGTGGATTTGCCATGGTCGATATGTGCGATAATACTGAAATTTCTAATATTTTTCATGTCACAATAAACTTGCTATGCGATTATTGTCGGTTGACAGCCAATTTGTATCCGGATATTATATCGGGCTAATAAGATGGTTATCCGGAAACAGACTATTTACCAATTTTATTGTACCCATGTCAACCAGGCGTTCCATTGCCTGGTTCGATAGCAAAAAGGAAAGGGTTTTAGTGGAAGCGGAAATACTGATCGTTGATGATGAAGAAGGCATCCGCCTTTCAATGCAGGAATTCGTGACCGTGTCCGGCTTCAGGACGTTGACGGCGGAAAGTGCGGAAGAGGCCTTGGCGTTGCTTGCGGAACGTCGAGTCGATGTTGTTATTACGGATATCATGCTTCCGGGAATGGATGGTCTTGAACTCACGGATGTAATCAAGAAAGATTACGATATCGATGTTATCGTACTAACAGGATACTCGGGTGACTATTCGTATGAAGAAGCCATCAGCAAAGGCGCAAGTGATCTGGTGTTCAAGCCGGTCCGATTCGAAGAACTGATTCTCAGATTGAAAAGAGTGCTCAAAGAACGCAAGCTGACAAACGAACGCTTACAGATGCTCGAAAAACTGAAGAAGCTGTCCATTACAGACGGCCTCACCAGCCTGTATAATTCTAGGCATTTCTACAATCAGCTCAAGGGGGAAGTCGACAGATCCACACGTTACAGTCACCCGCTTACCATGCTGCTTCTGGATATCGATCATTTCAAGGACTACAATGACCGTTACGGGCATCTGGAAGGAGACAAAGTCCTGTTACGACTCGGGCAGGTGATAAAGCTCCTGTTGCGGAAAATGGACTCGGCTTACCGCTACGGGGGGGAGGAGTTTACCATCATCCTTCCCGAGACCGATAGCGAAGAGGCCCTTACGGTTGCCCAAAGGATTCGAAAAGCCATCAAGGAAATTGTCTTTAACCCGGAACCGGGAAAGAATGTATCCATTACCATCAGTATCGGTATGACCGCCTACAACCCACCTGAAGACCTGGCGACCTTTATCCAAAGGGCAGACAGGGCCTTGTATGGTTCAAAGGAAGGCGGCCGGGACAAGGTATCGGCACTTTTGGCACAGGCCACTCAGGACTCCTAAGCCATAAGCTATAAGTCATAAGCTTTATGCAGCTTAGTGCTTACCGCTTATGGCTCATTTTATAGTAACCCGAAGGAACAAATCCCCCCGCCCGCCTTTGGGTGTCAGTTTTCCCAGTGATTTGAGCTTGAGCTGTTTACCTTCCGTGATACCGGCCGGCACTGTTACATTGATGAGACGTTTTTGAAAGCCCCAGGGAATATTCACTAGCTTTCTGGAACCTAAACGAGCCTCAAAGGGAGAGATTTCAAGGGTCCCGTAGAGGTTGGGATCGTCGGCCGGACCACCGGGTCGAATGACCTGCAGTCGGGAGGTTTTCTTTCTGGCCATCATGGGGCTAATTTTTCTGGAAACGCCTGTGGAAGGCAGCTTCAGCGCCAGCTTCAAAAAGACGATACCGAACAAAAAGCCACCGATATGGGCCCACCATGCGATACCTCCGCCCCCGCCATGACTGCCGGCCGCATTCAACAACTGCATTACGAACCAGAAGCCGATAAAGAAAAAGGCCGGGATTTCCACAAACCAGGGAAAAATGAGAATGGGAATCAGTGTCAGGATCCTGGATCGTGGATGGAGGACAAGATAGGCCCCCATGACGCCGGAGATGGCACCACTGGCACCGATGGTGGGTATTGTGGAATTCATGTTCAGCAGTAGATGAGACAATCCCGAAGCCAGTCCACACAAAAGATAGAACAATAGATACCGAAACGGTCCCAGGCGGTCTTCGACATTATCGCCAAAGATATAGAGAGACCACATATTTCCTAAAAGGTGCAGAAAACCCCCGTGAAGAAACATAAAGGAGAGAAAGGAAAAGCCTTGCTGGAATGGTGTGAAATAGGCGCTGACATGCGAGACAGAGTAACGGGCTGGAACCAGCCCGTAGGTATAGACGAAACGATCTATTTCATTTCCCTGGGACATTTGGAGGAAAAACACCGCCACATTGATACCGATAAGGAGCGTGTTGACCACCGGGAGGTTTCTGGAAGGGTTGATGTCTCGTAAGGGGATCATGATCGTCCGTTTTAGGTTTTAGGTTTTAAGTGGGTTGCCAGCAGTCGAAAGCCCCGAAAAAAAACGAATGAACATCGAACATCGAACGTCCAACATCCAATGCTGAATTTGACACTGGAAGAAACCGGTGTCGGTGTTGAACCGCAACAGCGTACACTAACCAGTATCCATCCATAAATGGTCTTTTCACGCCCTGCCGGTGTTGGACGCCATGATTTAACGCCTCAAAATAGCTCGCTATTCCTCCGGGTTAAATCTGACGCCCGCCTTGTCAGAGCGCGAAAATCCCTATTTCTGGACGGACACTAACTAAATGTCTTGCCGTGGGGTACTAGGGTGCTTGAAGCTGGAATGTTGCTGTCCGCCGATAGCCGTCAGCCACCCTCGAACCCTTGTATCACCCTTGATCACTTGAACCCTCAAGTTTTACGATAATCACACAATGGGAGATTGCTGCAGCCACAACGAAGTGAATGCAGTGATATCACTTTGCCCGAAGGGTAAAATTAGATGAGATATATAAAGAGAATTTATACAATT
>JAHEIB010000112.1 GCA_024639645.1 Deltaproteobacteria bacterium
GATATGGCCGCCATTTTCACAGGCGTCCGGGTATCCTGCAAGGCGTAGAAGAGTGTTACAACGATCCGGACCGCTGAAAAAGCCCAAAGTCCAATTCCATAATAGAAAAGTGCCGAAGCTGTGAGGGCTGTGGTTTGAGTGTCAAAAGCCCCGCGTTTAAACAGCAGTCCAATTATCGGCTCTCTCAACAGTATCAAACCTACCATGGAAGGAATGGTGATGAAAAAAACCAGCCGCATGGCATACCCAAAGGTTTCGCCCAGAGCCTTGTTGTCCTGGGCGGCAGCATATGCTGAAAAACTGGGAAGAACAGCCGTTGCCACCGCAATGGCAAAAATCCCCAATGGGAACTGAACAAGACGGTCAGCGTAATAGAGGTAGGAAACACTTCCATCGGGCAGGAGCGACGCCAGCAGGGTGCCAACAAGAATATTGATCTGATAGACAGCAGCACCAAACACAGCGGGAAGCATTAACCTGCCGATACGCTTCAATCCGGGATGAAACATCGCTGCGGTTTTCCAGAGCACAACACCCTTGCGTAATAGAAAGGGAATCTGCAGCAGCAACTGCAGCAATCCGCCAAACAACACACCAATGGCCAAACCATAGACCGGATATTGGAGGTGCGGTGAAACAAAAAGAACCGCCACAATCATGGCAAGGTTCAGCATGACGGGGGCCAGTGCAGGCGCGGCAAAGTGCCCCAGAGCATTTAGAATACCCATGCAAAGAGCCACCAGACCAATCAAAAAGATATAGGGGAACATGATCCGGGTCAAGCTTATGGTCAGGGCCAACTTTTCAGGCGATGCCATAAACCCAGGTGCCATGACGCGAACGATCAATGGTGTCAGGAATATGCCCACGACGGCCGTAACTGCCAGGAGAATTGATATGAGACGAACGGCTGACCTTGCAAATGCAAAGGCAGTCGATTCACCGTCCTTGGTCAGATATTCCGTAAAAACAGGAACAAAGGCTATGGTCAAAGATCCTTCCGCAAAAAGTCTTCGCAGCAGATTTGGGATCCTGAAGGCAACAAAAAAGGCATCTGATGCCATACCGGCCCCAAAATATCCGGCAATAACAATATCCCTTAAAAGTCCTAAAATACGGCTTAAAAGGGTTGCGCCGCCCACCACCCCAGCCGCCTTTGTAAGCTTTGAATTCACCTGTTTCCTTGTTATTGAAAATAAATATTGACTTGGATCTGCTAAATTTATATGTAAGTAAATTTATATCATAAATAACGAATCAAAAGGAGTATGAACATTGGCAAATCATAAATCTGCACTCAAACGTGCAAAACAGTCCGAAACAAAACGCTTGCGTAATAAAGCGGTAAAATCCAGGGTAAAGCATACTGTAAAGGCTGTTTATCAAGCGACGGCGGGAGAAAACCCCGAAACTGCTTCAACCCACCTGAAATCCGCTATATCCGTTATCGATAAAGCTGCCAAAAAAGGTGTTATTCATAAAAAAACAGCCGCACGTAAAATATCCAGGCTGTCAAAAATGGTTAACCAGGCTGTCTGATTTAATCTGGTTCCCAATTTCTGTTCATAATATTTTGCGCCACCCGCGAAGTTTTTTCCGGGCGGCGCTTTTATTTAAGGTTTAAGCAACAACCCTGCAGCAGGCTAGGGTGTGTTTGCGGTTCATCATACGGTTTGCAGCCAGCCGTGTTAAAAATCATCCGTCAGTCGATAAAACGATATTTCCGCAATTCTTTCGGCAAGATCTTTTAAAGCTTTCCGCTTGTTTTGTTCCGTGGTTTCCTTGTCTCCTGATACAACTGTATAGGTATCGTTCCTGGTGATGCCCCTGGCAAACCAGATCCGCTCGTTTCCGGGTTTTTCCAATTTCAGATCGATGGTCAAGGAAACACTGCGCGCCAGAGCCGTCAAGGCGCCTCTCCTGGCAACGGTTTCAGTCTGAATTCCAACCACCGCACCAGAAAGTACCGCCTCCGCCGCCTCTCTGTCAACCAGAACACCCCGGTGTTTCCGTATAAACGCATTTTTCAATTCATTGGTGATGACGACATCGATACCCGGCTCGGTTGTTTTGTTGTCCAATAGTTGTATAAAGAGCCTTTCAATACCCTGGGGCAACGCTTGGTTGTCTGCAAACCGGTAGCTGCAGGAAATGAACGGCACAATCCAGGCGGCTATAATAACCATCCGAATCATTATCCCGAAAAATCTAATACGGACAAAAACCGGCAAACAACCTAGGTTACAATTCCACATGAATCGTTAGATCTTTCCATCGTTTTATTTGGCCCCGCTGATTTAAGACGGGGCCAAATAATGATTATACAACAATATTGACAAGTTTTTTCTTGACGACGATCACCTTTCTGATGGGCTTGTCTTTCACAAACTTCAATGCGCGTTCATCAGACAGGGCTTTATCCTTGATGGTTTGATCCGCAGCATCGCTTGCGATTGTAAAACGGCTTCTGACCTTTCCATTTACCTGAACCACAATTATCAAATCATCCTTTGCCAGCGCGTCTTCACGGTATTCAGGCCAGGGTGTCAGTAAGACACTCTCAACATGTCCCATTTCAGACCAGATCTCTTCAGAAAAATGAGGAACTATGGGTGCCAGCAAGACCACGGCTGATTCTATTGCAAACCTTGCCACACCCGGCCATTCTGGTGTGGACGATGCCCTATCGGCACTATACAGGGTGTTCACCAATTCCATGACCGCACTGATGGCCGTGTTAAAATGAAAACGATCTTCGATATCCCTGGTGACACGTTGAATGGTTTCGTGGGTCTTCCGGTAGAGATCCTTGACATCACCGGAAAGGTGATCCAGGCGCCCCGTGTAAGGTGTCGCATCCTTGATGGTGGTCATGTGTTTGGCGGCAAATCGCCATACCCGGTTCAGAAATCTGAACCCCCCTTCCACACCCTGCTCGCTCCATTCCAAGTCCCGTTCAGGAGGAGCGGCAAAAAGACAAAAGAGCCGCGTCGTATCCGCACCATATTTATTCAAGAGAATATTCGGATCGATGACATTTTTTTTCGATTTGGACATTTTCTCGACCCGTCCAATCGTTACCGTTTTTTCACACTGAATACAGACATCCTCTCCATTGTCCCCATGGGCAACCTCTTCTGGCAACAAAAACCCATGCTCCGGGCATACGGCCGTCTCCTTACAAACCATGCCTTGTGTTAATAAACAGGTAAAAGGCTCCTTGTATGTAACAAGCCCCATGTCATACAAAACACGCGTATAGAACCGTGAATACAGCAAGTGCAAAATGGCATGCTCCACCCCGCCGATATACTGATCCACCGGCATCCAGTAATCAACAGCCTCTTTCTCAAACATGCCTTCGTGATAGTGCGGGCTGCAATAGCGTTCGAAATACCAGGAAGATTCGACAAAGGTATCCATGGTATCTGTTTCACGACGCGCTTCAGGGTCACCGCAGCGAGGACATGCCGTACGGACAAATGAATCCAACTCCGGAAGAGGCGACTGCCCCCCTGTCAGAAGATTGACATCCTCAGGTAGAATAATAGGAAGGTTTGACACTTCTACCGGCACAATACCGCAGGTTTTGCAATGTACCATGGGAATCGGAGCACCCCAATACCGCTGTCTGGAAATACCCCAATCGCGCAGCCTGTAGCTGACGGTTCTTTTTCCCATATGATTGGCTTCAAGATAGTCGGCGATGGTTTCCAAAGCCCGGGTGTTGGCTATACCGTTAAAATCTCCGGAATTAACCATACTGCCGGGTCCGGTATAGGCCGCTGTCATGGTTGCGCCGTCAAGATCCTGTCCATCGGGGGCTACCACGACAGTAATGTCGAGCCCATATTTTCTTGCAAAGTCGAAATCTCTCTGATCATGCGCAGGGACGCACATGACAGCCCCGGTTCCATATTCCATAAGTGCAAAGTTTGCCGTATATATGGGTATTTTCCTGCCACTCAAGGGGTTTATACAATTTGCTCCGATAAAGACCCCTTCTTTTTCAAAATTTTCCACAGTTTTGGCAGACCGGTCCTGCATGGACATGCGTTCCACAAATGCCCGGACACGCGCCTCCTCCCCTGTCCCCTTGGAAAGTGCCAGAACAAGTGGATGCTCCGGTGCCAGACACATGAATGTTGCACCAAAAACCGTATCTTGGCGGGTTGTAAAAACGGAAATAGCCTCTTGCCGCCCCCCGGCAGCGTCTTCAATGGCAAACACGATTTCTGCACCGACACTCTTGCCGATCCAGTTTTTCTGCATAGTCGTGACCTTGTCGGGCCAACCCGGCAGCTGGTCACTGTATACAAGCAGGTCTTCGGCATAATCGGTGATCTTGAAAAACCATTGTGAAAGATTTTTCTGACGAACCGGTTTTCCACATCGCCAGCACATACCGGCCTCCACCTGTTCGTTGGCCAGTACTGTCTGACAGGGCTCACACCAGTTGACAAATGATTCTTTGCGGTAGGCCAGACCTTTTTCGTACATTTTCAAAAACAGCCACTGTTCCCACCGATAGTATTCAGGCCTGCAGGTCGCCAGCTCCCTTTCCCAATCATAAGAAAAACCGATCCGTTTAAGCTGGGTGCGCATGTTATCGATATTCTGGTAGGTCCACGTGGCCGGATGGCTGTTATGGGCAATGGCAGCGTTCTCAGCAGGCATCCCGAAAGCATCCCAACCCATGGGATGCAGCACATTGAACCCGCGCATTCTTTTATACCGGGCAACCACATCACCGATGGTATAGTTTCTGACATGACCCATATGAATATTTCCGGATGGGTAGGGAAACATTTCCAGCAGGTAATATTTTTCTTTTTGTGGATCTTTATCAGCTTTAAAAAGTCCGCTGCGTTCCCATAAATCCTGCCACCTGGGCTCCAGGGCCTTGGGATTGTATTTTTTTTCCATCAGAAAAAGAAACCTCCGAAAAACATAGACAATAAAAAATACGGACAGACTCACACAGCCTGTCTCTTTATCAGGATGTTGTTCCTCATGCCACAATATCTTTTAAATATCAAGATGCATCTCCCCGAAGATAGCAGTAACCAAGGGCAATAAAATCTTGTAACGATTGGAATTTATGACTCCCCACGTCGGGGTGGCCGGGATAGAAATCGATTGACTTGATCATGCCAATCCCATAATACACACCATGGAAGCGTTATAGGGTAACAAATCTGCAGGATCCCCTGTACAGAAAATAGAAGTCAGAATGCAACGATCAGGGGGAAGGAAACAGAAGACAAGAAGCAGTCGCCTGAGCCGAAGGCCGTTATTTTTTTCTGTATTCTGGCACCTGTAATCTTTCTCGGAATGATTACGGCTCAACCCAATATCCTCAAACGGGTCTAAAGGACCAGGTTTTGAAGAACCTTGCAGCAAGCAACGGGGAATGTGCTCACTGTTTCGGTTCAATACTGCATAAATACGTACAACGATTTTATGCCTAAGGACAACAGTTCATGACCAGCAAAATACTCATTAATGCCGTCGATTCTGAAGAAGTCAGAATCGCAAAAGTTATCGATAACAAACTCGAGGAATTCCACATCGAGAGTGCCGCCAGGGAAATTACCCATGGCAATATTTATAAAGGTATTATCACTCGAATCGAACCGAGTCTTCAGGCTGCTTTTGTGGACTACGGCACCGAACGTAACGGTTTCCTCCAAAAACAGGAAATTCACAGCGATTATTTTCAGGAAACACCCTCTGGTGAAACCTCCTCCATCAAGCATATTATCAAACGGGGACAGGAAATTCTGGTACAGGTAACCAAAGACCCAAGGATGAAGAAGGGCGCCATGCTTTCCACCTTTATATCCTTAGCCGGCAGACATATTGTCCTCATGCCGGGCTCTAAAACCAAGGGTATTTCTCGAAAAATAGAAGACGAAGCGGAAAGACAGCGCCTCAAAGAAATCATTGCCTATCTCAAAGTCCCGGAAGGCTTTGGTATTATTATTCGCACGGCAGGCGAGAATTGCACCAAAACCCTTGCTTCCAAAGACCTGCGATATCTTCTGCGGCTCTGGAAAAATATCATGAACAAGGGAATGAAGGCCACCGCTCCTGCCCTGCTTTACAAAGAACGGAATCTTGCCGTAAGATCTATTCGGGACCACTTTACACCTGAAGTGTCGGAAATACTAATCGATGACGAAGACGTGTTTCATGAAATAAAAAGCTTTGTTCAGATCATTTCCCGGCGTCATCTCAATATTGTCAAACTGCACAAAGGTGCATCGCCTATTTTTTCAAAATTTCAATTAGAGGACCAGATCGCGTCGATTTTTAATAATCGCGTCAAACTCAAATCCGGCGGTTCCATCGTTATTGACCAGACAGAAGCCCTCGTTGCCATCGATGTCAATTCTGGAAAGGCAACCCGTCAGAAAACCGTCGAGAAAACAGCCTTGACGACCAATCTCGAGGCTGCAGAAGAAATTGCCAGGCAACTCAAACTCCGCGACCTCGGGGGATTGGTGGTCATTGATTTTATCGACATGAAAAATACCAAAAATCGGGCCGAGGTAGAACGGACATTGAGACGTCACATCAAGACGGGTAAAGCCAAGGCCAATCTGGGCCGAATTTCAAAGTTCGGACTTCTCGAGATGTCCAGACAGCGAATTCAGCCTTCCATTGAATTTGGCAGTTATGTAACCTGCGATCGCTGCAAAGGAAAGGGACTCGTGGCTTCCAAAGAAACCCTTGGTGTGCGGTTTTTACGGAAATTGCGGATCGAGACCCTTAAACCGGATATCAAAAACGTCACCTGTTTCCTGCCCACGGATGTGGCCGATTATATCCTCAACAGTAAACGCAAGGAAATACTCGATCTGGAAGCAAGACGGCAACTTTCAATACGGATTGTCGGAGATAGACAGATGCACCCTGGTGAAAGCAAATTTGAAGCCCAAAAAAAAACGTAAAACAATGTTAACTGGTGTCCGTCCAGAAATAGGTATTTTCGCGTTCTGACAAGGCGGGCGCCAGATTTAACCCGGAGGAATAGCGAGCTATTTTGAGGAGTTAAATCATGGCGCGCAACACCGGCAGGGCGTGAAAAGACCATTTATGGATGGACACTAACTGACGCGACTTGGTTGCTTATAAGGACCTAAGGTCGATATTCTTAAAATTTGCAAAGCTCACTTTCGGAGGAACAGTAATATGATTGATCGCTACACACGCAAAAAAATGGGAGACCTCTGGACGGATCAAACAAAATATCAAACATGGCTCAAAGTAGAAATCCATGCCTGCGAAGCTCTGGCAACCATCGGCAGAATCCCTAAAAAATCTCTGGCCGTTATCAAACGCAAAGCAAATTTTTCCGTAGAAAGAATCGATGAAATCGAAGCCGAAACCAAACATGATGTCATCGCCTTTCTCACCAGCGTTGCCGAAAATGTGGGGCCGGATTCCCGCTATATTCACATGGGCCTGACTTCTTCGGACATACTCGATACCAGTCTGGCCTATCTCCTCCGCAAAGCCGGTCTAATGATACTGAAAGATGTCGACAAACTAATGTCGGTGATAAAGAAAAGAGCTTTCCAGCACAAAGATACTGTCATGATCGGCCGTTCCCACGGTATTCATGCAGAACCGATTACCTTTGGTCTTAAATTGGCCGTCTGGCATGATGAAATGAGACGCAATAAAGAACGACTCGAGCATGCCATCGAAAGCATCAGCTGTGGGAAAATATCCGGAGCCGTGGGCACATTTGCCAACACCCCCCCTCTGGTAGAATCCTACGTCTGTAAAAAAATGGGTTTAACACCAGCGCCAGCATCCACACAAATCGTCCAGCGAGACCGCCATGCCGAGTTTTTCAGCGTGCTGGCCATCATGGCATCCACTATCGAAAAAATGGCCTTGGAAATCAGACACCTTCAGCGAACAGAAGTTCTGGAAGCGGAGGAATACTTTTCCAAGGGGCAAAAAGGATCATCAGCCATGCCCCATAAAAGAAATCCCATCGGGTCGGAAAATCTCTGTGGCCTGGCGAGAATCGTAAGAAACAATGCTATCTCGGCCTTTGAAAACATTCCCTTGTGGCATGAACGTGACATCAGCCATTCTTCGGTTGAACGTGTTATCGGTCCCGACAGCACCATTTTAATGGACTACATGCTGCACCGCATGACCAACATGTTGAACAAACTTCTGGTTTATCCGGAAAACATGCAGGCAAATCTTGATAAATTCAAGGGGCTCATTTATTCACAACAGGTTCTTGTGGCACTTGCGGAAGCGGGGGTAACACGTGAGGATGCCTACAGGATCGTTCAGGAACAGGCCATGCTTGTGTGGAAGGGAAAAGGGTCATTTAAGGACCTGATTCTTGAAGAACCCACCGTAAGAGAACGACTGGGTGAAGAAAAAATTAAAGAAATATTTGACGTGAGCTATCATTTAAAGTATATCAGCGCCATTTTCAGTCGGGTATTCAACTGAGGGATTTCTCCTGATTTGTAAATGCAAGCTCAATTGGGAAAGATCGTTAACTATGCGATATAGCGTCTTAACATACATAATGTTGGTGATCATCGTGACGCTCTCCGGCTGCGTCGGGGTAAAGAATCAGGAACCCGCAGGGCAGTTGCCTGGTTCGGGGAAAAAAGTGAATTATCAAGATGCAATGGACACCTGGACACAGGAAGGCCGCATCTACGATGGCGTAGTGGCACGACTGATTTCAAAGGTAACCTTTAAATCTGCTGTGTTTCGGCGAGCCTACGCAGAAGAGTATTCGCGGTTGTACAAAGTAGAGGGTGTTGAATACGATAATCTTGTGATGCAGGAGCAGAAAGAAGCCGTCAAATACCACGACTTTTTGCTGGCTGCATATATTCCCGAAAAAAAATGGGATGATTTTTCGAAAGAAAAATCCATGTGGAAAATTTACATTACGCGAGACCATGTGGAACAGATTCGACCCTTGGAAATCCGCAAACTGAAAAAAAAGGATCCAAAAATAGATTATTTTTACCCTTATATAACTACCTGGAAATCGATATACCATATCAGATTTCCAGCGTTTGACCCGAAAACAGACGGTCAGCTCATGGATGATTCATATGATGTGCTTACACTGGTCATGAAAAGTGTTATTGGGTCTGTTGAATTCAAATGGGAAACCAATCAAAAACAATAAAGGGAGGTTAACTTGTTCTTTTTAACAGAAAACATAGCCTATGCAATGGGACCGGGCGGAGCAGGTGGCGAGGGCGGTGGTGGATTTTCAACATTCATTCCACTCATCCTTATGTTTGTCATTTTCTATTTTCTTTTAATTCGTCCGCAGCAGAAGAAAACCAAAGAACATCGTCAAATGATATCCAGCTTAAAAAAGGGCGATCGCATTGTCACCAGTGGCGGTCTGCACGGACGAATCACCGGTCTATCAGATACGACCCTGACGGTGGAAATTGCAGACAAGGTTCGTGTCAAAGTATCCAGGGCAAGTGTGGGTGCATTGAGTCAGCCATCAGGACAACCCCAACCCCAGGTAAAAGACAAGAGCAAAACAGATTCAGATAAATCAAAATAGTGTTTCGATGGCACCTTACTGCACCAACGCAGTTTTATGATCAGGCCGGAGATTCCGGCTACACCGGATAAATGTGCATATATATAGAAGGTGGTGCAGAAAAAGATTCCCTGCTATATTCAGCCGGGAATCTTGTATTTTAAATTGAAAGGAAACGGACTTGAAAAAACTTTCATGGAGACCCATAGCTGTTCTCGTCGTTATCCTGACGGCAATCGTATATGTTTTGCCATCGGTATGGCCGGGAGTGTGGCCCCATAAAAAAATAAACCTCGGGTTGGACCTCCAGGGGGGCATGCATCTGGTACTGGAGGTCGATACCAATAAGGCTGTGGAGGATGCGATTGAGCGCATTGCACAGGAGCTCCGATCCAGCCTTCGCAAAGACCGTGTGAGAGTCCTGGCACTGGATCGTGTTCGTGGGACTCAGATCTCCACCCGTATTACCGGGCAAACGTCTATCGATCAATTTTACAAAACCCTGGACGCTGATTTCAAGGAGATGCGCATTCGTTCCGAATCGGAAACCGATGAAAGCCTCACGGTTGTCCTAGACCTGCCAGACCAGGAAGCAGATCAGATCAAGAAACTTGCCACGGATCAAGCTCTGGAGACTATTCGCAACAGGATTGACCAGTTCGGCGTGAGTGAGCCCGACATCCGTAATCAGGGTAAAAACCGGATTCTGATACAGCTGCCGGGTATCAAAGATACCAAACGGGCCAAGAAGTTGATCGGAAGAACCGCCCTCCTGGAATTCAAACTCCTGGATGAAACCAATGACATCGGATCCGCCCTTCAGGGCAATGTGCCGCCTGAAAGCGAAATCCTCTACGAGGACAACCAGGATCCGACCACCAACCGCACCACCAAAACACCTTACCTTGTGAAAAAACGAACCCTGCTGACCGGTGCCCAGCTGATAGATGCTCGGGTTCAAATCGACTCACAGTACAATGACCCCTATGTATCCATTGAGTTCGACAAGAAAGGTGGCAGAATATTTGAAAGCATCACTGAACAGAACGTTAAAAAACGACTGGCCATCATTCTGGATGACAAGGTATACTCTGCTCCGGTCATCCAGGAAAAGATTTCGGGTGGGTCCGCCCGTATTACCGGGCAGTTCACGGCGGAACAGGCCCATGACCTTGCCATTGCCCTGCGGGCCGGAGCGCTTCCTGCGCCTGTAAATATCCTTGAAGAAAGAACCGTGGGCCCTTCCCTCGGTGCCGACTCCATACGCAAAGGTCTCATGTCCATGTGTGTCGGCGGTATACTGGTCATGCTGTTCATGATCATTTACTATAAAGGATCAGGTATTATCGCCGACCTGGCGCTGATGCTCAACATCGTCATCATCGCAGGGGGTCTGGCTGCTTTTCAGGCAACCCTGACCTTACCAGGCATCGCCGGTATCATCCTCACCATCGGCATGGCCGTAGATGCCAA
>JAHEIB010000113.1 GCA_024639645.1 Deltaproteobacteria bacterium
TTGAGTAATTGTGTTTTGATGCTTCCATCCAGGACAAGATCTCCAATTCTTGTAACGATACCGCCAATGAGACTAGAATCCTGCGCGCATTCTAAAACAATATCTTTGCCTGTCTTTTGAGACAAGGAAGAGCGAATTTTTTCGATGGTTTCGGAAGAAAGCTCCGTAGCCGAAACCAGGCTGGCCCTTGCCACACCTTTTAATTCGTCAGCCAAATTCTGATAAAAATCGTTGATGTTGGCAAGAAAGCTCACACGGCTTTTTTCAAACAGCAGCAATAAAAAAGCGTTCATCACCTTGGATAGACTCAATTTCGCAAGAACGGCATCCAAAACCTTCTTTCGGGCACTAGTGTCGTACAAAGGGTTAATAAGCGCCTGATTGAGTTCACCTTCCCGCTCCATGAGTTCCGAAAAAGCGTTCAGCTCTTCACGGTAGATCTCCGTCTGTCCGTCTTCCTTTCCTATCAGCAGCAAGGCCTTGGCATAACGCCTTGCAATAGCCAGATTCTTCACTATGCCACCACCTTCTCTAAGTAGTCATCGACCAGTCTGTCCTGATCCTCAGATGAAATTTTAGCCTTGATTATTTCCTCGGCCTTGACAAGAGCCACTTGAAATATTTCTTCCTGCAACTGACTTTTTGCCTGCTTGAATTCCTGTTCGATGTGTCGTTTGGCCTGCTCTTCAAGTTTCACGGCGGTGTTCTCCGCCTCCTTGACAATCCTTACCCTGGCCTCCTCTCCCTGTTTGACATATTCCTCTATGAGCCGCTGCGCCTCTCCTTCCAACTGGGAAAGTTTCTCGTTGTATCCTGCCAGTTGCACTTCGGCTTCTTTTTTTTTGGCTTCAAGCGTCTCCAGTTCATCTTTTATACCCTTGATGCGGGCATTTAGAGCTTGTGACAGGGGTTTTTTCAGAATAAAAAAGAGCGCAATTGCAAGGACAGAAAAATTCATGACACGAAACCAGTCTGTTTCGACCCACCCTTTAGACGCTGCCTGGTCATCGCCGCTGCCGGCAGAAGCAAAAACAGTGCCGACATTGAAAACAAGCAGCACTGTAAAAATCAGCACAAAACGCGAAACGGTCTTTACTTTATTCCGTTTCCGGTTAAAACCCGATTGTATCATTAAGCAGCCCTCCCGAGAATTTTTTCACTGATGGAACCGGCAAAATCTCCAACTTCTTTCATCAGCGTCTCTCTGGCACCATCCGCTTCTCTGGCAATCTGGTCTCTTACCTTTGTCAGTTCAGCCTGGGCCTTTTCATTAATCTTGCCGATGAGTTCTTTTTCTTCATCCGCGGCTGCCTGCAGGAGTGCCTCCTTTTGCTTCAGCCCTCTGGCCCTTGCTTCCTTAATACCGGATGCAAACGCCTGATCCTGTTCAGCAGCTTTTGACTCGGCAGTTTCAATATCGGCTTCGAGACCGGAGAATTTTTCTTTTCTTTGAACCAGAATATTACGGATGGGTTTGTAGATGATGAGATTGAGAACCCATATCAGGAATAAAAAATTGATGATCTGAATGATTACCGAAGCATCGGGAATAACGGTAATACCTCCACCGCCCCCTTCTTCACCACCTGCAGCAAAAACTGCACTCCCTTGGATGGTCATAAGTCCTACAACAATTAATATCAAAATTGATAAAAATTGCTTTTTTTGAATCACGTTTCGGAAGATATCCGATATTACCATAAAGAACCTCCGCCCATGGTCTTCAATCGATATAACAACACTTTTTATCAAATACAACCTTGCCCCTCATCCACACTCCCGCGGTGCTATAACATCCAAAACATGGAAATGTCAAAGGTTTTTTGTTTTTTTTTAGCGGTGGTTTATCGCGTCTGTCGCTCAGCACTATACCTTTATATTTCAGGTAGTTTTCCCGCCTTGTATGAGCTCGGTTTCCATACTGCAGTTCCCATTGAATACCACACCGGAATCGATTATGACAGTCGGTGCCTGCAGTTCACCAACAATACGTGCAGGTGGGTATGCTTCAATCCGATCCTTGGCCTGAATTTTGCCATTTACGCTGCCCTTTATAATGACGGTTTCAACAGCAATTTCCGCTTCGATAGTTGCCTTGTCCCCAATGATAACGGTTCCACCGTCGCTGACAATTTTCCCTTTTACCTTTCCATCCAGACGGATGGTCCCCTTGAAATTGATGGTGCCATCAAAATTCGCATCATTACCCAGAAATGTGGACACCGCATCTATCTTCTTATCTTTTTTCATTGCCCCTCCCAATAAGCTATCTCAAAAATGTCTTTTGGCCCAATCCCTGTGTTAGTGTCACGTTTCAACGCCTCAAAATACAAAAGTATTCCTGTGGTTTGAAACGCGACACTGCCTTGGTCTTGGACCAAAATCCTATTTTTCAGATAGCTTATTAACTTAACTTTCGGGTTTCATCACCGATAGAGCGAAATGGATGATCCAATGGCGATTTGCGCTGTTTGAGCCAATTAGGGCACCTTACATCAGCGCATGACAATAAACAATCCAATATGAAAAAACGATCATTTAATGGCTACGCTTTTCAAGCATATGGCCAGCGCTGAACTTAGGAGTCCTTGCGGCGAGTTCGCAAAGTGCCAGGGGATTATTCATTTCGCGTTCCTAAATCCTGAAAGTTGAGTTATTAATTTTCAATAAATAATTATTAAATGCAACGATATCGCATATAGATAAAAATCGTGCAGCGATTTTTATTTTTCGAACTGAAAACGCCGCATGCTGATATTCAGAAGAATTCCTGCACAGATCATCATGGTTACGATGGATGAGCCACCATAACTGATAAACGGCAGGGTAACACCCACCACAGGCATCAAGCCCATCACCATGCCGATATTGATAAGGACCTGCCACATGATCAAAGTGGTGATACCTACTGCCAGGATGGTTCCGAAATTATCTCGGCAATTGGCGGCAATGTTCAACCCCCACACAATGAAAAACAAAAACATCAACAGTAGTACCGATGCACCCATAAATCCCCACTCTTCAGCAAGTACGGAAAATATGAAATCCGTGTGCTGTTCCGGCAAAAACGACAATGCATTTTGAGTTCCTTTTAAAAACCCCCTGCCCGAAATATATCCGGACCCAATACCAATTTTCGACTGAATAATGTGATATCCAGCACCTAGAGGATCCCTGTCTGGGTTCAAAAAGGTCAGGATTCTTTGTTTCTGGTATCCTTTCAAAAAATACCACACCATGGGTCCCGAAAGGATGCCGAAAGACAGTATATAAATCAGGGTTCGCCTTTCGATTTTGACAAACAGTGTCATGGTAGCGGCGATGAGAAGTATGACCATGGCCGTTCCCAGATCGGGCTGCTTCACGATCAGGACAAAAGGGATCGCTGTCAGGATTATTGGATTGATGAGTCCACGGAATGAAAACCCTCTCTCGTTGGCATATTTGGAATAGTAACGCGCCAAAATGATGATGACGGCAACCTTGGCTATTTCTGAAGGCTGAACGGATATAGGCCCCACGAGAAGCCATCGTTGAGACCCACCGGTAACCTTACCAAATAGCAAAACAACCACCAGGAGAAAAACGCACCCCCCATAAATGATATCGGCCCATTTTTCCAGTGACTTATAGCTGAATAAAAAGAAGAAGACCATCGCCGCCAGGCCGGCGCCATACCAGATGAGCTGCTTGGTAAAAAGAATTTTCTGGGCAATATCAGCACCTGCAGTCACGGCGCTATAAAGGGCAACCAGTCCAATTGCACCCAGGACAATGACCAGCAGCATCAATCCCCAATCAAAATACTGTACCAGACGTCTATCAAATCCCATAATATTTCATGTTCCTATACATATATCAAATTGGAACCCTATTCTGGCATATCTTTTCCATCGCCAGCATCGGCAAGCCATTTTTTTTCTTCCTGTTTTTCCATGTACATTTTGATGACTTCCTTGGCAATGGGGGCAGCTGCAGTTGAACCGTGTTCACCGTGCTCAACAATAATAGCAACAGCTATGCGAGGTGCCTCGGATGGTGCATAAGCAACAAACCATGCGTGGGGTAAGTTCTGATTGAAAAGGCTGTCATTTTTTTCCGTCTCACCTCTTTTGGGTTCCTTGGTGGTAACCAATTGTGCAGTACCGGTCTTGCCGCTGATGGGATACGCGTCCAATTTAATGCCACGTGCGGTTCCCTTCTTGGTGTTGACAGCCTCCCACAAACCTTTCTTGACGATATCCATGGTCTGCGGATTTAGGGTCAGATTTCCCGTAACTTTGGGTTCGATGTTTTTAACTTCGATACCGTCCGCCGTTTCCAGACGCCTGACGATCTGGGGTTGATAGAGGGTTCCGTTATTGGCGATGGCAGCCGTCAAAACCAGCATTTGCAAAGGCGTTGTCAGGTTAAAGCCCTGACCGATGGAGACATTCAGGGTCTCGCCTTTTTGCCAGGATTCCCCAATACGCTTTTTTTTCCATTCCGAGGTCGGAATCAGTCCTCTGCCTTCATTTTCAAGATTAATACCGGTTCGTGCACCCAGACCGCACATTCTGGCGTAAAATGCCAGCTTATCAACACCGACCTCCTCGCCAACCTTATAGAAGAAGACATCACAGGATTCCGCTATGGCCCGGACAACATTCACATCTCCGTGACCACCTCTTTTCCAGCAGCGAAAAACGCGATTCCCCATGCCATAATAGCCAGGACAATAATGGGTGGTTTTCGAGTCGATTGCACCCTCTTCAAGCCCGGCAATTGCTGTTACAATCTTATAGGTAGATGCCGGAGGATATTCCGCCTGGATGACTCGGTTTGTCATGGGATATTCAGGGTTTGATGTTAAAACCTTCCATTCTTTGCGCGTCATGCCGCTCACGAAGGCATTCTGATCAAAAGTGGGGCTACTGGCCATAACCAGAGTATAACCGGTCATGGGGTCCATGGCTACCACCGCTCCGACCCGGTCCTGTAGCAGTTCCTCCACCTTTTTCTGGAGTGCGTAATCCAGTGACAAATACAAATTTCTACCCGGTATAGCGCTGACGGTTCTCAAAGCCTTGACCACTTGTCCCCTTACATCAACCTCCACCTGCCGGCCACCTCGTTTTCCCCGCAGCAGGTCTTCGTAGGTCTTTTCAACCCCGAATCGCCCGATAAAATCCCCACTCTTGCAGCCTTCAAAGGCACCTCTCTGCAATTCCTTGGCATTGATCTCTCCCAGGTAACCGATAAGATGAGCGGCATGCTGCCCATTGATATAATGACGAACCGGACGGATATTCATAACAACACCCGGCAGATCAAACCTGTGAACTTCGATAGCAGCCATGGCATCCCGCCCGATATCCTGTTTCAACAATACAGGCTTATAGGAAGACATGCCGTTACATGCCCTGATTTCTTCCATCATGTCTTCTTCCGGGATGTTTGTATAGCGCGCTAGTTTCTTTAATGTCTGCTCAAGGGGTTTGGCATTTCTGGGAATGATGCGCAGGTCAAAGGAAGGGCGATTGTCCACCAGCAGATTACCCTCTGCATCAAAAATCAGTCCCCGTGGCGCAACAATGCTTTCTAACCGGATGCTGTTGTTCTCCGATAGTCTGAGGAATTCCTCCCCTTTTATAATCTGGAGATAAAACAGGCGCATGAAGAGAATCGAAAACGCCACCACCACGCACAAAATAGCGCCCATGACGCGCTTGTTGAACCATTCGCTGGTTACCGTGTTCAAGTATTGTTTCATCGGTATTCCGGCTGGAACGTTTTTAACCACTTTTCCAGAGTCAAATGCAGACGACGGAAAAGAAGTATCAGAACAGGGCCCGTAATAACAGACCACAGCAATTGTGTTATGACATTCCGGTAGAAAAAGGCCGGTATTTTTACCTCCGGCACAAAAAAGGTCATGGTTCCGAGAAAAATGATATTCTGAAAAAGTATGCTGCCAACCACCACCAAAGGCAAAATCATATTGTTACTGACACGCATGAACCTGGTCATCCCCAGGATACTTATGTATAGCCAGAAATAACTGGTCAAATACAGGCCGAAAGGCCCGCTGGATAATGCATCCATTGCCAGACCGAAAAGAATGACAAAGGGAAAGCCTTCCTGAATCGTCCGGTAAAATCCCAGATAGACGACAAATAGCAGAAAAAGATCATACATTCCGCTGAATATTGCAAAGTGCATCGACAGGGTTGATTGAAAAACAACCACCAGAAGACAGACAATTGTGTAGAGGAGATAGGTCATGGTTCAGAAAATTTCACAGGTTCCAGAGGATCGACAATAACCAGCACTTCCTCCAGTTTTTCAAAATCAACATAAGGTGTTACAGACACTTCCTGAAAAATGCCCGAATTGGGCTTATTAACCTTATGAACATAACCAATCCTGAGTCCTTTAGGAAAGGCGCCATCCAGCCCGGAAGAAATAATGATGTCTCCTTCAGTAATGTCGTGGCGGCGGAGTACATAATCGAGACGAAGCTTGCCGGAAAATTCCCCTTTGACAATTCCCCTAGCCCGCGAGGATTGCGCCAAAGCATCAACCGCACTGTTCTGGTCTGTTATTAACAATACTTTTGCATAACCGGTTGAAGCATCGATTACCAGGCCTGCAATCCCGTCCTGTGTAACCACCGGCATGCCCCTCTGAACACCTTCGTCTGTACCCTTATCGACAACAACTGTTTTAAGCCATGGCGACGGATCTTTCCCCACGACCGCCGCAGCCGTCACCTTCCTTTTCAGACCAGGCTTAAACTCGAGCAGACTTTGAAGCCTGGAATAAGCCAGTTCAAGCTCTTTCAGACTGTTGTTTTTTTCGTTTGCAATCTTCAGGGCCTTGACCAGGCTGTCATTGTCCTGGGAAATACCCACAAGATCAAAATAGTTTCGCCAGATGTCCTGGACAAAACGGATACTGTTGGATGCAAATTCCTGGAAAGGGGAAATAAAAAAAAGGGCGACTTGACCGGTACGCGTTGAAGGGGTTCTGTCCTGGCTGTTTACCGATAAAATAATGATATTGACTGCAATCAATACAATTGCGCCAACAATCATGATCATCTTTTTCGAGAACATGAAATTATGTGATGATTACCTGTTTTAATATTTCGAGATTGTCAAGCGCCATACCTGATCCCAGCGCCACTGTTGATAGCGGGTCTTCCGTTATTCTGATGGGAAGACCGCTTTCCTCTCTCAATAATTTGTCCAAATTCTTTAAAAGGGCGCCACCGCCTGTCAAGACGATGCCACTGTCAACAATATCTGCCGCCAGTTCCGGCGGTGTTTGTTCCAGTGCAATTTTAACCGTTTCGACGATAGCATCTATCTGCTCCGAGATGGCCACACGAATCTCTTCAGAATCAATGGCCAGAATTTTGGGGATACCGGACACGAGATCCCTCCCTTTGACTTCAATGGTGGAAATATCGTCAGGGTCGGGGTAAGCGTTACCGATTGTTGTCTTGATAATTTCAGCTGTCCGTTCGCCGATGAGCAGGTTGTATTTCCGTTTGATATACTGGATAATGGCGGCATCCATTTTGTCTCCGGCCACTCTCAAGGAACGACTGTAAACGATGCCCGCCAAAGAAATCACGGCCACTTCCGTTGTCCCGCCGCCGATGTCCACCACCATATTACATGTCGGTTCTGTAATTGGAAGCGCTGCACCGATAGCAGCAGCCATGGGCTCTTCAATCAGAAAGACTTCACGTGCACCTGCTGATTCAGCGGATTCTCTCACCGCCCGTTTTTCAACCTGCGTAATTCCGGAAGGGACCGCAATGATAATTCTAGGTCGCACAAATGTATGCCGGTTATGAACTTTGTGAATAAAATGGCGCAGCATCGCTTCTGTGATATCAAAATCCGCAATGACGCCATCCCGTAAGGGACGGATAGCAACGATATTGCCGGGAGTACGGCCAACCATGTTCTTGGCTTCCAGCCCTACTGCCAAAACACGATTCTTGGCACGCGCATCGGTTCGTATGGCCACAACCGACGGCTCACTTAGTACAATTCCTTTACCCTTGACATAAACCAGTGTATTGGCCGTTCCAAGGTCTATGGCAAGATCGCTCGAAAAAATACCCAGAAGTTTGTCGAAGAAGAAATTCATAACACCCCGATTCTATAGATTTAATCATTTCACGATTTTATAAAGCGCGACGATATCGCCACATAAATGGAGGTAGCTGTTTATAACTGATGAGCGCTATCAAAGATCTTAAATTATTACAAGAATAAAATCGTTACACGATTTTATTTGATGCGGCTTCGCCCCTTTACACCCTTGAGTATTTGCGTTTTTAAATGCTTGAAAGCCATACCCAAATCAATAGACGTCTGCCATCCTAGAACATAACACTTAAAACCTAAATCGGGTCATAAAGGCTCTATAGTAAGGCCCTCATAACAGCATCATGCAGCACTGGTCTGAAATCCCGGATTTTTTCGTTTTTACGATCTGGATGAACGCGATTCGTCAAAAGGATGATGACAATCATACGATCCAGGTCCATCCAGAAGGAAGTGCCTGTAAAACCCAAATGTCCCACGCTGTTGTCGGAGAAAAGGCAGCCGCTTGCTGAACCATTTTTAGCCGGCCGATCAAAACCCAGAGCCCGTTCGGTTCCTTTTCCATACTCCAGAAATTCTTTGAGCAGACCCTGTTGGAAGATATCATGACAAGGTCCGTCTGAGTAGCAGCCAAGCATTTCCGCGAGCAAACAATGAACATCGGTTGCAGTACCAAACAACCCGGCATGACCGTCCACGCCACTGACGGTATAGGCATTCTCATCGTGAACTATGCCCCGCATGATGGTCTGACGCCAGGGGCATTTCTCAGTTGCAGCAAACCTATCTGCCGGCATCGGGTTTGCCGGGTCCACAAAAAACAGATCCTTTAGTTGCAGCGGAAAATAAATTTCCTTTTCCACCAGGACATCGAGGCGATAGCCACTGACCATCTCGATGACCCCACGCAACAGCATAAATCCCAGATCACTATATACCACCTTTTCCCCAATGGGATATACCAGGGGTTCTTTCAGAACCTTGGCCAGGGTCAACGCTCTTCTCTTATAGGGGTCCTCTTCAGCGATCTCCTTAAAGTAGGGACGGTAATCAGGCAAGCCAGAGTCGTGGTACAGCAGGTGTCTGATGGAAATCCCCGCCTTGTCCGTACCTTTGCAAAAAGCCATGATATCCCCCAGGGTGTGATCCAGAGACAAAAGCGCCCGATCCGTCAACTTCATGATGGCCAGGGTGGTGGCAAGGGGTTTGGTGAGGGATGCCAGATCGAAAAGAGTGCGAGTCGAAACCGGTGTGCCGGTAATCAGATCCGCCTGCCCGAAAGCCCGGTGAATCAAGATCTCACCGTACTTCGATGCCAGAAGGACGCCTCCCGGGAACACCCCATCCGATACGGCGCTTTCCATTAAGTTCTGAGCGTGATTCATGGATGACATTTTGGATCTTTCATTTAAGAAATAGACTTTGAACGGAATAGCAAGCACATTCCCCGTAGGTTCTGCCTATGGCAGAACATTCCTCAGCGCTTGCTGCGAGGTTCTTCAATTTGAGAATTTTCGTTTGTGATTTTTTTATAATTTGTGTTTTGCGATTTGATTAATTATCTTTTCAAAGATAGCGCATATGATCGCAGATAAGTCCTCAATACGAAATTATGGAAGTGTCGCAGCCTCATGATACACCAACGCTCCCTGGTCCGTATCCAGGGTGGCCCTGATACCCATGGGAATGGTCACATTATCGTCACTGTGCCCCATTTCAAACCCTCCCAGGATGGGAATCTGCATATCGCCGAAAAAATTTGCCACGATCTCACAAATTACATCATCGTTTCCACAATCCTGAAAACTACCCAGCACAACACCTGAAACCCCTTGAAAGCATCCTGACATTCTCATCTGAAACAGCATCCGGTCGATCTTGTAAGGCGCTTCCCCAATATCTTCCATAACAAAAAGACACCCTCTGTATGTTGGTGAGTACGGGGTTCCCAACAAATGGCAAAGGGTTGCCAGGTTACCGCCGGATACAATGCCGGTAGCTTTACCAGGATTGATCACCCTGGCCATTTGCGGCTGAATGTGAAGGGGCTGGTCCGATGTCACGGCATGGTAAAAAGATGTTTTTGTCAGAGAACTTGTCTTGCCCAGAGTCGTGATATTCGGGCCATGAAAAGCCACAAGATGACTTTGGGTGGTGATGGCTGAAATCAATGCCGATATGTCGCTGAATCCGAGAAATACCTTGGGATGATTTTGAAACAGATCATAGTCAATAAGATCGAGAATTCGCATGGAGCCATAACCACCTCTGGCACAAATGATGCCCTTAACCTCCGAAAGCCCGAACAGGTCGTTGAGCACCGATGCCCGCCATGCATCCGGAGCGGCCAGATAATTTTCGGGTTTTTGCAGATTGTCCGGCACCAGTACCTCGAAGCCCATGTCTTTAATGGCAGCGAGCCCCCGTTCAAATTTTACTATTTCAAAAGGTCCGGCCGGTGCCGCAATGCCGATGATATCTCCCGGAGATAAGCGATCTGGTTTGATAATTTCTGTTTCCATACTGAAGCCTAATAGCATATATTTGTTATAAGATCAAGTATTTACTTATCCACATTCTTATCTGAATTTTTGCGTCAGGATTTCTTGACATGCTGGAAAAGCGGTGTTACGTTGTCGCCCACAGTCGGGGCGTAGCGCAGTCTGGTAGCGCACTTGAATGGGGTTCAAGGGGTCGGAGGTTCAAATCCTCTCGCCCCGACCAATATATATTAATAATATTAATATATTATGAAAAGGCCGGTTTCATCAGAAATCGGCTTTTTTGCGTTTTGTGACCAAATCGTGCCCATCAGGATTTGGAGAGGTGTATTTAGAGCCTGATTTA
>JAHEIB010000114.1 GCA_024639645.1 Deltaproteobacteria bacterium
CCAACATGGGCTTGTTTATGGATCCTTCCTATCAGCACTGGGACATGATGACCAGTATGAACATGGGGTTGACAGCCGAGAAACTTTTCGCGCAGTGTGACTTCACCAAGGAAGACATGGACAAATGGGGTGTTCGTTCTCATCAGCTGGCCGCAAAAGCGCAGGCAGACGGTTTTTTCGCCGGTGAAATTCTGCCCATCGATGCAGAACAGGCAGATGGCTCCATCATGACCGTCGATACGGATCAGGCTGTCCGGGCGGAGACGACCCTGGAGGGTATTTCCCAATTAAGACCGGCCTTTAAGAAGGACGGTGTGATAACAGCCGGTATTTCTTCGCCCCTGAATGCTGCGGCTACATCCATGATTCTCATGTCAAAAGAGACCGCAAAGAAGAAGGGAATCAAACCTCTGGCAACCATCCGTTCCATCGGCTTTGCCGGTGTGGATCCCACCATCATGGGGGATGGCCCGGTGCCGGCGTCCCAGAAGGCTCTGGAAAAAGCAGGATTGGAAGCTTCGGATATTGATTTCTGGGAGATCAACGAAGCCTTCTGCATCGTGGCCTTGAACTGCATCAAGAAGCTGGGTCTTGATCCTGACAAGGTCAATGTCATGGGCGGCGGTACTGCCATCGGTCATGCCCTGGGAGCAACCGGTGTGCGGTTGACTGGCACGCTGGCACGCATCCTCGAGACAAAAGGCGGGCGCTATGGTTGTGCCAATGCGTGCGTGGGCGGTGGTCAGGGGGTTGCGACGATTATCGAACGCGAAAATTACTAAAGGCAGCAATAAGCGATAAGCGGTAAGGCACAAGACGCTTACAGCTTACAGCTTAAGGCTTATGGCTCATTATGAAAATCCTCGTCTGTGTCAAACAGGTTCCCGAATCTGAAGCCGTCGTCAGCATCGATAAAGACGCCGGATGGGTAGACGTCCATGATACCTCTGTATTCAGGATGAACCACTTTGACGAATGTGCCGTGGAAGCGGCTGTTCAAATCAAGGAGGCTTTTCCTGGAACGACGATCCATATTATTTCCGTAGGTCCGGAGAGATCAGAGGTGGTCATTCGACGGGCCATTGGAATGGGGGCTGACCACGGGACGCATATGGTGACCCCCGGGGATGGTTTCGTGGACCCGTCCACACTGGCTGGCTGGATAGCGTCCCTGTCCGAAGCTTCCGACGCCGACCTGATTCTATGTGGCGCCATGTCGGAAGACCTGATGCAGGGACAGGTGGGACCGCTTATGGCCGAGTACCTGTCCCTGCCGTGTGCAACGGCTGTTGTACAGATGACGATCATGCCGGTGGGTGAGGGTGTACATGTGGAACGGGAGATAGAAGGGGGTTACAGGGAGGCGGTTGCATTGCAGCTACCCGCCCTGTTGACGATTCAGACCGGAATCAACCAACCACGCTACCCATCGCTTTCAAAACTGCTGCGGGCAAACAAACTGAAGTTGAATACATTGTACGTGGATGCGATGGAAGATTCCGCTCCGTTGCAGGGGGTAAGACGGGTGACCCTACCCAGAAAATTGCGGGAAGGTGTTTTTCTGGAAGGGTCCGCATCCCAGAAAGCGGAACAGTTGTTAACCATTTTGTCTGACAGGTCATTTTTGACGGTCTTGTAAAAAACCCAACTTCTGCGTTGTGCTGCATATCGTAATCATTCAACTTTACGAAAAGTACGTCTCATGATTACAAAATTTGCACGCCTTGAATTTGCACTTTTTACAAAAGCGTCTAACGCACACTTTTTACGAGACCATCATTTTTATCATGAAGAACATGCAAACATCCGGATCTATCGTGGTCATTGCGGAGCATTTTGAGGGGGAAATCCGGCCGATTACATATGAGCTGGTGCATTTTGCAGAGACGCTCCAGCAATTCAGCCCGGCACCGATTAAGATACTGGTTTTAGATGAAAGGGCGGAAACGCTTGCAAAAAGCCTGGCCAGAACAACGGGAAAGGATGTCCTGGGGTTACGTGCACCCCAACTGGCACAGTACAATGGACAGGTCTACACATCCATTTTGCATGAGATTCTGCGGGATCATCCCCCTTTATATGTTTGCATTGGCCATTCTTCCCGGGGATCGGATTATGCCCCAGGACTTGCCATGCGTCTGAAAGCCGCTTGTATTACCGGTGTGAGTGCACTCTCTGTTCAGGAGGACATGATCTGTTTTTCCAGGGATGTCTACGGGGGCAAAATCAACGCAGATATGGTATCTAATACGGAAACAACGGTTCTCACCGTCCAGCCGGGATCATATGGACCAGCACCAGACAGGGATCTGCCAAAGGGAAATGTTTGTTTGAAATCCATGACAGTTTCCCCCCAGACCTCTACTACGCTTTCCACCACCCCTTTTCAGACGAGTGATCTGGACTTTTCAGCAGCCAGGGTCATTGTATCCGCCGGCAGGGGTATTGGTGAAGAAGAGAATCTTGAGCTTATCCGGGACCTGGCTTCCGTGATTCCGCAATCGGTGGTGTGTGGATCTCGCCCGGTCATCGATCTGGGATGGTTGACTTATGATCGCCAGATAGGGGTAACAGGCGCAACAGTAACACCCGATCTATATCTGGCCTGTGGCATATCCGGCGCGGCCCAGCACGTTAGTGGCATGAAAGGGTCCGGATTCATCGTGGCCATCAATACCGATCCCATGGCTGCTATTTTCAATCTCTCCGACATCTGTATTGTAGAAGACCTGAAAACCTTTATTCCGGTGCTGCTGGAAGCCCTGAGCAATAAGCGGTAAACACTGAATAATAACCCATCTGGGTTCTGCAAACGCAAAATGAATAATCCCCTGCCGCTTTTCGAACTCGCCGCAAGGGCTCCTAACCTCAGCGCCTGTCATGGTGTTAAACAGGCTTGGTTGTCAATGGCCGTATATTCATATTGGATAGTCTTTAACATGCGCTGATGCAAAGTGCCCTAATTGGCTCAAACAGCGCAAATCGCCATTGGATCACCCATTTTGCTCTATCTGTGGTGAAGCCCCAAAGTTGGGGAAATAAACGATAAGCCATAAGCAGCTTACAGCTTATGGCTTACCGCTTAATGCTTAATCCGAAACCAGGGAACGCTTGTTTCTTAGAAAAAAAGACATTCCCAGGCAAACAGCAATAATGATTACACAGACAGAAAAAGCATCGGTAAAACCCGATAAAGGGTAAAGCCCATCCACGCGCTCGTTGCGGTTCAAAATAGCGCCGGTGACCACCTGGAAGACGGCCACGCCCAAAAAAGGCGCCGGATTGAGTATCCCCGACACCATACCCAAGGTTTTGTCCGGGGTTGTTTCCCGGATAACCCCCCAGAAAACACTGATGAAGCCACCTGCAACGACACCCATCCCCAGGAGCATGGTTGATAGTCCCACAGCGCCGAGCCATGCATGGCAGAAGGTTATTCCGATCCACGATATGAAATAAATGCTTATTATAATCCGCAGGGTTGTTATCTTGGGCCATAAAAGCCGTTCGGAGAGCCAGCCTATCAAGGGTGATCCAACAATGAAACCCATGGGTATCAGCATATTCAGCTTGCTGGCATAGATGCGTTCGATGCCCAGAGAGGACATCAGAAAGGGCGTTGCCCAAAGACCCTGAAGGGTTAGAGCCGTTCCATAGACGCCCAAAAAGATGGTGGCAATCAGCCACAAACGACCCGATGCCAGGACCTGTATGACTGAAATCTGTGAGGTTTCAGCGATGGCAGATGTCTTTGCGGAGGGTACCGGGTCTGTTTTGGCGGGTTCTTTTTTGTCTCTCGTGAAGAACAGGGCCACGAGAGCCAGCATCAGCGTGATTCCACCGATGACGTAAAAGGTGATTCGCCAGCCCCATAAATCCACAGACCAGGCCAGGGGGGTGGTGGCAATGACGGCCCCGAAATTTCCAACAGACATGAGCAGTCCGATCATGAATGAAAATTCTTTTTTCCTGAACCACTGGGAGAACGCCTTAATGGCCGGGACATAGACACCTCCGACACCGAAGCCGATGGATGCCCTTGCCACAGACGCCCAGAAGATATTCGGAGCCATGCCGAACATGAAACACCCCGCGGCGGCCACCAATGACCACACACCGACCACCCTGACGGGCCCCCACCGGTCTGTCAGGTATCCCACCAAAGGCTGTTCCAGGGCATAGATATAAAAATACATGGATGACATGAGACCCAGTGCCGTAGCATGGGTGTCAAAGGCTTTCAACAGGTCCGGTACGATGACGGAAGTGGAGACCCGGTGAAAATAGACAAAAAAATAGACAACGCTGATGACGGAAAAAACCATCCAGCGGTGTGGGTCGCGATAGGGTTCATGAGATGATTTAGGCATAGGAGTAGTGAATAGCGCCGTACTTTAAAAAGGTTTGTAGGAATAAAAAGAAAAAGCGCTGCAGCAATAGCATGCCAGGACTATTGATATCAATCTGTTTTAACCAAATGTGGTCGTTCGCAACATAATAATTCGAATATTTTTTTATTTTTCCATCCCAATTAATTTTGGTTGACTTTATATCCCTTTTGGTAAATTTTGAACGTTAACAGTGAGCACATCCTTCGCGGCTTACTGCTTTGCCAGCGAGCGAACCTAAAATAGATAGCACTCCTTACAATCGAATTATTCCCCGGCTTGCTGCAGATTCTTCAATTAAGAATTCCAAAACATTTTAACATTCAACTCGGATTAATAATATGGACTTCAAAAAAGAGGAGGTAGATTATGAATCCAGAAATAAGGGCCTTGTACAATAAATATGTGCATAGATACATCGACCGTCGGGAATTTCTCAAAAAATTATCTGTTTTAGCGGGAGGGACGCTGGCCGTGAACTCCTTGCTGCCATTGATAGAGAGAAGCGATGCTGCCGCCGCAATCGTTTCGGCAGACGATGCCCGTCTTTTTACGGATAGTGTTACCTACCCTGGTGCAACCGGCGGGGTTCGCGCTTACCTTGCAAGACCGAAAGGCAGTGCCAAACTGCCGGGTGTGATCGTAATTCACGAGAACAAAGGGCTTAATACCCACATCGAAGACGTGAGCAGACGGATCGCTCTGGAGGGATTTTTAGCCATTGCGCCGGACGCGTTATCTCCCCTCGGGGGAACGCCCGAGGATCCTGATGAGGGGCGAACCTTGATTGGCAAATTGGATAAGCAGTCAACACTCAACAATTATGTTGCGGCCCTAAAGTATTTGAAAACCCATTCCATGTCTACGGGAAAGGTCGGCGTGGTAGGATTTTGCTGGGGGGGAGCCATGGCCAATCAGCTGGCAGTCAATGTGCCTGATTTGAGCGCAGCGGTTCCTTACTACGGGCGGCAACCCGCTTCTGAAGATGTTTCAAAAATCAAGGCCGCCTTGCTTCTGCATTATGGCGGACTTGACGAACGGATCAACAAGGGGATTCCCCCCTTCGAGGAAGCCCTCAAAAAGGAAGCTGTAGATTACGTGTTGTATATATATCCGGGGGCCAAGCATGCTTTTAACAATGACACAAATCCTGAACGCTATAACAAAGAGGCAGCACAGCTGGCCTGGACGCGCACCATTGCATTTTTAAAAGAAAAATTAAGGGAGTAAGGTGTCCTGGCTTATTTCCCCAGACAGCATTTTTTATACTTCCGTCCGCTGCCGCACGGACAAGGCGCATTGCGACCTGGTTTGGGGGCTTGCCTGGTTACCTTAGACGGTGAGGACTTTGATTGCGGCGGCAGATTCCGGGTGCGTGCCAGGTTTGACAATTCTTTGATGAATGGTCTGCAGTGGTTAAAGAAGCGCTTATAGCCTTCACATAGATAGTTGAGACCGGGTTGATTGTCGGGTGTGTGAATGAAGCGATCTTTGGGGCAACCTCCATAACACATGTTAAGAACCTCGCAGGTCAGACAATAGCGAGGCAGGGTGTCTGATTTAAGCTGCCCGAATGCTTTTTGTTGAGGGCTTTCCATCAAATCCACCAGCTGTGTTTCCCGGATATTTCCCAGACGATGTTCAGGGGTCACAAAGTGGTCGCACGAATAGACATCACCGTTATGCTCCAGGACAGGAATGTCACCACAGGTTTTTCGAAAAATACATAGTGCGTGCTCCCGGTCAAAGGCGGTTGCGGCGGCCTCCTCGAATATCTGTATTTTAACCTTTCCGATATCCTGGCGGACCCAATCGTCAAAAATATTGCAGAGAAAAGTGCCCCACGCGTCAGGTCTGACCGAATGTCGGTGGGCGAGCTTGTCAGCGGCGGGATGTTGTTGGACCAGGGGCAAAAAAGTTAGATATTGTGCCCCGATCTGCTTGAAGAAATCATAAACCCTATCAGGGCACTGTACGTTATGGGAATGTACGACACACAGAATATCCATGGGAACAGCGTACTGTTGCAGCAGGTGATACCCGCGTAATGCCAGCTCATGCGTGGGCTTCTGGCGCCGGGTCAAGCGGTAGCGGTCATGCAGGTCTCGAGGCCCGTCCATGCTTAAACCGACACCAAACCCTTCATCGGAAAAAAACCGGCACCAGTTTTTATCCAGGAGGGTGCCGTTGGTCTGGATGCCGTTGGTGATGCGCCGCCCGGGGGGCTGATGCCTGCGCTGCAGCGAAACAATTTTTCGAAAATAGTCCAGACCCAATAAGGTCGGCTCTCCCCCATGCCAGGAAAAATGGATGGTCGATCCGGGAAAAGCGTCCATATGTTGGACGATGTAGGCCTCCAGGACCTCCTCGGGCATGCGAAAGGGCGTGTTGTTTTCAAAGAGCTGTTTTTTCTCGAGATAGTAGCAATAGCGGCAGGTTAGGTTGCATACGGGGCCAATCGGTTTGACAAAAACCTGAAATTTTCGGGAAGCTTTGACCATAACGTGATCTCCAGGCAAACGTGCTATCCAATAGCTACTTTTTTGCTTGATCCTTTTCAAAAAAGCAAATAGTTATCGTTGTCATGAAAAAAATAATTCTGATAGGTATTCTCTTACTGGGCGTGGCTTTTTTAGGCTGGCAGGTCTATCAGCGGGTCAACAGTGATAAAAACACCGTCAAGAGCGGGCGGAAAAAGATACCTGTTGCCGTTGAAGTCGCAGCGGTAGAACAAGCCACGGTTCAGGACATTGGCTATTACAGCGGCTCATTGTACCCCAATGCGGCATTTGTTATCGCCCCAAAAATCGGTGGGCGGCTTGAAAAGATATGGGTCAATATCGGCGACGAACTTCAAAGTGGTAAATTGATCGCTGTTCTGGATGACGCGGAATACAAACAGCAGGTCAGCCAGGCCAAGGCTGAACTCGAAGTGGCACGGGCCAACCTCCTGGAGCAGAAAAATGCCCTGGAAAATGCCAAAAGGGAACATGACCGGGCTGTTGCCCTGAGAGAGAAAAAGATTGCCTCTGAATCACAACTGGATGCATCCTTATCTGATTTGAAAGCCCAGGAGGCAAAATTGAAAGTGGCCATCGCCAGGGTTGCCCAGAATGAGGCTGCCATGCGGGTTGCCAATGTACGTCTCGAATACACACAAATTCATGTACCCGATAATAACCGTGCCGGATATCGGGTGGTGGGGGAGCGGTTTGTGGATGAGGGCGCCATGCTGGCAGCCAATACGCCGATTGTTTCCATCATAGATATTGGAAAGCTTATCGCCGTCATTCACGTCGTCGAGCAGGACTATCCCAAAATCATTACTGGCCAGAAAGCTGCAATTTCAACCGATGCGTTTCCGGATCGTTCTTTTTCCGGAAAGGTGCTGCGCATTGCACCCATTCTGAAAGAAAAATCCAGAGAAGCCAGGATCGAAATAGAAATACCCAATCCACAGAAGATCTTGAAACCGGGCATGTTTGTCCGGGCTCAAATCCAGTTCGAAAAACATGAAAATGCTATCGTGGTTCCCACAGCCGCCGTAATCAAGCGCAACAATTCACAAGGTGTTTTTATGATCGACCCGGGCGGGAAAACCGCAAGCTTTGTCCCGGTTACACTCGGCATCGTCGACAGTAAAATTGCTGAAATACGCACACCTGCCCTGGCTGGTTCTGTGGTTGTTTTGGGGCAACACCTTCTGGAAGACGGCGCTGCCATCATTATTCCAGGCAATCGAACGACAGGGAAACCGCCTGAAGAATAAACCAAAAACGCATCTGTAAAAGGATAAACGAGCAATACGGAAGCAGCCACCATGAATGTCTCGAGTTTTTCCGTTAAACGTCCTGTTCTGACCGTCATGGCCTCCCTGATCGTTATCATCATCGGTGCCATTTCGCTGACGCGGCTCGCCGTTGATCTGATGCCGGATATCACCTATCCCACATTGAGCATTTCCACCGGGTACGAAGACGCCAGCCCCGAGGAAGTTGAAGAACTTATCACCATCCCCATCGAAGAGGCCATGAGTGCCGTTCCCGGTGTCGATGAAGTCACATCGGTTTCGGCCGAGGGACAAAGCAGCGTGCGGGTTTCGTTTGCCTGGGGAACCGATTTGAACGAAGCTGCCAATGATGTCCGGGACCGTCTTGACCGGGTCTTACCCCGCCTTCCCGATGACGTGGAGCGTCCCCGGTTGCGAAAGTTCGATCTGGCCGCTTTCCCCATACTCATTCTGGGGGTGTCCAGCAATCTGGACCCCATACATGTCAGACAGCTCATCGATGATCAGGTAAAAAACCGTATCGAAAAGATACCCGGTGTCGCATCGCTGGATATCCGTGGCGGTCTGGACCGTGAGATCCATGTAAATCTGGATTCAGAAAAGATGAAGGCCCTGGGACTGCCCATCGACCAGATATTGAAACGTCTCAAAGAAGAGAATGTCAATCTGCCTGCCGGGACCATCGAGCAGGGTTTGCAGGATGTCACCATCCGGACGCCCGGTGTCTACAACAACCTGGATGAACTCAGGAACACGGTGGTAGCCATCAGGGATGGTGTCCCTATTCAGCTAAAAGAGATTGCCGGCGTGGAGGATGCATGGGAAAAAGTGAGCCGGATCGTCCGGGTGAACAACAAACCCGGGATACGCATGTCCGTCAGCAAGCAATCCGGAAAAAATACCGTGGAAGTTGCTACGGGTGTGCTGCATGAAATCCAACGGATCAACCGTGATCTTCCCCAGATTCAGATCGTCACGATTATCGACTCATCCGACTATATCAAGCGGTCCATCACCAATGTCGGCACCATCATTCTATATGGCGGCGTCCTGGCTATCTGTGTCCTGCTGTTTTTTCTCAGAAATATTTTAAGTACGGCCATCATTGCCACAACCATCCCTATTTCGATTGTGGCCACCTTTGCCCTGATGTACTTCAACGGTTTTACCTTGAACCTGATGACCCTTGGGGGTCTGGCCTTAGGTGTCGGCATGCTGGTGGACAATGCCATCGTGGTACTGGAAAATATCTATCGACTCCGGGAAGCGGGTGAAGATCGAATATCAGCAGCCATCAAGGGCAGCCAGGAAGTGACCGCCGCCGTCATTGCCAGCACATTGACCACACTGGCCGTTTTTTTGCCGCTTATTTTTGTTCGCGGTATGTCGGGGATCATGTTTGAACAGCTGTCGTATGTGATCGGGTTTTCTCTGATATGCTCCCTGGCGGCGGCACTGACCCTCGTTCCCATGCTGGCGGCCCGTATCCGACTGCCCGTATCTTCGGTGAATGAATCAGGTAATGCGACCGGCGGATGGTTTTTTAAAATTACCGCTCGTTTTTTTAAGCACTTGGAAGACACCTATACAAACATCCTTGGATTGGCTCTCAACCATCGCATTCTGGTCGTTGGCAGCGCTTTTTTACTGCTCGGCGGCAGTCTTTTTCTGATCCCTTCTGTCGGTGTTGAACTGATGCCGGCATCCGATGAGGGGGAAGTGAGGGTCAATGCCGAAATGGCCGTGGGGACGCGGCTGGAATTGATGGACCGAACGTTTCAAGAAATTGAAAAGATCGTCTATGAGGCTGTCCCTGAAATTGACAACACCGTATCCTTTCTCGGCGGCTCCAGCTGGCGTGCAAGGGGTTCTAATGCCGGTTCCATGCGTATCGCCTTGAAGCCGCTCAAGGAACGCAATCGATCCAGTGATGAAATCGCAGCCGATCTCCGTAAAAAACTCAACTTCATTCCCGGAACCCAAGTCCGTACACGGGCGGGCAGGGGGCTTTTTCTTCTTCGTATCGGCACCGGCGGTACCGAACGGGTTCAGATAGAAGTACACGGATATGATCTTGAAACATCCAACGAACTGGCACTGCGTGTGGAAGAGGTCGTTAAGGACATATCCGGAATCACCGACACCAGAATCAGCAGGGAAACCGGAACACCCGAGGAACTGATCATCGTCGACCGTCAAAAGGCGGCCGACATGAAGCTGACCATATCCAGTATTGCCAACATGCTGCAAACCGTTTTGTCCGGGACTTCGGCAGGCAATTACCGGGAAGGCGGGAGTGAATACCGCATACGTGTCAAGCTTGCGGACAAGGATAAAAATGAATTAAGGGATATCCTTGACCTTCCCGTTACCAACGCCGACGGGGAGCAGGTGGTCCTTAGAAACGTGGTACAAGTTCGCCCGAGAAGGGGGCCTGTTTTGATTGAGCGTAAAAGTCAGGAGCGTGTGACCTATGTAACGGCCAACACCAGTGGTCGGGACATGGGTTCCATTTTGGGGGACATCCGAAAAGGATTACAGTCCGTACCCATACCAAGAGATTTCAACATCATTTTTGGCGGCGATTACCAGGAACAGCAGAAAGCCTTTCAAGAGTTGTTGATCAGTTTTATACTGGCCATCATTCTGGTCTATATGGTAATGGCATCTCTTTATGAATCTTTGCGTTATCCTTTTGTCGTGATGTTTTCCGTGCCTATGGCAGCCATCGGTGTCATTCTCAT
>JAHEIB010000252.1 GCA_024639645.1 Deltaproteobacteria bacterium
AACCTTTCAGTTTTATTTGCTCGGGGCTTAAAAACATCAGTCATTACGCCAAGGTATCCAATTATGCCTATAAAACCATGAAAAGGTTATTACCGGGCCCCTATACCTTTATCCTTGAGGGTTCCAAACTGGTACCCAAGATTATGTTGACCAAACGTAAAACCGCTGGAATTCGGGTGCCGGATCATAAAATATGTCTCGAACTGGTAGAGGGGCTGGGAAATCCCATTATCACCACCAGTGCCACCCTGCCGGACGGCAGCACCCTTAACGATGCTTCACTGATCCATGACGTATTTAAAAACCGCCTTGATTTGGTGATTGATGGGGAGTTTGTTTCGGGGAAACCGTCGAGTGTCATTTCCCTGATAAATGACACGCCTCAGGTTATTCGCAAAGGGATGGGGGATGTGAGCATTTTCGAATAAAAAAACCAAAAACCCATCTCAAAAAGGTGGATCAGGGTTCAGGGTAAGACGCGGGGCGGTGAAAAAGCGCAGCATACACGAGAGTATGTGAGCATTTTGAACCGTCCCGCAACGCAGCCCTGGGCACTTAGACGCCTTTTTGAGATGGGTTTTAGTCTTCGTTCAGCTTCTCTTGAAGGTTCTCGCGCAATATTTCTCCAAACGTAGACGTTGCCTGCCCCATATTGTTGACGTACTCGCTGAGCAAGTTTTGTTCGTCTTCGATTTCAAGCCGTTTGATGGAAAGGCCGATGCGCCTTTCATCACTATTAATGTTCATCACCCGGGCTGAAATAACATCGCCTATCTTAAATTTTTCCGTTGGCGTTTTTATCTTTTCTTTGCTGATTTCAGAGACATGCACAAGCCCCTCAATTCCTTCTTCCAGCTCAACGAAAATTCCAAAATCCGTCAGGTTGGTAATGGTTCCGGTAATTTCTTTACCGACTTTATATCGTTCAGCCACCGAGGCCCAGGGATCGTCCTGCAACTGTTTGATACCGAGTGAAAACCGCTCATTTTCTTTTTCAATATCCAGCACGATGGCCTGAATAACATCTCCTTTTTTAAAGAGTTCAGAGGGATGTTTGATCCTTCTGGTCCAGGAAATATCAGAGATGTGAACCAGTCCATCAATACCTTCATCAATCCCGATAAACAATCCGAAATCGGTGATATTTTTAATTTTGCCTTCGATGGTGGTGCCGATCGGATATTTTTCACTAATCACATCCCATGGATTTGGAACGACCTGCTTCATGCCCAGGGAAATTCTACGGCTTTCGGGTTTAATATCCAGCACAACGGCATCCACCTCTTCTCCGACGGATACAACTTTGGATGGATGCCGAATTTTGCGGGTCCAGGACATCTCAGACACATGGATCAGCCCCTCAATGCCTTCTTCCAACTCTATAAAAGCCCCATAGTCGGTCAGGCTGACGACCCTTCCCGTCACACGAGAACCCACTGCATATTGTTCAGAAGCCGTGGTCCACGGATCCTCATTGAGCTGTTTCATTCCCAATGAGACTCTTTCGTTTTCTAAATCCAAGTTTAAAATCTTAACGGTGATGGGGTCCCCGATTGAAAAAAGCTCCGAGGGGTGTTTTACCCGCCCCCAGGAGATATCGGTGATGTGGAGCAGGCCATCCACACCGCCCAAATCCACAAAAACACCATACTCGGTAATATTTTTTACAGCACCTTCGACAACCTTGCCCTCATGAATGGTCGCCAGGGTCGCCGAGCGCTTTTCCGCCAGTTCGTTTTCCAGTATCGCCCTTCGGGAAAGAACAATATTACTGCGCTTGCGATTATATTTTAGAATCTTGAAATCAAATTCCTTGCCGACCATATCATCCAGATTCCGAATCGGTCGCAAATCCGCCTGGGATCCGGGTAAAAAGCCCGGAACGCCGATGTCAACTGAAAATCCGCCTTTAACCCGGTTGGTAATGGTCCCTTTGACGGTGCCCTCTTCATCGTAAGATTTTTTAACCGCTTCCCAAACTTTAATGTTGGCCGCTTTATCTTTGGACAACAGGACACGTTCATCTTCATCGTCCCACCATTCCACCATGACTTCGATGACATCTCCGACTTCAGCCGTAACATTGCCACTTTTATCTAAAAACTCTTGGATTCTTACCTGACCTTCAGATTTGTAGCCGATGTCCACCAGAACATGATCTTTATCTATGGAAATAACCCGGCCGGTGACGACTTCCCCTTCAGCAAAGCGTTTGAAACTCTCTTCGTACATATCCATCACGCTTTCCATGCTGTCGCCCGGATCTTGTGGACTGTCTTCGGATGGACCCGTCGATGACTGATCTGCTTTCAACTCCTCGTTTTGCGGCTCATTTTCGGTATTCACCTGCTCCGCATCACTACCATCGGAAATCTCAGCTTGCGCCTCATTTTGGGTTTCATCCTTGTTTGTTTCGTCAACCATGAATAATTAATCCCCCTTAGCCAATATTATTGCTACGCCATGGGCGTTAGAGCAATCCCCTATGTCTATCAGAATGAAAGAAAAATGCAATGTTTTATTTGATTTTTTATTAATTCCAGACAAATAATTAAACTTGTTAAGAATGGCCACTATTAAATTTGCTTCACTATCCTTTTGCAAAGATGTACGACAGCATTCGATCTACCACTTCCTGGACGGACAAGTCATTGGAATCAATCACAATTGCATCATCGGCCGGTTTGAGTGGCGCCAGACTTCGGGTACTGTCATTGGTATCTCTGCGCTGCATGTCTTTCTCAACCGTATCCAGCGATTGATCGGATTCGGACTTGAGTTCCTCATAGCGTCGCAGTGCCCGGGTTGTTAAGGATGCGTTTAAAAAAAATTTAACGTCCGCCGCTGGAAAAACAACCGTTCCCATGTCGCGCCCTTCGAAGACCGCTTCTTTGCGGTGACCAATATCCCTTTGCACATCCAGAAGATACTCACGCACCACCGCGATGGCAGAAACAGATGATGCCAGCATACTAATTTCAGGGGTACGAATGCGGTCGGAGATATCCGTTTCACCGGAATAAAGGCGCAGCCCTTTTGCCTCTGTTTTGAAACCAAGCTGAAGCCGGCGGCACAAGTCGGCCAGTTCTGTCTCGCTTTTGGGGTTGACACCCTGGCTTTTAACTTCATAGGCAACCCCGCGATAAAGTGCGCCGGTGTCGATATAACGGTATCCCAGCCGGTCGGCAAGCGTGCGGCTAACAGTTGTTTTGCCGGCACCGGCCGGACCGTCGATGGTGATCAAAAGTTTCTTCATAATCATTCAAAGGTGTCAGGTGTCAGTGTTCAGGTGTCAGCAAACAGATGACGGAAGACAGAAAACAAAGGTCAGACAGCGTGCTTCATTATCCAGTTTTTGTCATCTGTCTTCT
>JAHEIB010000253.1 GCA_024639645.1 Deltaproteobacteria bacterium
AAATACCCTTAATCTTACCCCAGCATTTTTTCACCATTACCCTAAATTCCTATGGTTGCTCACTTCCAAACCATTATCAAAATCAGTGTCATGTGCCTTTCACGCCGGCAACAGGGGTTCACCTGTCCTGAGCTTGTCGAAGGAAATCCCCTTGGGGACGCTGACGCATAAGAATCAAAGAGTTTAAAATCGTATTGCGTCCCCATCGTCTAGCCTGGTCCAGGACACCGGCCTTTCACGCCGGCAACAGGGGTTCAAATCCCCTTGGGGACGCCAATTGTATCATTGTTAAGGCACGTCCATAGCTACCAATGTGGACGTGCCTTTTTTATTTATTGGATGTGGGGTTTTTTCTTTGGGTCTAATGCGCTTTAACTGAAGTTTGTAATTTGAAATAAATAGGTTTATAAGGAGACTATAAAATGAGCAAAAAGGAGGGTGACATGAGCCTTAAAGTTGTAAACAACGTTTTTTGGGTAGGCAAAATAGATTGGGATCTCAGAAAGTTCCATGGAGATGAATATTCAACCCATCGTGGTTCGACCTATAATTCTTACTTGATTAAGGAAGAAAAGACAGCCCTAATCGACACGGTGTGGGCTCCCTTTTCAAAGGAGTTTATTGAAAATCTTGCTAAAGAAATCGATTTGAAGAAAATTGACTATGTGATTGCCAACCATGCTGAGATCGATCACAGTGGTGCACTGCCCGAATTGATGCGCCACATACCGGATACACCGATATATTGCACTAAAAATGGTGTCAAATCGATAAAGGGCCATTACCACCAGGACTGGAATTTCAATATCGTCAAAACCGGTGATCGATTGAGCCTTGGGCAAAAAGAGCTTATTTTCGTTGAGGCCCCGATGCTCCATTGGCCGGACAGCATGTTCAGCTATCTGACAGAGGATAATGTGCTGTTCAGCAACGATGCTTTCGGACAGCATTATGCATCTGAGTATATGTTCAACGACCTTGTGGACCAAAACGAGCTGTTTAATGAGTGCATTAAATATTATGCTAACATTTTGACCCCTTTCAGCTCGCTGGTCATCAAAAAGATCAAGGAAGTTTTATCCTTTAACCTGCCCCTCGACATCATTTGTACAAGCCATGGTATTGTCTGGCGTGAAAAACCGGAGCAGATTGTGGAAAAATACATGGAATGGGCCGACAGCTACCGGGAAAACCAAATTACCATTATTTATGACACGATGTGGAATGGAACCCGTGTCATGGCCGAAAAAATAGCCAGTGGTATCAGCGAGGCTGACAGGGAAGTAAATGTCAAACTTTTCAATCTGGCCAAAACCGATAAAAATGACGTCATCACCGAAATTTTCAAGTCCAAGGCGATCCTGATGGGTTCTCCGACTATAAACCGCGGGATTTTGGTTTCGGTTGCGGGCCTCCTTGAGGAGGTAAAGGGATTGCAGTTTAAAAATAAAAAGGCATCTGCTTTCGGCTGCTATGGTTGGAGTGGAGAATCGACCAAAATTATCTCTGAGAGTTTAAAGGCTGCAGGCTTTGAGCTGGTTGATGAAGGAATTAAAGCCATGTGGAATCCAGATGATGAAAACATTGCCAGAGGCCTTAAATACGGCAGACAATTCGCATCAAACTTGCAGTGATATTGGGCCAAACGATACATTAAATCATAAGCGTTTTTGGAGGCATTGATTATGGAATGTTTGATGGATCACATCGTATTAAATGCAGAAAATGACGAAAACATGATGGCCTTTTATGCCGAGGTACTGCAGATGCAGCCGGAACGCATTCAAGAATACCGCGCGGGTGAGGTGCCGTTTCCCTCTGTGCGACTCAATTCGGATACGATTATCGACCTCTTTCCTAAAAAAATGTGGCAGAAAAGCGCTCAGGCTGGCCAAGGACGTGGCAATTTGAACCATTTTTGTATTGCCTTGAATAAGGGGGAGTGGAAAAACCTTTTGGGGCGACTTAAAGCGAACAATGTCGAAATAGAGGAAGGACCTGTCCCACGCTGGGGAGCACACGGTACCGGGACGTCGATTTATTTCCGAGACCCCGAAGGGAACCTCATCGAGGCGCGTTATTACGAGGGTCACCATGGCTCAGAAAAGTGTTTACTTGGGTCATGACCAGCAGAGTTATCCTTGGCAAATTCTCAGACTGTTGCCAGCTTATACCCCTTGAACACAGAATTATCGGGTATTCATATCTAATACTCGGATAGAGGTCGAAATATTTAGAGTGCTCTCCGACAACCAGCTGACGACTGGGGCAAACAGGGAGTACCTTGAAGACGTCACCGTTTTCATCAGACGGACATGGGCACAGACCGGTGTCTGTTTCCCCATTTAAAACGCAGCAATTCAGGGCATTGTATCCTGAGCTTATAGAATAACTTGCATCGCAGGCGGAACAATATGGTTTTTCCTGACACTTAACCAACTGCCTATGGGCTGATTGTCAAACAACGGTATATTTCAGAAACGTTATAAGCAAAAACCCGCAGATCATCCAATCAATTTTGCCGAAAGATTGATTTCTGTACCGGCAAAAAGCCTTGAAATCGGGCATTTCTCCTTGGCTGTTTGAGCATATTGAGCAAATTTATCAGCATCCAGGCCTGGGACTTCTGCTTCACAGTTTAGATCAATGCTGGTAATCTTCGGCCCATCGTCTTCCCCCAAATGAACCAAGGCAGATGTCTTTACGCTTGTCGGCGGAAAATTGTCTGCGCTCAAAATGGCTGACAGGTACATCGAAAAGCACCCGGAATGCGCAGCCCCCACAAGCTCTTCGGGATTTGTGCCTTTGCCTTCTTCAAAACGCGACGCATAGGTAAATGGACCTTCAAAATTACTGTATTTCATTACGCCGTTACCTTCCTTCAACGTGCCGTTCCATTGAGCAGTTGCTTTGCTTGTCGCCATGCTTTCCTCCTTTACAGTCTGCCGATTGCAAACGTGCAATAGGTTTTAGTTTGATATCTTACAGTTAGCTTCCGATAATTGAGTCCAAGGAGATCGTTGTGTTTCCGTTCGATGCGGTCAATTAAATTATATGATAATCATTATTCACGCATGGTAAAATCAGAAGGATCTATTTTAGTTGCCTTTGAATCATTTTTCACCATTGAACTCGGAATAGATCGGATGACCATAGGGCTATCAGTTAAAAATCCTTCCAGTTCAAGATAGTTGTCTCTGAACATCAAAGAGGTCCTGCTGAAATAAGCACTGACGCCATAGGAAATTTTGAGGATGGTCGAAAGAGTCGGGCATTCTCATTGGCCCGCTGAAATACGATTGTTCGAAATGTGCTGCAAAATACTGGCACTTGCTATTTTTGTTATTGGCGCTGACGAAGTTGACAA
>JAHEIB010000254.1 GCA_024639645.1 Deltaproteobacteria bacterium
ATGCCGACATCCTGGTGCCAGGCGGAACGGTCTCAATTCTGGGTACGACCTCCATCCGGATTGAAAACCTGGATGCTATTTTCCCGACAGTAAAGGAAATTGATGCCATCGTGGGCGAGGGTGCCGCGATGATCCCGGAACTGGAAATGACGCGGTATATCCGGGCTTATGCCGGTGTTCGCCCCCTTGTGGGAACAGCCACGGAAAAGGGGGGGCGCAACATCAGCCGCAGTTTCAGCCTAATAGATCATGAAACGGAAGGCCTGAATAACTTTGCCACCATCACGGGTGGCAAATTGACCACATATCGTCTTATGGCAGAAAAAACGGCGGACCTTGTTTGTGCAAGACTCGGTGTGACCAAGCCCTGCATGACACGAACAAAACCCCTCCCTACCGCCCCCGCAACCAGGTGGACCACGCCGGGCTCTGCACCTAAGCTGTGGATTGAACACAATGACCCTCAAGATCTTTTACTGTGTGAGTGCGAAATGGTTCCAAAAAGCGTGGTCAACAGCCTGGCACGTTCCATCCATGATCAAAATGGAAAACCCGATCTGATCGCCCTGGGTTTGCGCAGCCGCATCGGTAAGGGTACGTGTCAGGGTACATTTTGCGCCCAGAGAATCGCGGCCTATCTTTACGATATTGAAGAACTCGCAGGCAGGGAAGGTCTGGAAAACATCCGTGCCTTTGTTTCAGAAAGATGGCGAGGGGAAAGGCCCCTTCTTTGGGACACCTCTCTTATTCAGTCCGAACTAAAGGAAGCCCTGTACTGTGGGTTGTTTGGCGTGGAGCTCAATGACTGATATCCTTAACATAGATTGTGAGCTGCTGGTTATCGGTGCCGGCATGACAGGCATGGCTGCGTCACTTTTTGCAGGCAATAGAAATATCGAGACCGTGCAGGTGGGTATTACCAGTGAAATCATCTTTGCCAGCGGTCTGCTGGACCTTATGGGCGTCCACCCAATGGAACATAAAACCATAAGAAAAGACCCCTGGGAAGGCATTGAAGCGCTATGCCGGGATATCCCGGATCATCCCTATGCCAAGATTCCGCCAAAAATCATTTATGATGCCTTTGAAGAATTGACCACGTTTTTAAATGCATCCGGGCTCGCTTATGTCCGGCATAAAGACCGGAATGCGCTTGTTTTGACACCGGTCGGCACTATCAAACCTTCTTATTTTATTCCCCGGACCATGTGGAATGGTGTCCAGGCACTCCAAACCAAAGAACCCTGTCTCATTGTCGATATCGAAGGTCTCAAAGGCTTCAGCGCCCGCCAGATCGTCGCGTCGCTTAGGTATAGCTGGCCGAATCTGAGCCATGCGACTATTTCGTTTCCCGGCACGGTAAACCCGGGCGAAGTGTATCTTGAGCCCCTGGCTAGATCGCTGGTAATTCCCCAAACCCGAGAAGCCCTTGCAGATGCGCTTCGGCCCCATTTAAAAGAGGTTCGTTTTCTGGGGATGCCCGCTGTATTAGGCATACAGGACTCCCACAGAATTCTGTCAGACATTGAAAATCGGGTGGGGATACCCGTGTTCGAGATTCCCACCATGCCTCCATCCATACCCGGACTTCGCATTAAAGAAGTATTCGAATCAAACCTCCCGGCAAAGGGCGTTCAACGTTTTTTTCAGAAACGTGTTATGGATGTTAAGACGGAAGCAAAGGGCTTTGTCGTGCAAATTGGGGACACCTCACCGGAAACCCTCATCAGAGCCAGGGGAATCGTCCTGGCCAGTGGCCGTTTTCTGGGAAAAGGGCTGTCTGCAGACCGCAAGCAAATCCGCGAATCCATTTTCAACCTGCCGGTACATCAGCCGCTCAAAAGGAATGAATGGCATTGCTATGAGTTCCTGGACCCTGCCGGTCATCCTGTCAATCGAGCCGGTCTTGAAACCGATGACCGGTTTCGTCCCTTTGACCATTCAGGGAAAATCGCCCATAAGAAGCTTTTTGCGGCCGGTTCGGTCCTGGCGCACCAGGATTGGATGCGCCAGAAATGCGGATCCGGTCTTGCTGTTGCTACAGCCTATGCTGCGGTAAATGCGTTTATGGAAAGCAATTGAAAAAGTGCACTAAAATTGATTTTTCATTTAGCGTTCTTTTTTACTGAAATAGAGGTTGGCAAGCGCGCCCATGGACGTACCGATGATCAGGAGAAATGAGATGGCATTGATTACCGGCGTACTGCCGTCCCGGACCTGAAGATAGAGATTGATGGGCAGGGTGGCATCCGAACCCACCAGGAAGAGGGTGGTGTTGAAATTTTCAAAAGACATGAGAAAGGCCACCGCTCCGGCGCCGATAATGGCGGGTCGTAAAAATTTCATCGTAATATGCCAGATCACTTCAAAACGGTTGGCTCCCAAGTTCATGGCCGCCTCCTCCAGAGTCCGGTCAAATTTTTTCAACCGGGCGGACACGACCAGGGTCACCAGGGTGGCGATGAATGAAAACTGACCCAGCACCACCAGCCAGAAACCCGGGCGGAACAGACCCACATCCAATCCCCAGTGATCTTCAAAAAACATCCCCAGGGTATTGCTGAACAACAGGACCGATATACCCAGAATCACACCCGGTATGACCAGAGGGGAAAGCATCAGGAAATAGAGCCCCTGTTTAAAACGGAAGTCTTCCTGCTCAAACAGAAACGCCGCACAGGTGCCCACACTCACCGAGAATATCGTCACGAAAAATGCAACCTTGGTGCTGATCCAGATGCTGTAAAGATTGATGTCATCGTGAAAAATACCCACACGATCGGAAAGATTGCCGGTAAACCACTCGATGGTAAAACCTTTCCAGGGCAAGGACGGAAACTGAGAGTCGTTGAATGCCAGGATGCAGGTGATCAGCAAGGGAGCGAAAAGAAAAGAAAAGTATAAAATAATATACAGTTTAAATCCGAGAAGATAGGATCGGGTATTGGGTAGCGAGCGGATCATTTCACCACCTTGCTCAGTTTTTGTTTGGTCAGTTTCAAGCCGGTCCAGATCACCAGAGAGGAGAGTAGTAGCAGTAGAAACCCGAACGCAGAGCCCTGATTCCAGTTAAAGCTGGCAATGAATTGATTGTATATCTGTTCTGTGAACCACAGCGAATTCTTTCCACCCATAAGGTTGGGCGTCAGGTAATTTCCCAGGGTCAACATAAACACGACAATGGATCCGGAGACAATGCCCGGCATGGAATGGGGGATGATGATTTTGACCAGTATCGTCCAGAGGTTGGCCCCGAGATCATACGCTGCCTCAATGAGACTGTCGTCTAAACTGTCCAACACCGAAATGAGGGGAATCACCATGAAAAGCATACAGGTGTATACAAG
>JAHEIB010000115.1 GCA_024639645.1 Deltaproteobacteria bacterium
GGTTATTCCTTTTGTGGGGAATAGGGGGTTCATGGTGTTCTCCGGATTTTGTCCTCATAGGCCAGTTTGTATTGAAAACTGTCCGCAAGCGCCTGCCAGCTGGCTTCAATGATATCTTCGGATACGCCGATGGTACTCCACAGGTGGTCCTGATCCCTGGATTCGATGAGAACACGAACCTTTGCGGCGGTACCGACCCGGCCGTCAATCACACGAACCTTAAAATCAACCAACTGCATCATGTCCAGATCCGGGTAAAATTTGTCGAGGGCTTTTCGCAAGGCATTATCCAAAGCACTCACCGGACCATAGCCCTCTGCTGCGGTTATTTCCTGGTTTCCATCCACGGAAATCTTGATCGTGGCATGAGCGCTGCAGGGCTGATCCTTGTCTTTTTCGATGGTTACCCGGAAAGATTCCAGATCGAACAGGGGGGTAAACTGTTTGGTCAATTTTTCAGCCAGAATTTTAAAGGATCCGTCGGCCACATCGAACTGATAGCCATCCTGCTCAAGTTCTTTTATCCGTGAAACGATGTGTTTGCTGTCAAAACCGTTTCCCCCCAGTTTCAAGCCAAATTCTGCTGCCTTGTATTCGATGTTGCTCTTGCCTGAAAGGTCGGAGATCAGTACCCGCTGGGCATTACCCACCAGTTCCGGGCGCATGTGTTCATAGGCCCTGGGTGTTTTCATGATGGCATTTACATGAATTCCACCTTTATGCGCAAAGGCGCTTTTCCCGACAAAGGGTCTGGATTTCAAGGGTACAAGGTTGGCTGTTTCAGACACGTAACCGGACAGGGAGCGCAACTGGGAAAGGTTTTCTCTGGGGATGCAGGGCACATCCATTTTTTCACTGAGAATGGGTATGATGGATGTGAGATCGGCATTCCCACAGCGTTCGCCATAACCGTTGATGGTGCCCTGTACCATGGTCAGTCCCGATTGGATGGCGGTTATTGAATTGGCCACCGCAAGACCACAGTCGTTATGGGTGTGGATGCCGAATTTCGGTTTCAGGTCATCAGTGGAAAGCGCACTGTCTTTATTGATTCGCCCAAATATTTCCTGAATGATATTCTCCACCTCGAAGGGTAGCGTCCCACCGTTCGTGTCGCAAAAAACAATTGTGTCAGCACCGGCCTTGATAGCTGCTGAAACCGTCAGGTAGGCGTACTCATGGTTTTCTTTGAATCCGTCGAAAAAATGCTCGGCATCGTAAATGACTTCCTTTTGTTGGCTTTTGAGGTATTCAACTGACTCGGATATCATGGCCAGATTTTCAGAGAGGGTGTTCTCCATGACCTTTTCCACGTGGAGATCCCAGGATTTCCCAAATATGGTCATTACAGGGGTATGGGTTCCAAGCAATGCTTTCAGGTTTGCATCATCTTCAGGGGAAATACCGGGTTTGCGCGTAGCACCGAAAGCCGCCAGCCGTGCCTGTTTGAATTTGACTCTCCTGGCCATATCAAAAAATTGAATATCCTTTGGATTGGATCCTGGCCATCCACCCTCGATATAGTGAATGCCCAGGCCATCCAGACGCTCGGCTATTTTGACTTTTTCGTCAGCAGAAAAGCTGATGTTTTCTCCCTGTGTCCCATCTCTCAAGGTTGTGTCATATAAGAAAATCTGTTCCATTGGTGTTTTCCCTACTTGGAGAATTGATAATTTCCCGCAGCATACGAAGCACTGCCGAAAGGCAGAATCTACGGGGAATGCTTTCGTTATCGCAGTTCACGGTTTTCAGGCCTTAGCGATCGAACAGCCGCACCGGCCTGCCACATTTCGGAATTCTTGATTACATCGAGTTCTTCCTGGAGTTTTTCCCGATAATCGGGCTGGCTGTTTTTGTCGAGTGTTCTTGCAACTTCTTTTCCAGAAACAACACTTTCATATAATTCCGTAAAAACAGGGGCCACCGCATCACGGAATTTGGGGGCCCAATCAAGGGCGCCTCTCTGGGCAGTGGTGCTGCAGTTGGCAAACATCCAGTCCATACCATTTTCAGCTACCAGGCGGATTAGGCTCTGGGTCAACTCCTCTACGGTTTCGTTGAAGGCTTCACTGGGGCTGTGCCCATTTTTACGCAGGGTCTGGTATTGGGCTTCCATAACGCCTGCGAGACAGCCCATAAGTACACCACGTTCACCGGTGAGATCGCTGTAAACTTCATTCTGAAAGGTTGTGGGGAACAGGTAGCCGGATCCGATGGCGATACCGGTTGCAAGGACGCGGTCTGTTGCTCTCCCGGTAAAGTCCTGGTGGACGGCATAACTCGAATTGATGCCGCTTCCTTCCAGGAAATTGTTGCGTACACTCCTTCCGGAGCCTTTAGGTGCCACCAGGATAACATCCACGTTTTCAGGCGGAACAATGTTTGTCTGATCTTTGAAAGCGATGGAAAATCCATGTGAAAAATAGAGCGCATCGCCTTCATTCAGGCCCTTTTTAACCATCGGCCAGGTGGATACCTGCCCGGCATCAGATAGTAAAAACTGCACCAATGTGGCACGGTGGGTTGCCTCTTCAATGGAAAAAAGAGTTTCACCCGGAACAAAACCATCGGAAACCGCACGATCCCAGGAGGATGTTCCTATACGCTGTCCAATGATGACCTTCAGTCCGTTATCCCTCATATTCATTGCCTGCCCCGGTCCTTGAACACCGTATCCCAGGACTGCGATGGTTTCATTTTTAAGTATGGTTCGTGCTTTTTCCAGTGTAAATTCTTCCGAAGTGATGACATTTTCTTCAACACCGCCAAAATTGATCGTTGTCATGGATGACTCCTTTATTCTTGGTTTCTTGTGTTTTTTTAGTTTATTGGGTCAATTGTGTTTGTTGTACTCATAATGCTTGGAGGCTGGGATGCTGCTTTTTGCTTATAGCTATCAGTCACACTCGGACCCTCGAATCCTTGAACCCTCGAACCCTGCAGTTCTAATTCGGCTCTCTGAACAGAGCCAGTGCCCCTGTCCTGGCAATTTTCTTGATCCCCATGGGCTTTAAAAGATTGATAAAGGCATTAATTTTATCCTCGTTTCCTGAAACTTCGATAATATAGTGCTCAAGACCCGTGTCCACGACCTTACACCGGAAAATACTGACGATTCGCAGAACCTCGGCACGGTTTTCAGGCTTGGCTTTTACGCAAATCAGGGCCATTTCCCGTTTGACAGCATTTTTACCGGAAAGATCTCTCAGTTTGATAACGTTGATCAATTTCCTGAGCTGCTTTTCAATCTGTTCAATCTCCGGCAGGTTTGCATTGGTTACCAGCGTAATCCTGGACACCAGTGGATCGATGGTGGGGGCTACCACCAGGCTTTCGATATTGTATCCCCTGGCGCTGAAAAGTCCTACGACTCTCGATAAGACACCAGGCTCATTGTCCACCAGCATGGTCAGAATATGTTTTTCCTCGTTCATGTGTTTGCCCCTTTATTGATTAATAATTTGATTTCATTCCTTTGGCATACAAGCGAAAAGTTCCCGTCAAATAAAACGACGGCGCAATTTATTCCATTATTAAAACCCTGGTCCTCTGGTTCAGGATTCTTTACTATGCGAGCAACATTTCGGTAATCGGAGCACCGGCCGGAACCATGGGATACACACATTCCTCTTTTGCCACCACGAAATCCATAATGACGGTGCCGGGGGATGACAATCCTTTTTCAAGAACCGGTATGACTTCCTCTGGTTTTGTGGCCCGCAGACCGAGGGCGCCGTATGCCTCTGCAAGTTTGACGAAATCCGGACCGCAGTTCATGCATGTGCTGGCATAACGTTTGTCGTAAAACAGTTCCTGCCATTGTCTTACCATGCCGAGATAACCGTTGTTTAAAATGACGATTTTGACTGGCAGCTGATACTGCAGGGCGGTAGCCATTTCCTGGATATTCATCTGGATACTTCCATCCCCGGCTACATCCACCACGGTTTTATCCGGCCTGGCAATCTGAGCACCTATGGCTGCAGGAAAACCAAAACCCATGCATCCCAGTCCTCCGGATGTTATGAAGTGATTGGGCTTGTCAAAATGATAATACTGGGCAGCCCACATCTGGTTCTGGCCGACTTCAGTGGTGATGATGGCCTCGCCCCGGGTCAGTTCATACAATGTTTCCACAACATACTGGGGTTTGATAGTATCCGTCTGTTTATAGGCGAGTGTGTTCTGCTCCTTCCATTTCTGTACCTGATCCATCCAGGGTTTCCGTTTGTCTGCCAAGGTGGTTTTATCCAGGGGTTTGATGAGGGTGTTCAAGCTTTCCAGTGTGCTGCGGCAATCCCCGACAATGGGTATGGTTACCGGTACGTTTTTACGGATCGACGTCGGGTCGATATCCACGTGAACGATCTTGGCCTGGGAAGCGAAAGCATCGGTTTTACCGGTGACACGGTCATCGAAGCGTACACCGATACCGATAAGGAGATCGCAGAAACTCGTGGACATGTTGGCGCGGTAGGTGCCATGCATGCCGATCATACCCAGCCACAAGGGGTCAGAGCCCGGGAACCCACCCAGCCCCATTAAAGAACCCGTCACGGGGATCTGCATGGTTCGGGCAAATGTTGTCAACGCTTTGGCAGCCCCGGAAAGAATGATCCCGCCGCCCGCAAAAATAACCGGTCTTTCAGCCGAATCTATGAGATTGACCACCTTTCTAAGCTGTTTCATATTTGGTTTGTAGGTGGGATTGTAGGATTTGATACTGACCTGCTGACCCGCCTCATACGGGGCTTTTGTATTGCTCACATTCTTGGGGATATCAATGAGCACCGGACCCGGCCTGCCGGTTCTGGCCAGATAAAAAGCTTCTTTTACAACTTTGGCAAGGTCTTTCACGTCCTTTACCAGGAAATTATGTTTGGTACAGGAGCGTGTGATGCCCACGATATCCACTTCCTGGAAAGCGTCGTTTCCAATGAGGTGGGTGGGAACCTGACCGGTGATGACCACCAGCGGTATGGAGTCCATGTGAGCGGATGCAATACCCGTAACGGTATTGGTTGCGCCCGGGCCTGATGTGACCAGGCAAACACCGACTTTGCCACTGGCTCTGGCATAGCCGTCCGCCGCATGAACAGCTCCCTGCTCATGCCGAACAAGAATATGCTTGATGCTGGTGTCTTCAAGTTTGTCATATATGTCGATAACCATACCGCCGGGAAATCCAAAGATCGTATCGACCTTTTCCTCTTCAAAAACCTTGATCAAAATTTGAGCGCCGGTGAGCTCCATAATGAATCCTTTCTGCAAAAAAAAATCCGTTACCTGCTCAGGGCTGGTAACGGATTAATTTTTTTTGATGAAATAATTTAAGCCATTAACAACCCTGTCACCCCGCCGAGGCCGAATAGACCCACGACGAGGACTAGAATGTTGATAATAAGGATATTAATGGCAAAAATAATCTTCAATTTACGATTCCTATAATTTATAAAAATTTATAATGGCAACAAATTGTTAGGATGTCAAGGTTTTTTTAGGAGCAGGCTGTTAGACTGTAGGCTGATAGACAGTTAGCCGCTAACAGCCTATCAGCCTATAGCCTATCGTTTTACAGCTTCTCTGTAAAACCACAACCTTCCGTGAGGCATGCCAGAAAGGATCCTTTCTTTTTGGTTGATTTTTCCACCAGAAAGATCGCATTGCAGATGGGGCAGCTTTTATTGACGGGTTTATCCCAGGTCGCAAAATTACAATCTGGGTATTTGCTGCAGCCGTAAAATATTTTACCGCGTTTGGACTGCTTTTCCACAAGCTTTCCATCACAGTCTTTTTCCGGGCAGTCGACACCGGTTTCTTTCCCTGGGGTGATGGAATTTACGGAATAGGTGTTTTTGCATGCCGGATATCCCGTACAGGCATAAAATTTGCCGAAACGTCCCGGCTTGATAACCATGGGCTGGCCGCATTTTTCACACACCCTGTCGGAAATTTCATCTGCTTCGAGTTCCACCGGCTGAATATTGCCCTTCTCATCCCGGGTGTAATCACGAGAATAGGTGCACTCGGGATAACCGTTGCAGGCCAGAAAATGCCCATTCCGACCCACCTTGATTCGGAGTTCATTCTGGCACTGGGGACAGGTGAGTTCTGTTGAAAACCCAACACCTTTTAGACTCGGCATTCCCTCTTTTGCGGCTTCAATTTCCTGATTAAAATGAGAATAAAAACGTTCGAGAATATTCTCAAGAACCGATTCCGATGCTTCGATCTGATCAAGGTAGGTTTCCATTCTGGCTGTAAAAGCAACATTAAAAATATCGTCAAAACTGCCCACCAGAAGCTTGTTGACAATCATTCCAAGTTCGCTCGGTTTAAAGTAACCCTTTACCAGATCGACGTATTTTTTTTCACGAATGGTTGAAAGTATCGCCGCATAGGTGCTTGGCCTGCCGATACCGTTTTCTTCGAGTTCTTTTACCAGTGAAGCCTCGGAAAACCTGGGTGGCGGCATGGTGAAATGCTGTTTGGGATTCAGTTGTTCCAGGTGTAGCACCAACCCCTCTGAGAGTGTGGGGAGCTGGCCTTTTTTCTTTTCTTTTTCGGTTTTGATTTCATCTTCAACTGAAATGTAAACCGCCATAAAGCCTGGAAATATTATGTTCGAACCGGCTGTTGTGAATAGATAGGCGCCTGATCTAATACCGATGGAAAGGGTATCAATGAGCGCCGGTTTCATCTGGGAGGCAACAAAGCGATTCCATATAAGCCGATACAGAAGATATTGATCCCTGGTCAGAAAAGCTTTAATCCGGTCGGGTGTATGGAAGACAGATGTCGGTCTGATGGCTTCGTGCGCATCCTGAGCTTTTTTCCGGTTTTTAAAGAATCGGGGCTTCTCCATACTGTAATCCGTGCCATAGGTTTCCCGAATAAATGCCAGCGCTTCTTCGGCCGCCTCATTGGCTATGCGTGTGGAATCTGTACGCATGTATGTGATGAGACCCACGGGTTCACCACCTTCGAGTTCGATGCCTTCATAAAGCTGTTGCGCCAGCATCATGGTCTTTTTGGCTGAAAATCTGAGCTTTCGGATGGATTCCTGTTGCAGCTTGCTTGTGATGAAAGGAGGCAAAGGGTTTCGTTTTTTGGTCTTGTTGGAAACGGATTCCACCCGGAAAGGTGTTTCTTTCAGTGTCTCCACTATAGCGGAGGCTTCCGCTTCATTTCTTATCTTGATTTTCTGTTTGTCCTTTTTGGCCAGTTTGGCTTCAAAAGGCGGGGGGCTGTCTCCTTTCAGGTGCGCGGTAATCGACCAGTATTCTTGGGGTTCAAAGGCCTGAATCTGCTTTTCTCTTTCACAGATAATTCGCACAGCCACCGATTGAACCCGTCCGGCGCTCAAGCCACCCTTGACCTTGCGCCACAAAAGAGGGGATATCTGATATCCCACCAGACGATCCAGGATTCGGCGTGCCTTCTGTGCTTCATATTTGTTTTGATTGAGTTCTTCTGGTTTCTGAATTGCTTCAAGAATGGCGTTGCGGGTCAATTCGTGAAACAGAACCCGGTGAAATATTCTGCCCTTTTTTTTCAAAACTTCTGATGCATGGAAGGCGATGGCTTCGCCTTCCCGGTCCGGGTCGGGCGCCAGATAGATTTCATCGGTGTCTCCGGCTGCTCTTTTCAGAGCGGTTGTCACTTTTTGTTTGCCGGGTATGAGTCGGTATTGTGGTTTAAATCCATTGTCAATGTCTATCCCCAACTCTTTTACGGGTAGATCTTTTATATGCCCGACGGTTGCAGCAACATTGAAATCTTTTCCAAGATATTTTTTAATGGTCTTAACTTTTGTCGGTGATTCTACGACAACCAGTGGTTTTGAACTCACGGATTTCCTCTTTTATTCTGTTGTTAATGCTTAAACTGAAAATTTGTGTATTTTGTAGCAAAAAAAAATAAAAGCAATCACGAAAAAACAAAAATAGAAAAACACGAAATTGTTCATGGTCTTTTTCGTGATTTCGTAATTTCGTAATTTCGTGATAAAAGATCTTTCTCTTTTCCGGTTTGTCCGGTTTGGGCTTTAATATAAAAAAACTTGCCTGGTTCCTGCTGTACGATACCTTTCAATTCGAGGCTTAGCAGGGTGCTGGACAAAACCGAAGGCTCCAGGCCCAGTTTTCGGATCAGATCGTCAATGTGAAGCGGATAATGTTCCAACTCACGCGATACAGATGTTTCCAAGGGTGAAAGGGGGGGGACGGGTATTGTATTCACTTCCACGACATGTTTGTCTTCCGACACGGAAGGGTCAATCCAGTGTGATATCTCTTCCATGATATCCCCTGCCTGCTCCACCAGTTTGGCCCCCTGTTTTATGAGCGTGTGGGTTCCAGTGCTTTTGAATGAATTGATACTTCCAGGCACAGCAAACACTTCCCTGTTTTGTTCCGCAGCCAGGCGGGCTGTTATCAGCGACCCACTTCGTAGTGTTGCCTCCACAATGACAGTTCCCAGTGACAGACCGCTGATGATCCTGTTGCGCATGGGGAAGTGGTGGGCTTCCGGTTCGGCCATGAAAGGAAATTCTGAAATTACCGCACCGGCCTCAGCGATACGGTGAAAGAGTCTTTCGTTTTCTTTCGGGTACACTCTTCCGAGCCCGCTTCCAAGGACGGCGATGGTCTTGCCGCGGCCTATCAAGGCACCCTCATGGGCTGCAGTGTCGATACCCCGGGCCATACCGCTGACGATGGTCATGCCAAGGGAAGCCAGGTCCCGACCAAGGCGCTGGGTTGTGTCGAGTCCGTATCGGGTGGCATTTCGAGATCCAACGATGGATATGTTTTTCTTGTTCGCAGGAATACACCCATAAACATACAGGTATGGGGGTGGATCTGGTATTTCAAGCAGCAGGGCAGGGTAATTATCATCGGTGAGGGTCAGTATCTTGATATCCTTTTGCTGTACTTCTTCAAGTTCTTTTTTGAAAGCTTCAGGTAAAGTGTGCCGTTTGATAGCGGTGATAAGCCGGTCCGACAATCCCTCCACCTGCAGCAAATCTTTGCGCGCTGCATGTATGGCGTTTTCAGGAGAATGAAAAACATCAATGAGTCGCTTGTAAAGCAGGTTGCCGACACCCGGCGTGCTTTTCAATCGAAACCATGGGAACAGCTTTTCCATAAACCGGGAGCTCCTCTTGGCGTGACAATATCAATGCCTTTGATGTTGTCACATGGGGGAAACGATAAGCTATCTCAAAAAAAATCTTTAGTCCAATTTGTGAGATGGCTTCTAAGCGCGTCGACGTTTTTGCCAGGCTAGAAGAATTGGGCTTGCAACAAATATGGAAGAGTATGTCCCGACCAATACGCCGACAATCATGGCAAAGGCAAAATCATGAATGATACCACCACCAAAAATGAATAAAGTGAACAGAACAATGAGGGTTGTCAGAGAGGTAAGAATGGTTCTACCGAGGGTCTCATTGATACTTTTGTTCAATATGAAATCGAGTCTTTTTTTATGATGCTTTCGAAGGTTTTCCCTTATTCTATCAAATACGATAATAGTGTCGTTGAGTGAATATCCGATAATTGTCAGCAGCGCCGCAATAATAGGCAGGGTAAACTCTTTGCCGAATATGGAAAACAGGCCGATGGTAATCATGACATCATGGATCAGCGCTACAACAGCGCCCATGGCATATTTCAGCTCCAGAAACCAGAATAGGATTAGCGTGACCAGTAAGGCACCTGCCATGAGGACCGGTATGCTGACCGAAAACAGTTGCAGGAGATAGACAGCAAACATCAACGCGCCTGCCATTACGCCGCTGAGCATCCACTTGAGTTCAAATCTGCCGGAAATATAGATGGTGATAAAGAGCAATGCAAAAAACATGGCAAGCAGGGCTTTTTCTCTTAAATCTTTACCAACTTGGGGACCCACCATTTCAACACGGCGAATTTCGACCTTGCTGCCGGTCGCTGATTTCAGAATCTCTTCTATTTTCAAGGATACATCCTCTGAGATAGACGCAGAGCTTTCAGCCCTTACAAGAAATTCATAGTCGGTTACATCTCCGAACTCCTGGACAGAGGATATACCGATCTCCAGGTTGGCGAGCCCGTTTTTAATGTCTGCTATCTGAGTTGGGGCATCAAATTTTATCTGGATGAGGGTCCCTCCGGCAAAATCAATGCCGTATTTGGGGCCGTGATGAATGATGAGCGAGATGATTGTCATCAGAATCATGACTGCGGATACGACAAAGGCAATATATCTTCTTGCGATAAAGTTGATATTGATATCTGGTTTTATGAACTGCATAGTTGCATCCTTATATTTCGTTAGGTCACTTTCTTCCCAATGCTGTACAAAAGGGCATCGGTGAATCTGAGCGGGAAGTATTAAATACTGACACTTTTAATTTTCCGGTTGATCAGCAGGTAGTCAAAAATAAGACGCGATAAAATAAGTGCTGTAAACAGACTAGCCAGTACGCCTAAACTCAATGTGACGGCAAATCCTTTCACCGGTCCTGTACCGAATTGAAAGAGAACAAGTGCTGCAATCAGCGTCGTCACATTGGCATCCAGAATGGTGAGAGAGGCTCTGCTGTAACCGGCGTCAACGGCGGCCCGGGGCGTCTTGCCCAGATTCATCTCTTCTCGGATACGTTCAAATATCAACACGTTGGCATCTACGGCCATGCCGATGGTGAGGATGATACCGGCGATGCCTGGTAAGGTCAGGGTTGCCTGAAAAGCAGCCAGACCCCCTGCGATGATGACGATGTTGAGCATCAGCGCCAGGT
>JAHEIB010000255.1:0-1952 GCA_024639645.1 Deltaproteobacteria bacterium
TTCGATCTTCGATATGGATGGGGACATCCAGCATGCTGTGGGTCTGCATTCCGGCATGGTCATCCACCTTTCGAAAGATGTGGGGGCTTTTAGAGGTGTCGTTGACGATCATGGGTTTGCCGGTACGGTAGACTTCTCCGGCGACACCCTTGTCCAGGGGAAATCGGATCTCCTTTACTTTTTGGCCGGTAATCTCACTTTCGAAAGCAGCCTCCCGAAAAAAAAACTCGTTTGTTTTGTGATCCACCAGAATGACCATGGCACCGCTGCAGTCGATGAGTTCCTTGACTTCCTTTGCGATAAATTGCAGCCGTTCGTCCAAACCCCTGAATTGATAGAGGGCCTGAGCAATTCTGAAAAGGGCCTGGTTGATACGTACACCGCGGTTTTCCTGGGTAACATCCTGAAGTGTGACCACCTGACCGGCAGGCTGGTTGTTTTCATCATAGAAAATAGCGCCATCCAGAACAATGTCGAGAATTTTGCCATCTTTGGTGAGACGTTGGGTTTTGAAACCGGTGATTCTTTTGTTTTCAAAAAGCGCCTGGATTCCCTGTCGGGTTTTGGCTTTCTGATCCTCAGGTACAAACGAGATTTGTTTTCCCTCGAGTTCGTTGAGTGTCCATCCAAATGTTTTTTCAAACGCAGGGTTCAGATAGGAGACTGAGCCATCCATGTTGAAGACAAACACCGGAACTGGCATAAATTCCATGAATGATCGATACCGCTGTTCTGCCATGCGGCTGGCGATATACTGCTCTTGGATTCTTTTTTCTGACGCTTTCAATGCTTGCTCAGCTTTGATCTTATCGGTAACATCCCTTGCGATACCCTGAAAGCCAATTTTAACGCCCTTTGTATCTTCCAGGAGGTTGGCATTGATTTCGATTATTCGGGTTTCATCATCCTTTCTAGAAATCTCCCATAAGATATTGTTGACGCCTTTTCCCGTTTCAAACATTTTGTTGAAGCTGTCAAAGGCATATTCAGCGTTGGTGGTGTCCATGAATCGCCTGAAATTTTGGCCTTCGATCTCCTCTCTGGCATATCCGAATATGCGGCACAAGGCGTCATTGAAGAAGACAAAATCCCCCTGGATAGTTGTTTCAAAAAATGCATCTGCAACGTCCTGAATAAAGACACGGTAGCGATCCTGGGGTATGTCGCAGGCTTCTAATTGGCCGACATTGTCTAGGCCGTGAGAGTTATGAGATGATGGGGTGTTCAAATTTTTTCCTCTAAAACCGAAAGCAGGCTTTTAGGGGTTTAGGCTTTAGGCTATTAGGAGCTATATGCTGGGAAGCTAGGCTGCTATGAAGCCGGGAAGCTGGCGAAAGCTCAAAGCTAATAGCTTAAAGCAGCCTCCCAGCATCATAGCAGCCGAGCTTTGTAGCCGCTTTAGGTATCTAAAGCTTTAACTGTAACCTTTTAGCCTTTATGCGCCTAATAGTCTAATAGTCTTCAGCCTAAGAGCCTAATGGTTATTCCCCGACTCCAGGATACCAAAGGCATCGGCATCCAATATGCGCACATTAATGCTTTGAAGGAGATCAATTGCCTTGTCGTTGTCGCTGAACTTGAAAATCATGACAGCTTTATCAGATGACATCCCGATGAAAGCGTACATGAAAACGACATTGATGTTGGCTGCCTTGAGTGGTTTTAAGATGGCCGCCAGGCTGCCGGATTTGTCTTCGATTTCTGCGGCAACAACTTCCTCGACATGGGCTGACGACTGCAACCCCATCAGGATGTGACGGGTTTTTCTGACATCGGAGACAAGCAGTCGCAGTTGCCCAAAGGCACCGGTGTCCACCAGGTTGAGCGCCCGGAGATTGATCCCGGCATTGCCGAGCGCTTCCGTCACTTCCAGTAGTCGACCGGGTTCATTTTCGATGGAAATAGTAATCTGTTTTAGTTTCATCGACGTCCTCCAAATATAAAATCATTAA
>JAHEIB010000255.1:2052-3320 GCA_024639645.1 Deltaproteobacteria bacterium
AAGAAAAAACTGGCGATCAAGGCAATCACACCACATGCAAACAAGACCAGAAATGCCTGTTGATAGCCTTCCAGGGTAAATGCACCCTCAATCCTGCCCTGTTTTTCCAGCACATAACCCAGCACGGGTTGAAACACGGCACCACCTGAAAAGGGAAAGAGATTGATCATGCCGGTGGCGGTTCCGGCCATCTGAACCGGAAAGAGTTCCTTGTTGGTGGTGAATCCAATAACCACGATAGCGCTGGAAAACATGCCCAGTCCCAGACAGATAATGTAATGACCTATGCGTGGAATGCCTGCCGTAACAAAAGCGAGCGGAAAGACCAGACAAAGAACGATGATACTGGATATTATCACGGCAATTTTTCTAGATCTGACCACCGAATTTGAAAAATAACTCAGTAGGGGACTGCCGATGATCATACCGATGGCCAGCATGGAGAGAATATGTCCTGACTCGGCTTTGCTATAACCATACACCTGCATGAGATACGGCCCGCCCCAAAGACCGCCGAATGAGAAAAAGATGGCACAGTCAAAGAAAAACCAAATCGCCACTGGCCAGAAAAACGGGGTTGTGAGCACTTTCTTGACACCTGCCATGAGAGCAATCTGTTTGGGTGGTGTCTTGGGTGTGCCGGCTGGTGAAGGCCATCCCATAATTGCCGGCCGGTCCCGGACAATCAAATATACGAGTACAGCCAATACCACGGTAATGATTCCCACCAGGATGAATGACTGTCGCCAGCCAATCAGACTGCTGACCCAAACAAGCGGTGTTGCGGCAATCAGAGAGCCCACGCCACCCAAGGCCATGAGAATACCGGTCATGGTGGCAAACTCTTTGATATGGAACCATTCGGCCAGGATTTTCATGGTGGGGACAAAGAGCATGGCAACGCCAAGCCCCACCAAAGTCCTGCCCACGATGGCCAGAGATACGGAAGGTGCCAGACCGAGGATGACGGATCCGATAAATGCGACGATAAAAAAGAGGGTGATGGTGTTTCGAGGTCCCCAAGAGTCGGACAAAAGTCCGGCCGGCAACTGCATGGCTGCGTATGGGTAGAAATAGGCCGCACCCAGAAACCCGGTCAAGGCACCGGTGGTTTTGAGATCCGTCATCATTTCAACGGCAACGACCGCCGGGCAGAGTCGATGAAAATATACCAGCACATATCCAAGAGCGAGTATCCAGAAAATGTACCATCGATATTGCTTGGCTTTATTTAACAAATCATCGTTCATCCATCATCTCCTAACATT
>JAHEIB010000116.1 GCA_024639645.1 Deltaproteobacteria bacterium
GGAGGGATGGATGGAAGGGTCTTGTTTTCAAGCAATGAAATTGAGGAATATATGAAGTGATATCGGGCTTGTCAGAAAAACGTTCCGATTGAGGACCGTTTTTCTGCTAAAAACCCTTATGCCGCCATCCTATTTTCGGAACATTTTTATGGCAAGCGGTATAGACTGCGATACCAAAAGTTTAGGTATACTATAAAAGGTCATGCTGAAATGTTTTGACTGCGCCCAAGATATTTCAATCCATAGGGACAGACCGACGAACATATCCCGCAGTTATGCCCATTATGAAACTGAATATAGTGTTCTTTTTTCCATCGATCACAGGCAGCCGCATTCAGTATTTCCTTTCTTTCAATACCGGGTTTCCAATCTTTTCCGAACAAAGCGCCCGCAGGGCACGCATGGACACAGGCAAAGCAGGTACCGCAATATCCGCGATTAAGAGGTGTTCCATAGTCCATGGGCATGTCGGTAAAGACCGTTCCCAAGCGTACCCATGGCCCAAAGGGCCGGGTCACCAACTGGCAGTGGCGTCCGACCCACCCCAGCCCGGAAAGCGTGGCAGCTGTTTTGTGAGGAAACTCGCCTCTGATATTTTCCTTGTCCGTCCGGTCTGATGCTGCCAAGGGATAAACACGAAATCCCTTTTGAGCAATGGCTTTTGAAAGTAGCTGTGCTATCTCGGTGATGCGTACATTGACTTGGGAGTATGCATCTGCATAAGCCTGTGTCGGGCCGTTGTTTAGACCTTTCATTATATCGGGCGGCATGGGAATGGCCCATGAAACGGCACCCGGATAGGGTTCTAGCCCCCCCCCAATACGGAAGCACAGCTTGCGAATATCCGCAGCCCCCCAGAGCAGGACACCCCGGGATTGCATCCAATTATTTAACCATCCATTATCATTTGTTTCTTTCATCGCGTTAACGCCCTTATTCTCGCCAAGACTTGCTGACCAGTTCCACCACACCCACCAGCAACACCACCAAGGCAATACACCACAAAAGAACCCAGCCGCGCATAGGCAGCTCGGTGGATGACATCGACAACCATCCCAGCAGAGTCCCCGCTCCACAGAAATTAATGACAATCGCCCCGCCGATACCCAACCCACGGACACCTTTTGAACCACCCCACACATCCAGGAGCAGGGCGATACCGATGCCGAAGAGAACCGCCCCGAGGATGCATGGGTATAAAAAAGAAACCGGTTCCGGTACCCCAAGAAAAGATGCCATGCCAAAGGGAACCAACAGGAGCAGAATACCCAGTGCCAGGTTTATAATGCCGTCTATTATCAAGAGAGTACGGTGTTTTTGTTCCACTGGATATCTCTTTCCGGATTAGAACCCACTCAAAACCGATGACAGCTTACGCACAACCTGGCCATATCCCTGATCAACATACAAAGCGATCTGGGCGATACAGGAATATGCAATGGCAAACTGGGCAATGGCATACCCGGCAATGGTAAACTGACTGATGCTGATAAGGCCGACACCGAACTGGGAAACATTGATAATGCCAACGCCGAACTGGCCAATGGAAATGACACCCTTGGCAACCACCGGCATCTTGTTCATGCGATACTTGAATGAGATATGTACCAGGGGCAGACCCAGAAAAGCGGCCTTTGATTTGTATTCATACCCCCATCCATCCCACTTAGGCTTTGCCGGATGCAAGGCACCACAATTGGGACACATATACGCCTGCTCGCTCACCTGGTGTTTACAATCTCTGCATTCTTTCATGGTATAGCCCTCTTCCCTTTACGCAACATCCCTTTTAAGGATTTACATACCCATTTCTTTGATGGTTTCCATATCCTTTGGCCAGTTCCGTTTCTTGAAATATTCTGCAAGCGCTGTCCTCACGTTTTCTGGTTTCCCCTGTGCCAGGTCGCTTTTGGCGGATATTCTTTCCGGATGGATCTCGACGACTGCACAGGTTTTGTACTCCGGCATGCCTTCATGTACTTTTTTGAGAGACCTGCCTGCTTCATGTTTTTCTACCAGAGCGTTCAAGGCATCGATTTTAAGCTGCGTATCATCTACCACCCGGGCTGTCCCACGAATGACAACACAATGGTAAAACTGGTGAAGCTTGCATGGAGAGCCATCATTGGAAAACTGTGAATCCAGGTACGCCAATGGTATATCGACCTGGAAACCGACTTTTGCATTGCGAGTAATATTGTCCAGTTTTTCGCCGGTCAATGCACAGTGAAAATAGATGTTTCCCTGATAGGACACAAAATTAACCGGCGTAATATAAGGGTAGCCGTCTAAATCGGTGGTTGCCATATGACCGATGGTGGCTTTTGAAAGAATTTTTTCTATCTTCTCAGGGTCTGTCACCTCACATGCTTTACGTTTCATCCTGATTTATCTCCTATGTGGTTCGTCTATCATCTGAGCCTAGCCCTCAGTTGAGGGTTTTAGGCGTGTCATTATTTCAACCTTGGATTCCAGCGTTCGGTGTACCGGGCATCTGTCCGCAATTTCCATCAATCGCTTCGACTGGGATGCATCCAGGGGCCCTCTCACTTCCACGTCTCTTTCTATCCTATCCACCATGACCTGGTCTTTTTCACATGCCTGGCAGTCCGTGGCGTGAATTTTCTTGTGAGACAAGGAAACCACCACCTCTTCCAGGGGCCACTGTTTGCGGTCCGCGTACATGCGCAGGGTCATGGCAGTGCAAGCCCCCAGGCCGGCCACAAGATAGTCATAGGGTGTCGGTCCCATGTTTGTTCCACCAACCGAAACCGGCTCGTCGGCAACCAGGGAAAGCCCGTTGGCCATGATTTCCGTCCGAAATCCGGTTTCGCCGATCCGTGCCACAACACGGTTCTTCGCTAAATCTCCCTCAAGGGTTTCCGGCCGATCAAAACCAAGGTATTTCCGTACCCAGGAAGCAATCATGGCTCCGACATATCTGGCATCGCTTGCATTCATGAGCAGGTGATCCGCCTGATCCAGGGATATAAAACTTTTGGGGTGCCGTGCATATTGAAAAATCTTGGCTGCATTGTCGATACCAACGGTATTGTCCACAGGTGAGTGAAAAATAAGAAGGGCTTTTTTTAGGTTTCGAATCGCCTTTTCCATCTGAACCGCCCCCAAATCATCCAGGAATTGCTTTTTTATCCTGAAAGATCTGCCCTCTATGGCGATTGCTGCCTCACCGTCCAATGCGATGGTCTCCTGATGCTCCTTGAAGTGTCGCATGACATGTGCAGGGTCTGCCGGTGCGCCAATGACGGCAACCGCTTTACTGGATCGTATCTTCCCGGCAGCCTGCAGTACCGCCGCCCCGCCCAGGGAGTGACCAACAAGAATTTTGGGCGCTTCGTATTCGTTTTCAAGAAAGTCTGCAGCTGCCACCAGATCTGCAATGTTCGTTGAAAAATTGGTGTCGGCAAAATCGCCCTCACTTTCCCCCAATCCCGTGAAGTCAAACCGTAAAACGGCAACCCGCTCACGGGTTAACGCCCGACTGATATGATTAATGGATTTGAGGTTCTTGGTACAGGTAAAACAATGGGCAAACAATGCGAATGCTTCGGGGTGACCGTCCGCAGGTAAATCCAGAAGCGCCGACAGTTGATTGCCGCCGCTGCCTTTGAAATAGAGTTTCTTCAGTGTCATGATGGCACCTTTTGTGATGCTTTCTCTATGATCTTTTTCCCAAATGCTGCTGCGTCAATAATATAACGTTCGTGCTTCCCTTTGCTGATATGGTCAATCCCATCTGATGCAGAAACGTCAAAAACCAGCCGCCGCCTGTCCACTTCCACAAGTTTCACAAAAACCGTCACCTCCAGTCCTGGGGGTGTCGCAGCTGTGTGGTTCACCCGAATATCGGTTCCTACGGTCTGTTCCCTTGGCCAGTCAATATGCGGATTAATAGCCTGGATACAAGTCCATTCAATAAGCCCCACGAGAAATCCTGTGGCCAGAACGTTCGGCATGACCTGAAATTCCGGTGCTTCGGGGTATAATGCCGGAACGGTTTTGGACTCGGGGATCTTATATTTGAACGCATGATGAATTCCGGTCTTTAATGTTTCTTTCATGATTCCTCCCTAGGGTATATAATCAATCCAGCGATTTTATGATACACAATCACGCCCCTCTTTTGGAAAGGGATCGCTTATCTATATTGTTTTGTATTACCATAGATCAGCCAAGAAAGGGTTTTTTACACAGACCGTGTATAAACGATATCCTGCTGAACATCCGTACCAAGAATAAATGTCTTGGTACCCGCCCTGACAAATCCCAAACGTTCATATAGACGTTGGGCATTCACATTTATCTCCCAAACCCCCAACCAGATGGACGTGTATCTCTGCTGAAGAGATTCATCGATACAGGCTTGTATGAGCTGAGACCCAAATCCCTTTCCCATATGTTGCGATATTATGTACACCCGGCTCAACTGAATCGCTTTTTCATCAAGAATACAATCCGGCGACGGGCCTCCCTGTATCTTGGCATATCCCACCAATGCCTCCTGATGATAAGCCAGAAGATATGTCGTCTCCGGATCCGACAACTCATGGGTAATCTGTGCCATGGAAAAGGAAGCGTCCAGATAGGTTCGCATGTTTTCAGGGTCGTTTTGATCTCCAAAGGCCTCTTCAAATGTTTTTCTACTCAAGTCCGTAAGAACAGCGATATCTTTTTCTAAAGCCCGGCGTACGATGAGCGCCAATGCGGTTTCTCCTTTGATTTTCTGCGTTTTCGCCGCTTATACCGCTTGTCATAATACTGTTCCGAAAATAAGATGGCGGCATAAGGGTTTGTAGCGGAAAAACGGTCCTCAATCGGAACGTTTTCCTGACGACCCCTATAACAAAATTCCTTATATTTGCTGCAAAGCAGTGACACAGCGACGAACATATTTTGCAGCACGCTGTTAACAGTCTGCAATGCTAAAAAACTGCAGGGCGTTCTCCCTGAATATTTTAGCCATCGAGGCATTTGAAAGTTGGGCTTTCTGGATTTTTTTGATTTCCCGGTCCCAGGCATAAGGAATGTTGGGATAATCCGAGCCATACATGATACGATCGATCCGCATTTCATCAAACCGGACGTGTTTTTCCGCAGGTAGAAAATCGGCGCAGGCCACGGATGTGTCGAGCCAGAGATTGTCATATGTTTCCGTCATACACTGATATGCCGTATATTCGTCCATCCCCAGGTGGGGGACACAGATCTTGAGCTCAGGATAGTCTTTCAACACCTGTTCCAGTTTGTCTGCCCGGCAGAGCTCGTATGGATCACACATGTATGATTCACTCTTGGGCTCTCTTCCCACATGCATGACCAGTGGTTTTCCGTTTGTTGAACAAACCTCATAGATAGGATCCATGTCCGGACTGTTCATATCAAAGCATTGAACATGGGCATGCAGCTTAACGCCTTGCAAACCGGCGGAAAAAGCCTCTTCCAGGATAATTGCAGCATCTGCCTCGCCAGGAAAAACCGTGGCCAGGCCCGTGATACGCCCGGAAAAATTCAGACACAGGTCTATCATATACTGGTTGAGATACCGTGCAATGCCTGGTTTGTGTGCATACTGGAGGGCAACAACATGGTCAATTCCCCGTTTAAAAAGATATTCCAAGAGTTCAGGTGTGGTACCTTTGTAACGGATGGGCCATGCGTTTTTCTCAAACCACTCCCACAGAGCTTTGAACACAGGCCCCGGAAAAACATGGACATGGGTATCCACAATACCGGGTAGGCCCGGTGGTACGTTATCGCCCTCCTTGTCTCCTACGGCAGGAAAAGGCAGGTCCAGTTGGGGCACTTTATTCATTTTCTGATTCATCCAGTGTCAGCTGCATGTATTGTGCCTCGGGTAGGGGGTTGTGGTAATACGGCACAGTCTCTCTAAAGCCGTGTGAACGATATAGGGCCTTTGCACCAATCATACTTGAAAGGGTGTCCAGGAACATTTCCCTGTAACCGAGCTGCCGCCCTTTTAGGATAATTCGACTGCATAACGCCCTGCCAAGTCCCATACCTCTGAATTTTGGTCGAACATACAAACGCTTCATTTCACAACGCCGACCTTCCATTTTCCGCAAACCCACACACCCCGCTGGCATGCCATCCTGTTTTGCCAGAAGCAATGCCCCCTCCGGCGGCATGTAGATATCCGCGATATGGATCAATTCCTGTTCAAAGTTCTGAAATGTCAAATCGATGCCGATGGAAACCGCGTATTCGTCAAACAATTCCCGTATGACCTGAATATCTTCGGTGCTTGTAACTTCTATTAATCGACACATTCCTTGAAAACCTTTGCCAGCAGCTCCATATGCTTTTTTTCCATTTGAGAAATAGAAAGAAAAGCCTCCTGTTCTGCTGCTTCTGTCAATGTATTGGCCATGTTTCTATATAAGTCATAAGCCTGGATTTCAATATTGAGCGCAAACTCCATTAGAGCCATACACCCCTGACCCGTTAAAGATGCCAAGCGCTGAATGGCATCCATCAGTTTTTCGCCCCCTTCAAGAATTTCCCCGTCCAGACTTTCAAAGAGCTCTTTGAAAGACAGCGGATTCTCCTGTGTGGGCTGCCAATAGGTATAAATGGCCCTGGCATGCGCCTCCTCTGCCCGGGAAAGGGTCTCAAGAATATGTGCATAAGGCGCCTTGGCGTGGCTGTTAAAAACAGATTCATAGAACCGCAAGGCCGCCTTTTCCAGTCCCATGGCTGTCAGCATGAGATCGGGCATGGAAGCATCTTTTTCAAAGATGGCCACCCTGGGAAGATCAGCCAGAGATTGACCATCCCAACCCATTATTCCGCCAATTAGATTGTGTACCTTCCGGAGCGGGATCTCACTGTCCAGGGAAATTATCGCCGCCGCCTGGGAACGAGCACCGCTGTGACAGTAAAAAAAGAGATCTTTATCCCCGGGAAGTTCCGCTAGATTGGATTCTAGTTCATCGAGGGGCATCAACTTTGATCCGGGAATATGTCCTTGAATATATTCTTCCGGCTGACGGACATCCACCATAAGATAATCCTTCTCCCCGTGGTCTTTTTGGTACTGTCTGAATGTTTCCGGGCTTATGTTTTCAAAATCCAAAGCATTCATCATTTCCTCCTCTATCACCAACCGTTTGTGCGTTGAACTTTTTTGCGGGCGTTTTGGCCAGTTTGAAAATAAATAACGTGATGTTCGGGTTTCACCACCGATAAAGCAAAATGGGTGATCCAATGGCGATTTGCGCTGTTTGAGCCAATTAGGGCACCTTACATCAGCGCATGACAATGATCAGACCAATTTGAAAACACAGTCATTTAACAGCTACAACTGTTTAACCGTATGGCCGGCGCTGATGTTAGGTACCCTTGCGGCGAGTTCGCAAAGCGCCAGGGGATTATTCATTTTGCGTTTCCTGAATCCCGAAAGTTGAGTTATTTAATAAAAGTCCCATTTTGGTATTCTTCAAATGCAATCCGGAGTTCTTCCTGGGTATTCATGACAATAGGACCCTGCCAGGCCACCGGTTCTCTTAGGGGCTTGCCCGAAATCAGCAAGAATCGGACGGCATCATTTGCGGTGGAAACCGCCACCTGGTGACCGTCGTTAAACAGCACAAGGGTTTCATTGGTTATCCTGTTGGCTGTATCATCATCCTCTTGTGCCGAAGATGCAATGGCATTCGGACCAAAAACACCCTGACCGTCGATGATGTAGGCAAACACGGTATGTCCCTGCTGGGTTGGATGTGCGAATACCTGCCCCGGGGGAATCCGGATGTCCAGATAGGATGGATCAATGAAAATATCCTGAACCGGGCCCCGCTTGCCATAGGCATGGCCACAAATAATTCGGATTGAGGTGCCATTGCCCAGCACCACTTCAGGAATCTGGTCCCGGGTCACATCCCGGTAACGCGGCTGAGTCATCTTCTCGGCTGCGGGAAGATTTGCCCATAGCTGAAACCCGCCCATTCGACCGCCTTCATCCCCCTTGGGCATTTCCTGGTGGATAATACCGCTGCCGGCCGTCATCCACTGGATATCACCAGAAGAAATAACCCCTGAATTACCCAGGCTATCGCCATGTTCCACCTGCCCGTCAACAACATACGTAATGGTCTCAATACCCCGGTGCGGGTGCCAGGGGAAGCCCTTCAAATAATGGTCGGGATTCTCCGAGCGAAAATCGTCCAACAACAGGAAGGGATCAAACAGCGCCGTGTTCCCGAACCCAAAGACTCTTTTGAGGTGAACACCGGCACCTTCCAGCGTGGGCTGACTTGCTATAATTTGTGCAATACGTCTATTTTCCGGCATTACCTACCTCCGTTTTCATAATGATAGTTGTCACCATATGCTTCATGCATATCACTTGATTCCTTGAACCCTTATCTGTCTGGAAGCTTGGAGGTCTGGAGGCTGGGATGCCGCTAATTGCTCATGGCGATCAGCCACCCTCGGACCCTCGAATCCTCGACCCCTCAAACCCGTTATTTTATGGCAGCTCCAGGGTCACCACCTTGCCGCCAAAAGCATGCACCGAATCATGAGCCCTTACGGATACCTTCTTGATATTTCTAGGAATTTTAACATCGGACAAGCTTCGCGTAAAGGGCTGTTCGTTGACATGGGGATGCAGCAGTTTTCGGGTTCCCAGAATCTTTCCATCCGGGGCAAGAATTTCCCATTTGTCTGCATAGTGATCCCAGCCGGTATCACTATGTTGAACCGTGACATCAAAACGGTAGATCCTGACATCGGAATCAGTGACGCTGACCTGAACCACATCAGCCTCACCGGCAGATAATGGCACGACCGGGATCATTAAGGCCAAAATGAAACCTGCGATCCATTTCATCTGTGTCTCCTTTGCTTTTTAGCGTTTATTTTTCTTGGCTTTCATCACCGACTTTACCATCTTGCCAAATTGCTTGTCTCTTTTCTTTTTTTCTTGATAGGACATTTCATGAAAAATCGATTCTTTTTTCATTTTCAAATAGTTTTGGTAGCGTTTTTTTGAAACACGGCCCTCTGCTACAGCAGATAGGACCGCACACCCCTTTTCCTGTGTATGTGAGCAATCATGAAAGCGGCAGGTGGTTGACAGATGGTCGATCTCATGGAAGGCGGTCTTTAACCCACTGTCCACGGCAAGACTTCCAAGTTCCCGCATGCCGGGTGTATCAATGATCATGGCGTCATTTTTCAGACGTATCAGCTGTCGGCGCGTGGTGGCGTGCCGGCCTTTGCCGTCTTTTTCCCTGACTGTTCGGGTCTCAAAAACAGCGTTCTTTAGTAGGCTGTTCAACAGGGTGGTTTTTCCCACACCGGAAGATCCCAACAGGCAATAGGTCTTTCCGGGGATCAAAAACGTCTGAATTTGGTCTAAGCCCTTGCCGGTTTTGTTGCTGAATGCAATCATATCCAACTCCGGAAAGATGGAACCGATTTCAAGCAATCGCATCTCAACACTATGGGTTGAAAGCAGATCGCTTTTGCTCAGAAGCACCACCGGTTGGATACCCCCATCATAGACCATGACCATATAACGCTCTAACCTTCTGAGGTTGTAATCGGCATCCAGGGACTGGATGATAAAAGCCGTGTCGATATTGGCAGCAATCAGCTGGTGGGATATTTTCCTGCCGGCGGTTTTGCGTTTTAATACGGTTTTCCGCTGGCAAACATCATGAATGACGGCCCGGGTACCCTGGTCCACCATTTGAACCTGCACCCAGTCGCCCACAGCTGGATAATCTAAAGGACTTTCCGCGCTGAACATGAGCCTGCCGGTAATTTCTGCTCTTATTTCCCGCAGGTCCGTCCCAATAACATACTGATCGCGATCCACCGCGATCACCCTGACAATCTTCTGGGTATCACCCTTCTCTGTATGCGCCATTTTTGAATTTAATTTCATTTCCATAGGAATTGATGCTAAGAAATTGATCTATCATTGTCAAAATAAAACCGTTAAAACAAAATAGGTCTATCTGTCTTATTGATCTTGTTTTTTTACATCTGTTCGAATAATAAAACGCATGTAAAAAATCACTAAGGCCTTAATTTAACACGGCAGTGTCGCTCTTGAGTGCCTTGATTTGCAGTTACACAAAGATGGGGGTCAAGATGAACGAAAGCAGTTTTGTAAAATGCGAAGTAACGAAACACCTTGCCTGGGTAACCTTGAACAGGCCTGAAAAGCGAAATGCACTGAACTTTCAAATGCTTGAACAACTGGTCATCATTTTTCAGGAACTGGACCAGGATGAAAACGTTCGCGTTATTATTATCAAAGGAGAAGGCAAAAGCTTCTGCGCCGGTTTGGAACTGGCCGCTTTGGCAGGCCTGATCGAAAAGAAAACAGCCGACTACAGGGAACGCCTTCGCAGAACCATTCTCTATGGGCAGACCAGCACCAATATAATTGAATGGTGCAACAAACCGGTAATCCTTGCAGCACACAGCCATTGTATCGGCGGCGGTGTAGACATTGCCTGTTCCTGCGATATACGCCTGGCCACCAGAGATGCAATTTTTTCTGTTCGTGAAACCAAACTGGCTTTTGTCGCAGACCTGGGTACCACGCAGCGACTTCACCGAATTGTGGGTGAGCCCTGGGCAAAGGAGCTGTGCCTCACCGGAAGGGATTTTACCGGAGAAGAGGCCCTTGAAATTGGATTTGTCACCCACCTGTGCGAGGACAAGG
>JAHEIB010000256.1 GCA_024639645.1 Deltaproteobacteria bacterium
TGAATTGAAAACTTAGGATCTGTAATCCGCATTTATTTTAACATAGTCTATGGAAAAATCGCACGTAATAATGGACCCAAAACCCTGCCCCATATTTAAGTGAACGGCCACCGTAAATTCAGATTTTTTGAGAACTTTTGTGGCCTCGGCCTCAACGGATTTTCCGCAACCCATGCCGGCTTTCACCATTTGTACATCGTCAAAATAAAGATCAATCCTATCCGGATCGACATCAACACCGGCTCTTCCGACAGCGCCGATAATCCTTCCCCAATTGGCGTCCTCACCGAAAAATGCGGTTTTCACCAGCGGAGAATGGGCAACCGTATCTGCAATCTTTATGGCATCAGAATCCGAGACCGCTCCCCGAACAATGATTTCAACCAGCTTTGTCACGCCTTCGCCGTCTCTGACCAACTGTTTCGCCAGATCCAAAAAGATCCTGTCTATAACCTTTTGAAAAATTTCTTTATGGCCGGGGTTTTCAATAACCGCACCGGACTGACCGTTGGCCATCATCAGCACCGTATCATTGGTGCTGGTATCTCCATCAATTGTAATCCGGTTAAAAGACCGATCTATTGCGGAAACCAAAACCTCTTTTAAGACTTCGGGCGCTGCGTTTACATCGGTACAGACAAAACAGAGCATGGTTGCCATGTCCGGCCGGATCATTCCGGCACCTTTGGCAACACCGGTAACAGTAAAAGATTTTCCTTCCACAACCCCCTGCCCTGAAACCATTTTGGGAACCGTATCCGTGGTCATGATCGATTTGGCCAAATCGGGAATCCCCTCCGGTTGAAGGGATCCGACAAGATCAGGGATGGCTGTTTTAATCTTCTCTATGGGCAACGGCTCCCCAATCACACCTGTGGAAGCCACAAGCACCAGATCTTTTGAAATCCCGAGTTCAGATGCGGATAAACTTGCCATGGTTTCGGCATCACGAACACCCTGTTCACCGGTACAGCAATTGGCATTTCCGCTGTTAACGATAATCGCCTGGCAAACGCCCGACTTTATCCGTTCTATGTCAAGAATTACCGGCGCTGCCTTCACCCGGTTCCGAGTAAACATGCCGGCGACATTTGCCGGTACCTTGGAAAAGATGAGGCCGAGATCCTTTTTGTTTTTCTTCTTGAGACCGGCGGCAATACCGGCAGCCTCAAAACCAGGGCACATGATAATTCCCATTGTCATTTTTCCTTATAAGTTTTATGATATATTATTAAATTTTATATTTTATTTGACAGAATAGCACAATATTGTCAATCTGCATTCAAAACTTCAGGTGAGACAATACCTTAAAGCGATAATATATGAATAAACGACATCCTCGATGCCCCGAATGCAACGACCGACTGGTGATTCAAAAATCGTGACGACGGGTTTATCTGCGTTGCAGGTCATGTGACGTCGAGTATCCGATCAGTCAATTCGCCGATTCGATGGATGAATTCTTCGAACGCCAGCTTGGGAATATACCCTGCAACAGGCTCTAATCCGAATTTCTCATGCCAAACTTTAAAATCACCATTGAATACGATGGCAGCGCCTATCACGGTTGGCAGCGACAGGCCGAGGATCGAACCATTCAGGGAGAAATCGAAAATGCCCTTATGACGATGACAGGTGATAGGTTTTCCGTAACAGGCTCAGGCAGAACTGACGCCGGTGTGCATGCCTTGAACCAGACAGCAAATTTTCGATGCGCCACATCGTTGACTCCCGAAGCTTTTCTAAAAGGACTCAACAGCCTTTTGCCGAAAGATATTGTCATAACTTCCTGCAAAGTGGTTCCAGAAAAATTCCATGCCAGATATGATGTTAAAAGCAAAGTATATCATTACAGAATTTTAAATCGATTACTCCCTGCCGCTATCTCCCGTCAGTACGCCTGGCATATCCGGAAAAAACTCGACCTGGAAGCCATGAAAGAAGCGATTTGCTGTATTCTCGGCAGCCATGACTTCAAAGCGTTCGAGGGATCGGGAAGTCCCAGAGCTTCCTCAATTCGGTGTATTATAAACGCTGATTTTGTAAAAACAGATAATGATTACCTTGTCCTAAGAATAGAAGGTGACGGATTCTTAAAATTTATGGTACGCAATATTGTGGGAACACTGGTGGATGTCGGTCTTGATAAAATTACACCCGATGACTTTAAGCAGATACTTGTCTCAAAAAATCGCAACCTCGCAGGGATCACTGCTCCGGCACATGGATTGTTTTTAATGGAAGTGAAATATTGACACGTTAAGGTTGCATAAAAATTAATGGCGCGCTTTAAGGTCTGTTTTCATCTTCTGGATCTGCTCATTGTAATATGTAATAACCTCCCTGCGATTCAACATCCCGATAAGGATACCATGATCCTCTTCGCTGACAACAGGGAGGCTGTCGATATTTTTAATGGTAAATTTTTGTAATACGGAATTCAAGTCTTCCGAAGGTGTCGTCAGTATTATAGCAGAAGTCGCAACATCATTCATCACCACAAGATCTCCGATTCCCCTTGAAAAGAGCACGGCCCTGATATCCGTACTGGAAAATATCCCCACCAGTCTTTTAAACTGATCCACCACCGGAAAATAGTGCTGCTTTGTCTCAGGAAAATAATTCCTGAAATCTCTAAACGTCATGTCTCGCGGAATAACATCCACATTTTTTACCAGGTGCATGAGGTCCTTGACCCGAATCGCCTGCAAAATATCCACGAAGAAATCACCTGCATGAGCCGGAGAGTCGATCTTGCTTTTAACCTGCTTTTCATAGATGGTCCATTTACGAGCCGCAAGATAGGATACGGAGCAGACCAGAAGACTCGGTAGAAGCAGATGATATGAATTGGTCATTTCGCTGATAAATATGATCGTCGAAATCGGTGCATTTGAAACTGCCGCAAAAAAACCGGCCATGCCCACGATAACAAAAGCGCCGGGTTCGGTAACCACATTCGGCATGATCTGATGGAACATCTTCCCAATAACCCCCCCCATGGCGCCGCCGATGACAATGGAAGGGCCGAAAACACCGCCGCTGCCTCCGGATCCGATGGAAAATGATGTTGTAAATATTTTGCCGATGGCAAGAAAAAATAAAAATGGAATGGTGAGTTCATTGTATATGGCTTTTTGTGCAAACCCATACCCAAAAGCCAGCGTCTGAGGTAAGAAAAAACCGACCACACCGGTGCACAGTCCGCCGATGGCTGGTTTTAGGTGATTGGGAATCTTGATGGCTTTAAAAATATTTACCACCCCATAAAAGCATTTGATGTATAAAACTGCGACAACGACAAGGACGAGTGAA
>JAHEIB010000117.1 GCA_024639645.1 Deltaproteobacteria bacterium
CAGTTGCCAGGGTAGTCATTCCCGGAATAGCACCCATGACACCCGGCGGAAAAAATTTGGCCCGGTCAAATCCGCCTTTTAGAACCAGATTCAAGCCCATGAATGAATAGAATATCTTGCTGTCCATACCCTGACGGGCTGCATTGATACCCAGAACAAGGGATGGGTAGGCACCATCGATGGTATCTTTGACACAGATAAACGCAGCTTTTTCTTTTTGATCGTTCATGATTCATGTCTCCCTTTGGTTGTCTTCAATGATAGGATCGACCGGTACCATCACCACAGAGGTCAAACCAAACATTTTATGAAACTTTTAGCCTATCGTCGTTTCTTGACATACTTGGCCGCAGCCAGACCGGCCACACAGCCCTCGCCCACAGCCTTTGCCATCTGCCACGACGGGCCATACATATCCCCGGCGGCATCAATTCCCTCAATATTCCTCTGCTGGGATTTATCGGTTACGATATATTGAAACTTTTCCACATATGCCTTGTAACGGCTCGATTTGTGTTCGCGGCCCATCACCAGCAGAGACGCCTTTGCCCGGGCGGCATGAATGGCAGCCTGAAGACCGCCGGGCCGGTTCCCAGGATAACGATTTCGTATTTCTCATGCACGGATGAATTCATGTTGGTGCCTCCCAAACGACCTATCCCGACAACAATCCCATTTTCCAGCGTTTCCGATTATCTTATCTTCGGGCTTTCAGCTTGATGGCGCTCAACAAGTAATTTGCTAGCGATTGTAAGACGGTTGAGCCGCTCAGGGCATCTTACGTCAGCCCGCGGCAATGACAGTTTACATCGAACTTTTTGAGAAATCCGATTGGGTTGTAAGACAACTTGGCCTTTCGAAGTCCTTCATTGGCCAGGTCCTGCTCCCGGTTTACCATAGAAAATCCCTGACCTGCGTTTTGGAGAAACATCTGATTGATGGCCTGATATATCCCCTTGAAATCATGATTCCCTTTTTCAAAATGGATTACCAATGTATCTTCTGAAAGCCTTTCGGCAATCGTATAGGCCACCATGTCTGTTTCAACCATAATGGCACCACCCATCAGCCGGTGGAAGCTCTGCCAATGGTTGAGCACTTTTAAAATGGCCTGGTTTTCCGAATCAAGGGCTGTCTGGGAGGCACAATCCCGCCAGACGCACCAGTTCTCCTGCATCTGGAGGGTCTGATGAATATTGTCCATGGTCAGGGGCATGTATAGATAATCGTATCTCTTGCTGAATTGATTCAGGAGATTCTTTTTCTTATGATATTTATTTCCCTTCAGTTCAACAAGATCCTCCATGGAATACAGATAGTCCCAGTGCCCCCTTGATGCTTGTGCGTCACAATCGAGGCCGGGACTCTTCTGCCATATTTGCAGCAAGGTCTCCGGCACACGGCCAAACGACATGGTTCCGCTGAAATGAAGCCCCAGTGTTTTCCCCCAGTCCACTTTCTTCCAATTACCCACCGGCGCCCAGTATTTCTCAACAGGACTGGTCTGCCGAATCCATACCAATTCCGGTGTCCAGGCCCACTCTAAACCATATACATCTGACCAGCCCCACAGGTTGAGGAATGTGCCATCCGATGCTTTTTCCGGGCAAACATCCAGAAATTCGTAATATTCCCTTTGTCTCTCAATCTGAATGGGTTCAAATTGGAGTGACATGCTCACCAAACCTCCGGGAAACCGATATCCACAAAAGCGTTCTCCATCCTGAGCTTGTGTCCCCGTTCCATGGCTGCCAGATCCAGGAAAACATTCTTTTTGTCCGGCTCCTGACATGTATCTGCCAAACTCGTGTACTGAACCATGGCCGCTTCTTCCTTTTTCATGGCCAACGCGATGGCATCGGCCGGCTTCATGTCTGTGGAAAGCTCCGGCAAATCAAGATTTTCGGCTATATGATAATCTTGATCTTCATGAAAGTAATCGCCCATTCGATTGCTGATGTAAACCTCTTTCAATATCTCCCTGTGTCTCCTTTCTTCTTCAGCAAAGTCAGCAAACATCTCCTTCAACTGTGGGTTTTCAACTTTTTGGGCGGCCTCTTCATAAAATTTTTGGGCTTCAACCTCATTTTCCATTGCAAATTTGATGATATTTTTGTACTCACTTAAATTCATAGCAGGCCCCTTTCTCATATGAAGTTTTTACATTTAAAGAGGGTAAATAATATAGGTCTGAAAGGATAATATGTTACAATAATCAATGCAAATATTGTGCCGCCAATCCAATAACAGGAGGATATCATGCGTTGGAGACAATTTTTAACACCGGTAACATCCATTTCTACAGACAAAGCCAAAAATATCATGGCCGACCAGAACCCGGAGGCCTTCAACCTTGTGGATGTCCGTCAGCCGAGGGAATATGAAACCCGTCATATTCCAGGCGCGAAACTCATCCCCATTGCAGAACTCGACAAACGGTTGGATGAACTGGACCCTGCCAAACCGACACTGGTCTATTGAGCCGTCGGCGGGCGAAGCCGTGTGGCTTCGCAGATGCTCGCGGGAAAAGGATTCAAAAACGTCCTGAACATGGCGGGGGGTATCAAGGCATGGGACGACCCGGTGGCAATGGGTCCCCAGGAGCAGGGTCTGGCGCTTTTCGATGGTGCGGAATCACCCGAAAATACCCTGCTGATAGCCTATTCCCTTGAAGCAGGACTGCGTGACTTTTATCTCTCTATGACCGAAAAGGTACAGAGCATACCGGTTCGGGATCTTTTCCAAAAACTGTCTGAAATTGAGATAAAGCACCAGGACCGACTCTTTGATGAATACCTACTGATATCCGGAAAAAGAGTCGATCGGGATTCTTTTGATAAGCAAATAGCCGTCTTTGCTGTAGAGGGAGGCCTCACCACGGATGAATACATCACCCTGTTCAAACCGGACCTGGATTCACCGGGGGATGTCGTATCACTGGCCATGTCCATCGAGGCCCAGGCCCTGGATCTGTATTCACGCGCATCCGAGAGAGGCGGGGATGAGCGCAGCAAAGCTGTATTACTAAAAATTGCACAGGAGGAAAGAAGCCATCTGGAGCAGCTAGGGCAGCTTTTCAATGACCTGTAACCTTAAAAAAAGTTTTAGGAGTGCAAAGAATGACCAAACATCTCGTTCTCGTTGGTGGTGGACATGCCCATATGTTGACCCTGGCAAACCTTCACACCTTTGTGGAGAAAGGCTACCGGGTCACCGTGGTAGGCCCCTCGGCATATCACTATTATTCCGGTATGGGGCCCGGCATGCTGGGAAAAACCTACACACCAAATGATATCCGCTTCGCTACCCGGCATGTCGTTGAAAAGCAAGGAGGAACCTTCCTTCTGGAAAAAGCCGTGAGCGTGGATCCCGTTGCCAAGACCCTCTCACTCCAGTCGGGTGATCAGATCCCTTACGATATCGTCTCGTTCAATGCCGGCAGCTATGTTCCGAGGCTGAATCTTTCTGAAATGTCAGATGATATCTACTCGGCCAAACCCATCGAACGACTCCTGGAAGCCCAGACGCGGATCCTTGCGTTGTGTTCCCGGAAAAAAATCACCATCGGTATCGTTGGTGGCGGTCCATCCTCTGCTGAAATTGCGGGCAATGCATGGCAACTAGCGCAGAACAGCGGCAAGTATCTACCAGAAATCAAAATTTTTGCCGGTAAACGTTTCATGTCACGATTTCCGGAAAAAGTTCGGACCAAGGTAGAGCACGCTCTAAAACAACGTGGCATCAGCATCCTGTCCGGCAGTTATGTCGAATCAATCGAATCTAAAACAGCTATTCTGGCATCGGGTGAGCGCCACGACCTCGATGTTATTTTCCTCGCGCTAGGGGTTAGGCCAAACCGCCTGTTCAAAGATTCCGGATTGCCTACCGGCCCTGACGGGGGTCTACGGGTGAATGCGTATCTTCAGTGCACAGCCCATCCGGATATCTTTGGCGGGGGCGATTGTATCTATTTTGAACCCCGGCCTCTCGACAAGGTCGGGGTCTATGCGGTCCGTGAAAATCCGGTGCTCTATGCAAATCTCATGGCTGCACTGGAGGGTAATCCGCTGCAGTCTTTTGATCCTGGGGGAGACTATCTCCTGATTTTCAACATGGGGGGTGGGAAGGGGGTCCTGCAGAAGAAATGGCTTGTGCTGGATGGAAAGCTGGCCTTTTTCATCAAAGATGCCATCGACCGGAAATTCATGAAAAAATTTCAGGCCATAGAAAAGTAAGGAATTCTGCCTAATTTAGATTCGCTCGCTAACCCCGCAGCAAGCTACGGGGAATGCGCTCGCTGTTTCGGTTCAGAAGACAGAAGTCAGGAAACGGAAGAACTTAGATGTCGCTTCGCTCCTACAACATTATCTTCTCTTTGACTGAGCCGAAGACGAATCCATTATTCTGAATTCTGACGCCTGGATTCTCTTTCGGACTGTTTCAGGCGGAGCCAATCATCTTTGACTTGGCCCAAAGGACCCGGTTTTAACCGACGGAATAAACTGGAACCCTTTCTCTCAAATCGAAAGAAAAACCTATTTTTTAATGTTTCCAACTGCCACCAGGTATAGCAGGTAGCTGTCGTCCTTGAGGTCCAGCAACGCCCTGGCCTCATTGTCATAGAAGGCCCCAATGCCGCAGCAACCCAGACTCAGGGCCGTGCTTCCCAAATACAACCGTTGACCAAGCGCTCCGGCATCCAGCATGGCATAACGGTAAGCCCTGGCCCCCCAGCTGTCATCCAATGCTTTCAGGTTTGCCATAAACAAAAAAAGGACACCGGCATTTGCAAGCCATAACTGATCCAGGCAGATCTCAGCCATTTTCACCATAAAAGACCCTGATTTGAAAAGACCATACCTGTTGTTCTCAGAGTCAAATCGATAAAAACCATGATCGAAGCCCTCCACATGGCCCACCAGAAATCCTGTCGTAACAGGGGGTAAATAAGGCTTGACGTTTTTACCGGAAAAAGGGGTCTTACCCATCAGTGATAAAAGACGCATAAAAGACGTCATCGTTATCGGCTCCCTTACAAAATTTCTTCTGGAGCGCCGCCCCTTAACAACACCGGCGTAATCAGTCCTAGCGCTTTTAACATCCTGATGTCTGACAGGAAACCATTGCCGGGGTTCCGGCAGGGTGACACACGGCATCTCGCTGCCTGGGTGGCAGACTTTCAGTCGTTCGGAACTTGTGAAGTAGATCTGTTTGATGGCATCATATGCCACTTCATGGGATGACACCATACTGGCATTGGTCATCGCCAAATCCGGTGCCATCGGTTCGGTCTGGGAAACACCACTCTCAGCATCATTCAACAGCCCTTCCAGACGGACATCCACAATAGCAAAACAAGCCTCCTTGAGCCTGTCCAACCCTACCAGCGTGCAGAGGCGTTCATCCACAAAATCATACCGTGCCGAACAGGGCAAGCCCACAAAGGCCAGTGCTGAAACCAGATTTTCAACCAGGTGACCGGTATCGAGCATTACGTATCGAAAGGCCCTTTTTCGGTATTTCCATGAACTTCGAAAAAATATGCCACTCAATATAAAGGAGACCCAAGTATTTTCCGGTTTCGGGACGGAGAGCGTTTCGGCAATACGCCTTGATGCTTCTTCACCACGCAACTTCCGGAGTGCAAACGCCTGAATATCATAGTGAAACAAACCCGGCGGCAAACCAGGAATACCCGCCCCTGAAACATAGACCTCAACCGGGTAAAGCGCGCCGGCCGATGGGGCACTGCGATACAGAAATGTCTGGCCACCCGCCTGCTGCCGGGCTGTGTAGCCATAGGCCAGGGCAAGGACTTTTGACAAGGTTTGAATATCCAGGGTCACATTGGGGGAAATGCTGCCGGTGTCTTCCATGACCTGCCAAAACGACTTTCCCCTCAAGTCGATCTTTGGCTCAAGGTTGATTTTCTGCAGGGGCGGATATGATTTGGTCTGGCGTGGGACATTAGACCAGTCAAGGGTATGGCGGGGCATGTGCAGACGGTCATAAGCGGTTACTTCTTGATATTGTTGGCCGTTTAGGGTGGTAACTTCATTTTTTTTATTCATTCAAAAGGTTCCTCAAAGCTTTTTTGATACCCGGATATCGGAATTCAAATCCATGCTGCTGAAGCTTTTGCGGAACACATCGTTGGCTGCCCAGCATGACACCCCCCAGTTCACCCATGATCGATTTCAATACAAAGGCCGGTATTCTTATGAATGCCGGTCGGCCTAACGCTTTTCCCAAGGACTTGGCAAAGGTATGGTTTCTCTCCGGGTGGGGGGCGCAGAAATTTATGGGCCCGTGCATGTTTTCGTTTTCAAGGATCATTTCCACCGCCCTTGCCAGATCTTGAATATGCATCCAGGAAAACCACTGTCTGCCAGATCCCATGGGTCCCCCGGCAAAGTATTTAAAGGCTGGCACCATCTTGGCCAAAGCGCCACCGTCTTTACCGAGAATGACACTGAATCGAAGCAGGGCCACACGGGCGCCCAAAGCGTTGGCACGAAGCGCCTCCTTTTCCCAGTTCACGCTCACGTCGGCAAGAAAATCGTCTCCCGCAGGGGATGATTCATTTAAGTGTACATCGGCCCGATCACCGTAATAGCCGATTGCGGATGCGTTTAGAAGGATTGGGGGCTGCTTTTTTCCCATACCCATGACCACGTTCCGCGTGGTCAGAATACGGCTCTCGTAAATTCTGCGTTTTGCTGAATCTGTCCAGTAACGGAAAATATTTTGCCCGGCAAGATTGATAACGGCATCAACCTCGCTGACACGCTCCTGCCAAACCCCTGGAACAGTCGTGTCGGCTGAAACATATGCAAACCGGTTACCGCTGTCGAAGGCAAAATGGGGCCGGGTACCGGCGGCAATGACATGGTGACCCCTTTGCACGAGATAACGCGACAGGAAGCTACCCACAAAACCCGTTCCACCGGTAATAAAAATTCTCATGATTGATACCTCACAGCATGGCCCGTAGTTGTCGTTCGATCTCGGGTTTGCCGTATGCCCCTGCTAAGGTATGGATGACCTTTCCGTTTTTAAAAAAGAGCAGTGTGGGAACACTCAGCACATGGTATCGGGCCGCCGTCATGGGGTTTTGATCGATATTGAGTTTGGCCACCTTGACATGTCCTGAAAACTCTCTCGCGAGTTGATCTATGGTCGGCGCAAGCATATGACAGGGCCCGCACCACGCCGCCCAGCAATCCAGAAGCACCACCCCCGGATACGACAGAACGTCTTCCTGAAACGATCGGTCCGTTACCATCACCGGGCGTTGAACCACCGAGGGCGGAGGCAGTTTCCTACGGCATTTCCCACAGATAGGTCCATCTTTTACACGACTTTTGGGTATCCGATTCCTGGTTTTGCAATTTGCGCACTGAATGATATAAGTGTCGGTATCCATAAGCCTCACCTGATAAGTTTGTCCAGTTCCTCCTGGGTAAGAATACCCTCTTCCAGTACCACGTCCGCGATACGCTTTCCGGACTCATGGGCTTTTTTCGAAATGGCCGCAGACCTGTCATAACCCAGCCGTGGAACCAGATAGGTTGCCAGTGCCAAGCTCTTGTCGAGGTAAAATGAGCACTTTTCCATATCAGCCTTGATCCCCAGGATGCACTTTTCCGCAAGAGAACGGGCACCAATGGAAAGAATCGATATGGATTGCAGCAGATTGTAGGCAATGACCGGCATCATGACATTCAACTCCAAATTGCCGCCCTGACCCGCCAGAGTAATGGTGAGATCGTTTCCCATCACCTGGGCTGCAATCTGCAGCACCGATTCTGGAATGACGGGATTCACCTTGCCTGGCATAATGGAGGATCCCGGTTGCAGTGACGGGATTTGGATTTCACCAAGGCCACAGCGAGGACCTGATGCAAGCCATCTGATATCATTTGAAATTTTTGTCAAGCTGACCGCAGTGGTCTTCAACGCGCCGCTTATCTCCACGGCTGCGTCTTTGGCACTCTGAGCCTCAAAATGATGGACAGCCTCAAAAAAATCGATTTTCAAATGCGCGGACAGCATCTGAATCACCCGGCCTGCAAACTCAGGGTGTGTATTCAATCCGTTGCCGACGGCCGTCCCACCCAGGGGGAGTTCTCTTAGATTTTCGGAAGCATTTTCAATTCGTTTAAGGGAAAGAGCAACCTGCCGGGCGTAAGCGCCGAACTCATCACCCAGATAAATGGGGACAGCATCCTGCAGATGCGTCCGGCCAATCTTCCGGATGGAAGCAAACTCAGCTGCTTTTTGGGCTAAAACATTATGGAGTTTTTCCAGGGCAGGAACCAATTCCCCCTTTATGGCCATCAAACCGGCCACATGAATAACACTGGGAATGATATCGTTGCTCGACTGTCCCAGATTTACATGGTCGTTTGGATGAACCGGAGATTTTCCGTCTTTTGTTCCCGTAAGCAATTCATTTGCTCTAAATGCGATGACCTCGTTCATATTCATGTTCGTGGATGTTCCGGATCCTGTCTGAAACAGGTCTACCACAAAAGAATGGTCGAATTTGCCGTCAATTACTTCAAGGGCGGCACACGTGATTGCTTCGGCCGGTTTTGTTTCCAAGAGCTGAAGCTCCGCATTGGCGGCAGCTGCAAACCGTTTGATGATTGCAAGAGACCGGATAAAAGCTCCAGGCAGCTTGAGCCCGCTGTCTATGAAATTCTTTCGGGCTCTTTCGGTCTGTGCACCATAATAGGCATCAACCGGAAGTTCAACGCTGCCCAAAGAATCTATTTCTTCTCTGGTTTTCATGTACTTTAATCCGTCCCCTTTGGGGTATCATTAAAAATCCTGCCTTCCCCGGGATAAACTCTTTTATCGATATGATCCGCCGGGCCGTCCAAAAGCGGCCAGTAACCTTGAACCGGCTCCGAGCCTTCCAGTGCCGTCCTGGATGGCTTTTGATCCATCATCCTTGGTTTTTTTCGGATATCGACATGTGCCACAGGAGCACTGAATTCGATGGGGATGTTATTGGGATCAAAGGCATATATGGAATGAATGAACCCATGGTCGATAATCTCGGAAACCCACATCCGGGCTGCTTCAAATTTATCCCTCAGCACCCCCAAGTCTGCATCGGTTCCAACAGCAATGGACACATGATCAAAAACAAAGGGTCCTTTCACGGGGACCCCGTGATCTTTTTCGGGGATGGCTTCCACATCCGGCCATTCAAAAAAGGCAATCATGTCGTTCTCTGAAATCTCGAAAAAATAATGCCGGTATTTTCCCGTTCCCAGGCCGGCCACCAGTCGCATTCCTAAAAAATCCCGCCAGAATCGAACGGTTCGATCCATATCCCGGGTAACCATGGCCAGGTGATTGATACCCCTGTACTGAATTTGTCTGTGCATTGCTTCCAAACTCACCTTTCGGATTTCACAATAGATAGAGCGAAATAAACAATCCAATGGCGGGTTCGCAAAGCGCCAGGGGATTATTTATTGCTCTACAAACCGCGTGCTTGGCACGCGGTCCCGAACCTTAACTTGCGGAGACGTGCCGTCTCCTTTGTCTTTCCCCCATTTTAGGGGAAATTCAAGCCATCCGTTTCACGGGTGGTGGTTGACTTCGCGTTCGCTGACCCCAGAAAGTCGCGTGTTTAAGATACCGGCCTATCCTGATCTGCCATCATCGCACACATCGTCTTCCCCTTCTCCCCTGGCATGCTCGGCCGTAAAACTTGCAGTACAGCCATCGATGCTGGCTGCATTTTTAAGCACTTCCAGTGCTTTTTCATAGTTCGGCTCCGTTGCAATTTCCTTGACAAGCTCAGCGTAAATGACCTTCCCGGACTCATCCAACACCACGACCGCCCTGGCCAGCAGGCCGGCCATGGGTCCATCCTTTATAGCCACACCATATTTTTCACCAAAATTCCTGTGACGCATCTCAGACAATACAATCGCATTTTCGATGCCTTCTGCTTCACAAAAACGGTTATGTGCAAAAGGCAAATCCCGGGAGATACAGAGAACCACTGCATTTTCATGATCACTTATCTCCGCGTTGAACCTGCGAACAGACGCAGAGCAGGTGGGGGTGTCAATGCTGGGGAAAATATTCAGTACAATGCGCTTGCCGGCCACATCCCTCAGCGAAAAGTCGGTCAAGTCTCTTTTGACCAGGGAAAAATCAGGTGCGGTATACCCTGGTGTCGGCAGTTCTCCTGATGTTTGGACCGGGTTTCCTTTGAGTGTGATCTGAGCCATGGTTTCCTCCTTATTTTAAAAATCCCATTTGATTAATGTTGCATTTGTTAAACGTTCCCTTTCAGCAGATACAATAAACATGCCAGAATCCCACACACCGCACACGCCTCTTGTCTTTTTTGGAGCTTGCATCGGAAGCCATGGGAAATGCGCTCGCTTTTCAGTTCAATCGCCACAGGTGACCACGACATTGCATGGCAGGTGGTATGATTATTGCTTTTGAAGACATGCAGCATTATATTCCTGCGACAAATCAAAAGGAGGGTTAAAAATGACCGATCACGGCAAACGCTATCACATCAAATCCGCCTGTCCCCAGTGCGGATGCAGTTTCGCCCAGGTTTTGAGTGGTGAAGAACTGAAAAAAAAATATGGGGATATGCCAAATGTGGAACTTGAATGTGGCGAGTGCATGATTAAGTTCCAGGAGGAAACAAAAAAGGCCTGC
>JAHEIB010000257.1 GCA_024639645.1 Deltaproteobacteria bacterium
TCGATTGATCGGACAGACCCTTTCCACCTTGATTCGCAGAAGCGATTACCTCGGGCGGCTTGACGCGGAAACCTTTGCACTTCTCATGCCCCAGACATCCGCTTCAAAAGCGGAGCCTGTCTGCAATCGACTGCGAAACCTCCTCCTGAAGAGAAAGCTGGATACCGACGGCATTCGCCTGAATGTCACGCTCGGTATTGTAAATTTCGATCATCAGTCCCAGGAGACAGCCCTTCAATTACTCAACCGTTCCAGAAAAGAGATAGAGGGGCAGGGAAAATAACAGCCATCACGAAAACACGAAATCTGTCATGGCCCTTTTCGACATTTTGTCCTTGCGTGTTTTCGTGATAAAAGATCTTTTCCCTTTTCAAATGCTCGAACCTTGTCTGCTGGGAAGCGAGGATGCTAGGAGGCTGGGATGCCGCGGTCCGCTATCAGCCGTCGGCTACCCTTGAACCCTCAAATCCTTGATTCCTCGAACCCTTCAATTTAACCACTCATCTTAGCCATAAATGTTGCGCACATGCCATAGGGTGGTTATTATATCACATTGTGGTATATACGTGGTATGTAAGCGACCAGTTGTTGATGTAACTTAACTGAAGTAGGCCTATAAAAAAATGAATACATCAAATCAAAATAGCGCCTTAAGCGCATGTTTATTGGATGTGGAAGTGACACAGGATAAGCTGGACATGCGTTCTTTTCAGTTAAAGACACTCAATGATTTGAGCAAAGAACTGTTCGAGAGCGTCGATACAGAAACCATTATCAGGAAGTTTTTGCTCACGACCATGGGAAATTTCGGCGTGCTCAAAGGTTTTGTGTTTTTGGTTCCCCTGGATACCGGGAAAGTCGATCATTTTGTATCCGTGGGAATTGAAGAAGCGGATATGTTGCCGTTGAAAAAGGGTTGCCGGCAGTGCTCCCTGAATGGAATGTTGCACAAGAAAACGGGTGACGAAACGCTGTGGGCCTGCAAGCACGTTATTTCCCACGGTATAGAGCTGGTTCTTCCCTTTGTGGTGGAAGAAAGGTTTCAGGGTCTTTTGGGATTGGGTTCCAAACTTTCGGGTGACGCTTTTGCAGCCCATGAGAAAGAACTCATGGAAACACTGATCAACAATCTGGTTATCGCCATTAAAAATGCCCAGTCCTTTGAGAGCGTACTGACCTTGAACCAGCGTCTTAGCAAAAAAAATACCCACCTCGAAGAAACCCTCCAGGAATTAAGTGCCACCATAAAGAGAGTTGAACTATTAGAAAATATCAAGGATAACTTGAGTAAATTTGTGCCCAATACCGTCACCAATTTGATCGAAGCCTCTCCGGAAGGGTTGCTTCCGGAAAGCAAGGAACAGGATCTGTCGGTTCTTTTTCTGGACATTGCGGGTTATACAAAGCTATGTGAAAAATTCGACAGCGCCAAAGTGAATCATATCGTTGAAAAACATTTCTCGGTCTTTATGGATGCCATCCACAGAAACAACGGGGATGTCAACGAAACAGCGGGTGACGGTTTGATGGTGCTGTTTTTAAATGAAGACAAGCAAAAAAATGCCCTGGATGCCGCGCGTACGGCATTGTCAATCCAGAAAGAGACCAGACGCATCGGGCATGAAATGCTTTCTCTTTACCGGCCACTCGACATTCATATGGGAATTCACTCCGGCACCGCACTCGTGGGGGCAGCCAAGTTCAACAACATCACGGGATCACGGTGGACCTACACGGCCCGTGGGAAAATCGTGAATGTGGCCTCCCGGATCGGTTCTCTGGCAACCGGCAGCAGCGTTCTGATTTCTAAAGTGACGGCGGATCGCATATACCGGCAACATTCCCTGAAGCCCATGGGTAAATACAAACTCAAGAATGTCAGCAATGAAATTGAAATCTTCAAACTCCTGCCCAATTATAGAAAAAGATCCAAAAGATGATAGCGTTTGCCAGAAAGCGCTGAAACGGCTCCGGCAAATAACGTCAAACAACCGCTCGAACTTGCAAATAAGCGCTCGTAAGGACCACCAGTGCCAAATTATTAAGATAGGTTTGACTGGTTAACACCGCCTGTTTGCAGTAAACCCAATCCAATCCTCTGGTTTTCCTAACGATCGCTAATTTGCTTCAAACAGGCGACCGGTTGTTTGCCGTCACCCGCCAAAGCGTTAGCCCAAATATTTCATGAACTATTTTGGACATGTTGAAATGCTATATCCTTGACATTGAACATCCCCCAATATTATAGTATTTGATAATTTACTAGAAGCCATCTCAAAAAAAGGGTTTTGGTTCAAGTTCAAGGCGGTCCCGAACTTCAACCCGCAGGTATACTGTAGTATTCCGAGGATTTGAAGCAAGAGACCAACACAGAAATTGGGCCAAAGAACTTTTTTGAGACGCTTCTACTGACACACCTGTTCATATGCGTCTGGTTCGCATCCGAAAATTTTTCCACAAAATAGACCCCAGCGTTGAAAAAGCCGGAGGGCTTCTAAATCAAGGCGTCTGGGGGTGAAGTCGTAGTTTTTTACTTCAAGCCCTCAGCAACGCAGGACCTGAAGTTCTCCGACGTTCCCGCGCCATGTTGTTTATGCAACGATGGGGTAGAATAAAACGCACACCCATCCTCGTAAATAATGATTTTGTGAGGGAGAATTGCCATGAACCGACCATTTTGTCACCTGTTCGAGGGACTTTCAGAGATTCAGCTTGAGCGTCTTAACACCCTGATGGAGGAGATTTCTGTTAAAAAAGGCCAACGGCTTTTTCGTGAAGGGGAGGCGGCCGAGCTACTTTACTGTATCAAGCAGGGTGCGGTAGAGATGTTGACGGCACTTGACGATCATATCGAGCTGCCCATCGCGATTTTGAGATCGGAAGGGGGCTATTTAGGCATGTCATCCCTGGTTCCCCCGTATATCTACAGCCTTTCCGCCAGAAGCTATGAAGATAGTATCCTAACAGTCATCAAACGAAGCCAATTGATGGAGCATGTTAAAGACGATCCTGAAATGGGCTATTTCATCATGTCGAACCTCGCAAAAACGTTTCTGGACCGTCTCAAAGAGACACGGCAGGAGGTTAAAATTCATTTTAAGACGCTGTTCAAAGTTATGCAATTCTAACCAGGGGCTGTTTCTAAATTGTCTTTTTGCCCAATCTCTGCGTTGGGCGTTCGGTTTCAATCCTCGAAATACTTCAGTATTCCTCCGGTTGAAACCTTTCGTCCGCCTTGATCTTACGTAAAAATCCTCATTTCTGGACGGCACTATAGCTGTTGTCATAAATATGTTCCCTTAG
>JAHEIB010000258.1 GCA_024639645.1 Deltaproteobacteria bacterium
ACCGATATGAGAATCTTTTACACCGACACATTTCCCATCCCGTTGCCGGAAAACCACAGTTTCCCCAAAGACAAATACTATTTGCTGCGAAAGCATGTATCAGAGCGTTTATGTGATAAACCAATCGATCTGCAAATTCCAGAAATATCCTCCGTAGAGTCGATCTTGCGGGCCCATGATGACGAGTACGTTCGTCGCCTGTTTGAGGGTGAGTTAACAGATAAAGAAATCCGGCGTGTCGGCCTGCCCTGGTCACCACAAATTGTGAAACGGACCCTTTATTCAGTCGGCGCTACCATTGCCGCCTGCCGGGCAGCTATATCGGATGGGGTTGCCGTCAATCTCGGCGGCGGAACCCACCATGCCTTCCGCGATCATGGCCAAGGGTTTTGCTGGTTGAACGACAGTGTGATCGCCGCCAGGGCTATGCAGGCCGAGGGTCTTGCCAAGAATATCTTGATTGTCGACTGTGACGTGCATCAGGGAGACGGCACGGCAGCCATTGCCAGAGATGACCCCACCATTTTAACATTTTCCATCCATGGCAAGAACAACTTTCCCTATCACAAAGAAACCAGTGATCTCGATATTGAAATGGAAAACGGGACGGATGATAGAACCTATCTCGATGCTCTTGAAAAAGGCCTTAGTGCGTCCACACACAGATTCAACGCTGATCTGGTGATTTACCTTGCCGGGGCTGATCCATACAGGAAGGATCGCTACGGTCGGCTGGCGTTGACCAAGGCGGGACTGGCCCAAAGGGATGGTCTCGTCCTGAGGCATCTTAAAGAAAGCGGGCTACCGGTGACTGTTACCATGGCCGGCGGCTATGCACCCGACATTCAGGATATCGTGGATATCCACCTTCAGACGATTGAGATTGCGCTTGAATGTTATGACGAGAACAGAACCCAAACAGACGGACGCAAACGAAAGGCATAACAGGATTTAGCAAAAGCCACGCTCTTCCCCGGTCTTGTATATGGTGTCGAACCCAACCGGATTTGCAATCGCTTCCAATTTCGACAATTAGTGCACACCAACAGGCAATTTACGCGCACAGCGAAAGTGACATAGAAGCACAGCTTCTGGGTGATCTGATTAAATGCCGGGTTATATCTCATACAGATACGCGACAAACCGGCGTCCATATGGTGTTATAGAATGACGCAAGTCGGCTGCACCGTGCCCTGTCATCATAACTTTCAAATTGCTGAGATTTGTAATCCTCATATCATTGAGATCGGATACAAGCTCGGAGATGTAAGTTTCGTTCATATGCGGAATACGCTTCGACAGATAAGCAACACCTGGGAAACACTCATACTTCAAAAGGGTTGAAGCCCACGATCGGGCCATGGATCTGGGCGATAGAACGACCATGCGGAATGCTGCCAAGATTCTGGGCATCGGATCCAAGTGTATTTCAGCGGACATCGGTTTGGCTGACAGGATACCGAGATCCAAACGATCAATGGGTGGCCCGGTAATTAGAGCCACCCATTTCAGGGGATGAAAAGGAAGAGGTTGTGCCCGAACCTCCTCAATCTGTAACAGGCCAGTTTGCCCAGAAAGGTTTCAAAATTATTGCAATTTAAGACCCTTACCGGAAAGCTTTTTATCCATTTCCATTATCACCGGCAAAGACTTCCCGCTCACGAGACGCTACAATTCCCTTGATTACGATGAAATAATGAACATTGTTAGATCTGACAACAAATTAAGGAGCGTGAATAATGAAGAGCAACATCCCGTGGAACAGCCCCTGCATGAAAAGGTTTGGCACCTCCATTCGTAAACAAATCCAAGAGGTTGCTACTCAAATGGTTCTGAGCACCTTCAGAGCTCAGGTACATGCGAAACAGCATGTGATAACCAAAAACACGTTCATGGTGCCGGGCCTTACTGGATGGGCTTAATGTTTTTAGGCTGGAATTATAAAATCGGTAAGGGGAACTGCTATGTTAAAAACATCCTGTAAGAGATTGTCGATGATAATTCCCGTTATCGCTCTTGCCGTGTTTCTGACGAATACACCCGCATTTTCAACTAGCGAATCCGCTCTCATTGACCAGCTTGACGGACTGAATGCACACCAAGCGCTGGCGCTCGCCAACCAGTGGTACTGGGAAAAACAGCCCGTGAAAACACACATCACGTCCGAAGAGGTTGTTTTTCAGTTTGAAAGCGGCAGGGTCAAAAAAATTCCGCTGCCTGCTGATGAGATGATGGTAGCCGTAGCCCCATTTTTCGATAAAACGCATAAATGAGGCATTCATTTCATGTCCTCCTGTAAGGGGGAATTGGCTCAGACGAAACTCAACGTCAAGGCAGTCGACCAATCCGGAACTGTGATTATGGACAAACCGGTATATACGCTGAGAAGCGGATTCATGGAGCTCTGGTTGCCAAGAAACCGCACAATCAATTTGACAATCAGTGGCCTAAACCGTTCGGCCACCGATGTCATCACGACCACCGACGGCAGCGCCACTTGCATAACCACGATGCGGCTTCAATAATCTGGCTGACTTCCGGTGTAACCAACTTCGTATCGACGTCTCTTAAGTGTCAAGACACGACAGTAGCTGACTGATTGGATGAACCAGCTCGTGCAACTTCATGGATGCACGTAACGACCGTCAGTTGGCGACATCGAATGAGAAGCCGGGCTTGTCCCGGCTTTTTCATTTTCCGCTGAACACCGACCTGCCCGTTTCAATCCCAGTCCTCCAATACGATCTGATCTTTTTGACAAATCCGTGGAACCCTGCCGGGTTCATTCACCACAAACAAATAAATGAGCACAAGGGTTACGACAGGAGGGTATGAAGCTAACATCACCATATCCAATCCAAAGGGATGATGCGGGTGCAAAGGACAAAACGATACTCAAACATCTTTTGTTCTCTCCAAACAGTAACACATCTTGTCCGGTATGACCCCTCTAACACCACCGGTCGGATTCGGCGTATCGCCATCTCGTCTCGGTATCAGGTGGATGTGGGCATGGAATATTGTCTGACCGGCTGATGCACCACAGTTCATGCCGATGTTAAAGCCGGTGACCGTCTTATCCGATTCCGAGAGTCTGTTTTTTAAGACTTCGATCAGATCATCTGCTTCCCGTCGTTCTCTTTCCGTCATAAGGAACCAATCAGGGGCATGCCTTTTGGGAACAATCAAGAGATGCCCATCAGAGACCGGAAACCCATCCTCAAATGCAAGCACAGAATCCCACTCTTCGACAATACGGTTTTTGATGTTGCCGGGGCAGAACCTGCAATCTGATTTAGTCC
>JAHEIB010000259.1 GCA_024639645.1 Deltaproteobacteria bacterium
CCCTTATAAAGCAGCGGATCAATCAGCACTTCCCGGGGACGAAAGTCCGTCAGGACTCCTTCAACGGCAAGGTCCTCCGGCACCACCACACTTACCCTTTTTTCGGTCTGCATCGCCTTCCGGACATGATCGCTGTCGATCATACGAGTCGGCGTGTGGATCCCTTGGGATGCGAGTACATTCAAGGCACCTTCTTCTACTATTAAAATGGCGCCTGCGTCTGCATCGGTATTCAGCAGCAACTGCTGCAGGGTCTGGCCCGCCAAAAGTTCCAGTTCCAAATGGCTTGTAAGCATCTCGTTAAATTTACGAACAGCAGCATCATTTTTAAGTGATACGGAGAGGGCCTCGATAAGATAGTTGAAAGCTTTGCCGCATTCTCCAATCTCGTCATCTGAATCAACGGCAATGGAACATTTCTCAGGAGTGCATCGCTCCGGGTCGCCGTCCAGTGTCATTTGCCGGAGGTTCTTCTCGACAAATCTCATGTGGTCGACCAGAATGCCCATGTTGTTGCCGACAGTTGTCCGAGCCAGCCAGATGTTTACCCCGCCGACGATGAATCCAGCCGTCATGCAGGCTGCAAAAAACCACGGCTTCATTGCCATTTCCGGCGGTCCGCCCATAAGAACAACAAAAAACGGGAAGACGACGCCGGTGGCTAAACCCAGCCCTATCATCCATAGGGCGAGATCGGTAAAAACTTTGCGGGTCAGACGAATCATGGTGTTCTCCCTCACTCAAATTTATTCTTTGAAGAATAATTTAGTTGTCAGAGGTGTAGCGCTCCCTGATTGATTTAATCGTATCAAAAATTTCCAGTAAAATTCCCACCAGTTCAGGATCGAACTGGTGCCCTGTTTCTTCCTTTAGAATTCGCAACACCTTTTCTTCATCAAAAGGTTCTTTATAACAGCGGGCCGAAGACAATGCATCATACACATCAGCAAGGGCGACTATCCTGCCGAAAAGAGGAATCTCCTCTCCCTTTTTAGGCTTAGCACCTCCATTATTTGATGTCTTTCCTGCGACAGGCTCACCGGTTCTTACTTCGACATGACCAGGATAACCACGTCCTCCCCCATCCCATCTTTCATGGTGATTCAACGCCACAATTCCTGCCACCTCATCAAATTTCGACTGTTTATCCAGAAAGAGCCGGGCACCCTGGACTGTATGCTGCTTCATGATCTCAAACTCCTCTTCTGTCAGTCGGCCCGGTTTTTTCAGAATCTTATCAGATATGGCTATTTTGCCTACATCATGCAACATGGCTGCCATTTTCAATATATCGCGTTTCTCATCAATCTCTTCCCGGGGAATCCTGCGACGGCGTGCCCATTTTTCATATATTTCTATCGAATAACTACCTACCCGGTTGGCATGGGCACCGGTTTCCATGGGATCATGCAATTCTGTCATTTTGATCATGCGCATGATAATAGAACGGGTCAGCTTGGCACGATCAATTGCGATTGCTGCAATACCGGCAAAATAGTACATTATTTTCTCGTCATCTTTTGTAAAAACGATGACTTCATTATTATCACCCTGGGCATTAATTATCTGTAAAACACCAAGAATATAACCCTCGGTTGTCTTAAGGGGAACAGTGAGCATTGTATGAGTTTTATAGCCTGAGACATCATCAGCCTCACTGCTGAAATGGTATGGCGCATCAGGGGGCAGGCTATAAACATTTGATAGGTTGAGTGCCTGACCGGTTAAGGCGACAAAGCCTGCGATACTTTTATCATCAATTGGAATGGTAAAAGTGGAATAAATCTGTTTCTCACCCTCGGAAAGTTGGCTTTGCAGGGTATCATTCTGGGTGTACACAAAATTAAGCTTTTTTCCCTCCCTGATATAAATGGAGCCGGCGTCTGCGTTGACCCATTTTCGGGCTTTTGAAAGGATACGTTCTAGCAGGAGATCTAGGTCATTAATCTGGTTAAGTTCTATACCTAAAGACGTTATAGATTCCAGCTTCTCTTTTTCACTTAACATGGGTACATGCATTTATTTAATTATTGATCACTGTAAATCTGTTTTATGCTACTTGATTTGTTTAACTTTTAACAGTGCGAATGTCTGCGGATACTTCTTTTTGCTGTGTCACAAAAAAAAGACCGCTCCACTATCCTCAGTTTTTTAAATTTTTTGCTTCATATTCAGTGCATAAGCTGCGGTAAAATTCTATAACAACAGTGGAACAAAACCAAAATCCTGGCCCGCAGGCTGTGTGTCAGACTCAGTTTGCGTTATATTGAAAAAAACGGTTCGTGTTCAGCGCGATAATCCCGATTCACCAGTTGATTCTCAGCTGCAGTCCCCAAACCGGCTTGATACGTGTGCGGGCCGGCAATGTGATTTCCGTTTCATCCCGCACCCATAATGATTGCTGACTGCCTGCCGGCTCCTGCAGGCGAAAACCCACCCGGGTGTTTACCCCGAAAATCCGGCTCAACTCTTCGCTGGCCACCCCAAGGGGGTCAGTAATGAGCAGCACTGCCTTGTCCGGCCAGTAAAGTCGGGCCTTGGCCCTGATCCGCTCCCGGATCGGGATAAACAGATATTCTCCAAGCAGGTAACCTGCAACCGGGGTCACGATCAAATCCTGATAGGAAACCGCTTCGAACAGAGCTTCAGGCCCAAATTCGTAGAGCGAAGACAGAAGGAAAGAGTACCAGAAGGAATGCGATCGCTTGAAGCCACGCTCCCGGCCCCGGACATAATAAGTGGCGCCCCAATAAGGATGCAGGATGTAATTGACCCACCATTCGTCATCATCCCAGATTGGATTTCTTACGTTTTCCGCCCATTTACTGAAGCTGTAGCTGTCCTTGTCCTCCTGAGTCCAGCCGGAGAGCTTTTCGGGCGCCAGGTACAAAACGACTATCGCTGTGAACTGCAAGGCAACAAAGTAGGCGGTGTCAAACTTGATACCGCGCCAATCCGGATTTTCTGCCGGGGGCCCCTCCCAGGGATATCCTCTGCCGGATAGGCTCGCCCCCGGATCAGGTGCTTCAGAATACGGAGGATTCCCGTGAGAAAAAGGCAGGTGGCCACTCCACGGTACTTCCACACTCTGACCAAAACCCGCCATAGAGGGAAGAGGTGGACTTCCATACCCATCTGCTGCCAGAGCCGGCAACCCATTTACAAGGTTGAGCGGCATGACAAAAAAAACGCAGAAACAGCGCAAATATTGGTAGATGAACCTTATGGAAAAAGTAGACATTGTAAACGGTCCCAGCTTACCTACAGTCCGCTGCACTCGGTGCTG
>JAHEIB010000260.1 GCA_024639645.1 Deltaproteobacteria bacterium
AGAGTCTGACCCCGTATGATTTATAAGAATGGAACGCCTTGTCATTTTATTTTTTTTGTCCGCCGGATACATGTATTGCGGAGGTTTTTTTATAAATAGTCACTTGATACGCCGACTTTTATTGGGTGACATAAAATATTCAGCCGGCTTTTTTTCCTTGCCCCTGTCCGCCATGCTTTGAAGAACTTCGCAGCGACCGTGAGAAATTTTGTCTAATTTAGATTCCCTCGCTAACCCCGCGGCATGCGAAGCACTGCTGAACGGCGGAACCCACGGGAAATGCACTTGCTGCTGTGGTTCAACATTTCCATTTCATAAGCCTATATTTTCCTCTCTGGTGTGGTGCACTTTTTTTACCGGTATTTGTTTTATCCACTGATATTGCTTGTGATAATACTGTTCCGAAAATAGGATGGCGGCTTAAGGGTTTGCAGCAGGAAAACGGTCCTCAATCGGAACGTTTTTCTGACAACCCCTATAAAAAAATGGGATCCCTTTTAGGTCTTTGTTCTTGACACACAACTGGGATCCTAGTATCCTAATTTCGCTTTTATTCGCTTGGGTCACCCAGCAACCAAACATGGTCATACCGAATCCCCCATCAGGGCGGGGACAAACGTTATAACCCTCTTAGAATAAAGACAAACCATGTCACAGATTATAACCCAAAATAACTGGAGTCTGCGTAAAGAGATTTTCGATTATCTCAGCGGCCAGATAGAAAAAGGTGCTCTGATACCGGGTTCTCTCATCAACGTGCGCAAGCTGACCGAGAAGCTGAATGTCAGCCGTACACCCCTGCGTGAAGCGCTTGCCCAGTTGGAGATTCAGGGTCTGGTGTCCATATTGCCCCAGCGTGGCGTTCGGATCAATGTCCTGACGTATGAAGACCTGCTGGATCTCTTTGAAATTATCGGCGCGCTAGAGTCCCAGGTGATATTGACGATTTTCCATCAAATCAACGCCAAAGAGATCAAGCGCATGAAACGTTACAACCGGACCATGGAACAGGCCCTCAAACAGGCCAGGAATCGATATTTCCACGAAACCAACATTCTGTTTCACAGGGTTTTTCTTGATCTATCCGCCAACCGGGAACTGAGCAATTATGTAGGTAGTCTGAAATTAAGATTGTTCGGGTTTGCCCTCAAAAGTTATCGTGACCGTTTTAAAAGGGCGATTATCGCGGAACACGATGTGTTTATCAGACTCCTTGAGGAAGGCAAGCGGCAATCCGCTGCTAATTATCTGCAGGACGTACACTGGAAATTTAATTATCCTGATAATTTTATCCGACCCGATGTCGTTGAAAACAGCGACATCGAAAACAATTAAATTGGCTTCAACGCTTGCATAAAAATGCCTCATTAAACCGACAAAAGGAGACTAAAATGAGCAAACAAAAAATGACCACAGAAGAAGCCTTTATTAAAGTTCTTCAGCGACATGGAATCGATAATGCCTTTGGTATTATTGGTTCGGCGCTGATGCCGGTTACCGACCTGTTTCCTGTAGCAGGTATCACCTTTTGGGATTGCGGTCATGAAAACAGCGCAGGTATGATGGCGGACGGCTTCACCCGCGCGTCCGGAAAAATGAGTATGCTGGTCGGCCAGAATGGTCCTGGCATCGCCAATTTTGTTACACCGGTAAAGGTAGCCTATTGGAACCATACACCCCTTCTGCTGATAACAGCCCAGGCAGCAAACATGACTATAGGACAGGGCGGTTTTCAGGAAGTCCCCCAGATGGCCATGTTTGAGGATATGGTAGCCTATCAGGAAGAAGTACGCCATCCCGTCCGCATGGCGGAGGTTCTCAATCGGGTGATCTTACAGGCCAAGCGTGCTTCCGCTCCAGCACAGATCAATATCCCACGGGACTTTTGGACACAGGTCATCGACATTGAGCTGCCCCCCATTATCGCGTTTGAGCGCCCGGCAGGTGGCGAGGAAGCCATTGCCCGCGCGGCAGAACTTTTGTCCAACGCCAAATTTCCTGTAATCCTGAACGGCGGCGGCGTCGTGCTTGGTGGTGCCATTGAAGCCTCAAAAGCGCTGGCCGAACGTTTGGATGCCCCGGTCTGTTGCGGGTACCAGCACAACGATGCCTTCCCGGGAAGTCATCCGCTCTTTGCCGGGCCACTGGGCTACAACGGTTGCAAAGCCGGAATGGAGGTGATTTCCAAGGCTGACGTGGTTCTGGCATTAGGCAGCCGTCTCAACCCTTTCTCGACACTGCCCAGTTACGGCATTATCGACTACTGGCCGAATAACGCAAAGATCGTTCAGGTCGACATCAACCCCGATCGCATCGGCCTCACCAAACCCATTACGGTTGGTATTGTTGGAGATGCCCGGAAAGTCGCCAACGCAATCCTTAAACAACTGTCTGACACTGCCGGCGACATCGACCGCGAGGAGCGTAAAGCATCTTTGGGGAAAGCCAAGGCAGACTGGGAAATGGAACTGGCCACCATGGACCATGAACTGGACGATGATGGCACAACCTGGAATGAACGCTGCCAAAAGCGTGAACCCGAAAAAATGACGGCACGCATGGCTTGGCGGTCCATTATCAAGGCCTTACCTAAAGAAGCCATCATCTCCTCCGATATCGGAAACAACTGTGCCATCGGTAATGCCTATCCGACCTTTGAAGAGGGTCGCAAGTATCTGGGGCCAGGTATGTTCGGATCCTGCGGTTATGGGTTCCCGGCCATATTGGGCGCTAAGATAGGGAAACCCGATGTCCCTGTGGTTGGTTTTGCCGGTGATGGCGCCTTTGGTATATCAATGAACGAAATGACGGCCTGTGGGCGTGATGAATGGCCTGCCATCACCATGGTTATTTTCCGCAACTACCAGTGGGGAGCGGAGAAAAGGAACACCACTCTTTGGTATCATGATAACTTTGTGGGAACAGAATTGAATCGGAATGTTTCCTATGCCGACATAGCCAAGGCCTGCGGTGTAGGCGGTGTCCAGGTAATAAGCGCTGACGCGTTGACCGAAACACTTAAGACTGCCATCAAGGCACAGATGGAAGAAGGCAAAACCACCTTCATCGAGGTCATGACGAACCAGGAACTGGGTGAGCCGTTCCGTCGCGATGCCATGACAACACCCGTTCCTGTTGCAGGTATTGACAAAGCTGACATGCGACCCCAAAAAGGCGTATAAACAAGAGCCCACCATTCCCGACATATCATTCCGGGGGTATGGTCGTTGAACGCTGCGACCATACCCTTGAAGTTAATGAAGGTTGCAAAAATGGATATCACC
>JAHEIB010000118.1 GCA_024639645.1 Deltaproteobacteria bacterium
TCTTCGAAATTCATTCCAGGCAATGAAAAAGCCATTGCCAATATTATCAACAATCTCTATCGCCGGGGCGCGGATGTCATCTATGAAAAAATATCCGCCATTCACGTATCGGGTCATGCATTTCAGGAAGAACTGAAACTCATGATCAACCTGGTAAAGCCCCGATACTTTATTCCCATTCACGGTGAATTTAGACACCTGATCTTACACAGCCGTCTAGCGCAACAGGTCGGTATCCCCAAGAAACGCGTTCTGGTGGCACAGAACGGTAATGTTATCGAGTTCGCAAAGTACGGTGCTGCCGTCAGCGAGAGCATCCCTACGGGAAAGGTGCTTGTGGATGGCAAGGGGATCGGGGATGTGGGCCGTAGTGTTCTCAAGGAGAGGCATTCCCTTTCAAAGGAAGGGCTGGTCGTGGTGAACATGGCTTTTGACGAGGAAACGGGCATTATTGTGTATGGACCGGAAATCGTATCACGCGGATTTGTTTTCGAAACAGAGACAGGGCATCTCCTGCGCGATGCCGAATGTGTGGTTCTGGAAATCGTAGAAGAGCTTGGGCCGGAAGTGGCCAACAGGATCGATAAGATCCGGCATGAAGTTCGAAGGGCATTGCGACAGTATTTTTTCTATACTATCGGGCGTCGCCCCGTCATATTGCCCTTTTTTACGGAAATTTAGTGGTTGTCAGCTATCAACCGGCTGCCATCCGCTCAATGGAAACGTATAATGGCTCTTTGATGGTAGGTTTTTGTTTTGGGCGGAGGAACCGTTAATCCGCCTTCGCAGCATACCACGGGCATGCCCGTGGGGATCCATTTTGGGTTGAGAACTATGCGCAAAGAAATCATTGGTATTATATTGTTTTTTCTGGTTATTTTTACGCTGATCAGTCTCTTGAGCTATAGCCCGAACGACCCCTCCATCAACAATGCCCGGGCCGCTGGCGACATCCAGAATCTGTTCGGGGTATTCGGAGCCCATACGGCAGGGATTTTAATTGGTCTGTTTGGTATCGGCTCATTCTGGCTTCCGGTGCTGCTGCTGCTCATGAGTATCCATTTTTTCGGCAAGCAGCCTGGCAGAACCGCTGTCTACAAGACACTGGGTGGATTGCTTCTCATTATCACCACTGGAAGCCTGCTAGCATTGCACAATGATTCTGTGGCAATTTTCGGGGGTCGCTTTTCCAGCGGGGGGGTTATCGGAATCCCTTTAAAATCGTTTTTGGTCAAATACACCAATCCCACCGGCGGCATCATTATTTTGTTCCTGTTGTGGTTGATCGGGTTTATTCTGACAACCGGTTTTTCGCTCATCCGTTTCGCTCAGTTTGTTTATCGGAAATGGGAAGGGTTTTTCGAAAGAATGAAAACGCTGCTGATCAAATGGAAGGAGCGCAGAGAAAAAGCTAAAAAGCGGACAAAGGTTGTCAGGGAGAAGAAAAAACAAAAAATACCGGAAGTGACCATTAAGGCGCCCAAGCCCAGACCCATCAAAAAGGTGGCGGCGCCAAAACAGGAAGTATTTGAATTCATGCGGGGGGACAAGAGCTTTCAGCTGCCTTCCATCAATTTCCTGGATGATCCGGATACGGAACCGATTTCGGCGGACGATGAAAATCTTAGAATGCAGTCCAAACTGCTTACCAAGAAACTGGAAGATTTCGGTGTACATGGGAGCGTGGTGACGGTTACCCCGGGCCCGGTCATCACGACCTTTGAATATGCGCCTGCCCCGGGTGTTAAAATAAACAAGATCGTCAACTTGTCCGACGACCTGGCCTTGACGCTGCGGGCGACAAGCATCCGGATTGTCGCACCGATCCCCGGTAAAGCCGTCATCGGGATCGAGATTCCCAACGCGGAAAGGGAAACGGTTCGCTTCAAGGAGATTGTTGTCGCCAATGTGTTTGAAAAATCCAAATCGCCCCTGACGCTGTGTCTGGGCAAAGACATTGTGGGCAATCCTGTTGTAACCAAGATGAACCAGATGCCCCATCTGCTGATTGCCGGAGCCACCGGAGCGGGTAAGAGTGTTGCGCTGAACACCATGATCAGCGGTTTTCTATACAAGTCGTCACCGGATGACCTGAAATTGATAATGGTAGACCCCAAACGTATCGAACTCTCCATGTACGACGGTATCCCTCACCTGATCACACCGGTGGTGACCAGTGCCAAGAAGGCCACCAATGCCCTTTTCTGGGCAGTGAAGGAAATGGAGCGACGCTACGAAGTCCTGTCCGAGCACAAGACCCGGAATGTGGATCAGTACAACCAGAAAATGGCCAAACAGGGGCCGGACAAGGATGGCAACGTACCGGAAAGACTACCCTACATCGTCATTATCATCGACGAGCTGGCGGATCTCATGATGGTGGCGTCCCGGGACGTGGAGGTTGCCCTGACCCGTCTTGCTCAGATGGCCCGGGCGGCCGGTATTCACCTGATCATCGCGACACAGCGACCTTCCGTGGATGTTCTGACCGGCATTATCAAAGCCAATTTTCCCACGCGGCTCACGTTCCAGGTTTCTTCCAAGACGGATTCGCGGACTATCATCGACATGAATGGCGCCGAAAGTCTTCTGGGTAACGGGGACATGCTGTTTCTGCCGCCGGGTGCAGCTAAACTTCAACGAATTCACGGTGCTTACATTTCAGAAACTGAAGTAGCCAGGATTACAGAGTTTCTGAAGTCACAGCGACCCCCCGAGTACCTGGAAGATGTGGTCCAGGCTCCGGTGGACGATGCTGTTGAAAACGGTGACGTGGAATACGATGAAAAATACGACGAAGCCGTTGCGTTGATTACCAGAACGCGTCAGGCATCCATCTCCATGATCCAGCGGCATCTCAGGATCGGCTACAACCGGGCAGCCCGGATCATCGAAACCATGGAACAGGAGGGCCTGGTGGGTCCTTCGGACGGAGCCAAGGCACGCGAGGTGCTGGTGAGAGGGTACGAGGACGTTGATTGAGGCACAGCGCGAATTAATGAGAAAGGTCAAGGGCTTCCTGGGTAAAGTCGAAGGGGAGGCGTTATACGCCATTGCCGGAAAAGCCGGCAAGCTCGGCCCCTGTCTGGAAATCGGGAGCTACTGTGGCAAATCCACCATCTGTATCGGCGCTGCCTGTAAAGAAATCAACAGCACCCTGTTTACCATCGACCACCATACGGGTTCGGAAGAGCAGCAGCCCGGCGAGGAATACTTTGATCCGGATCTGTTTGATTTTAAAAACTTCCAGGTAGACACCTTTACCACATTCAGGGAGACCCTGCGGCAGGCCGATCTCTTAGACACGGTGGTGCCCCTGGTCTGCCGATCCCATGTGGCGGCCAGACACTGGGAAACCCGACTCGCCATGGTTTTTATCGACGGCGGTCATGCAGCGGAAACCGTTCGTCTCGACTACGACTCATGGGTGCATCACATCATGCCGGGCGGCTACCTGGTGTTTCATGACATCTTTACCAACCCGGACGAAGGTGGCCAGGCGCCTTATGATATGTATCGGGCCGCGCTTTCCTCAGGCTGGTTCCATGAAGAACCCATGATCAAGAGCCTTGGTATTCTGCGTAGAAAATCCTAGAAGCTATCTCAAAAAAGTTTTTTGTCCCAATTTCTGTGTTGGTCTCTTGCTTCAACTCCTCGGAATACTTCAGTATGCCTGCGGTTTGAAGCTCGGGGCCGCCTTGAACTTGAACCAAAACCCTTTTTTTGAGATGGCTTCTAATCAGGCTATTCCTCGATACCACAAAGTTTCCTGGCCGCTTTTGTCTTTTCCATCATATCCACGAGACGTGAAATCATGATTCTTTGGGCCTGGGGGGATCCGGCACCATGCATGGATTCGGTCAGGTAACCCACGGCGGCCGTTCCAAGGGTTAAATTTTCGATCAATCGTAATATGCGCATGCGGTTTAGGGTCGGGACCTCACAGTTGGCAGCAAAATACTTTTCCAGCCACTTGCCGGTTTCCGGCGCTGTTAAATCCATCTCAGACGGCATTGTCACCATCAGCCCGCCGGCAACGTCCTGGGCCATGCGGGAGATTTCATAGGGAAAGCGTGTTACATTTTGTTTGTGAATATTTGCCAGCAGCGTGTTGACGGAATAGGTCCCGCTGGGTTCCTGGCTGCCTTCGGAGGCGCAGGCAATGCATCCACAATAAAGGGTTTCGTTCAGGTGGTTCATTTCGATGATCTTGTCTTTGATGTGAGACACTTTGGCGACATTGTTATATTCTGCTGCTGTCTGGGAAGCACCAATCAGGACATCTCCCACACCGACCTTGCAAGCGTAGCTCTGCCGATGGTAGGCGGCGAACTTTTCAACCAGTTCTCCGGCAAATTCATAGTCTTTAAACATGAACACCCGGTCCCAGGGGACAAAGACATCGTCGAAAACCACCAGGGCTTCATGCCCGCCAAATAAAATGTTGCCTTGATCCAGCTTGCCTTGTTCCAGCTTGCGGGTGTCACAAGACTGACGTCCCATGATGTACAGGATGCCATGGGCGTCGGCCGGCAGCGCAAAAGAGACAGCATAGTCCTGGTCTTCCTTGCGCATGGACATGGTGGGCATGACAATGATTTCGTGGGAATTAACGGCCCCTGTCTGATGGGCCTTGGCCCCCCTGACGACGATACCATCACCGTTTTCTTCGACCACGTGCAGGTAAAGGTCTGGATCAGGCTGTTTGTGCGGTGGCAAGCTCCGGTCGCCTTTAGGGTCGGTCATGGCGCCGTCGCAGGTGAGATCATTTTCCTGAACATATTCCAGGTAGGTCAAGAAACGCTGGTGATAGTCGCTCCCGTTTTTCTGATCCATATTGTATGTTACGATGGAAAGGGCGTTCAGGGCATCCATTCCCACGCAGCGCTGGAAGCAACACCCGGTTTCACGCCCCAGCAATCGGCCCATTTTACTCTTTTTAACAAGATCATCGACACTCTGGTGGATGTGGGTGAAGCGGTTGATTTTTTTGCCGGTAATGTGGGAGGTGGCGGTCATGATATCCGCGTGCTCTGGGCGGTGGGCCATCTCGTATGTTTTGGCAACCGCGTGCATGGATGGCCGGATCATGGGATGTTCCACCACATTCTTCAGCTGTTTGCCAAACAGATAGACCACAAGGTTCAAGTTTCTAAGACTATTTTCATATTGCTCCGCGGTCATCATGGTCATGGCAGGTCTCCTTTGTTTAAACGTTTAATCGTCTTCGGGTCCAATTCCCCGCAGGTTCTGCCGTTCGGCAGTGCTTTACATGCCGCGAGTCGTCATTCCAGCGAAAGCCGGGCACGAAGTGAAGCGTTAGCGCTGTCCAGAAATAAAAACTGGATGCCGGATCGATTTTGGCATGACAACAGCTAGCCCGTAACTTGCTGCGGGCTAGCTCATTCACTTATTGATTTGGATATCGACCATATCAGCATCGCGGCAACAATATCAAAAATAAAAAACAATGCATAGGCTGGATTATAGGAGCCGGTTCGGTCAAAACTCCGCCCAGCAATCAAATACCCCGATATCTGCAGGATAAGGAACAGGAAAGCGAATCGAATGACAAAGGGGAACGCTTCCCTGCCGAAAATGTGGGCGATAATAATGGCCCGGGTTTCAATCTTGGCCGCGTTGAGCATCAGCGTTTCCCCATGGCATTGAGCACTGAGCATTACGTCATGCTGCAACGTTAAGTCAATAATTAAAAAGTTTTGTTTCTTGACAGGAATTGCATGCAATTCATATAAACAGATCTAATAATTTCCCGGAAAAGAAAGTGACATATCAGAATACCATGAAGCAGCTATCCGAAATTACCACCAAATTTACCGAGTCTGTCATCAGGGAGATGACACGTATCAGCAGTGCCAGAGGGGGGATCAACCTTGCCCAGGGATTTCCAGATTTTGACCCACCGCGGATCATCCGGGAAGCGGCCATTGATGCCATCCATCAGGGGTGGAATCAGTATGCCGTTACCTATGGCGAGGCAGATTTGAGGGAGGCGATCGCCCGCAAAGCGTTCCAGTACAACCAGATCGAATGTGATCCCCACACCGAGGTGACCGTTACCTGTGGCGCCACCGAAGCCATGATCGCCACACTCAAAGCCCTGGTGAACCCGGGGGATGAAATCATTATATTTGAACCCTTTTATGAAAATTATGGGCCGGACGCTATTCTATCGGGAGCCAAACCGCGTTATGTAACACTGAAGGCCCCGGACTGGTCCTATGATTCAAAAGAGCTCACGGCCGCCTTCAACAGAAAAACCAAAGCCATTATTATCAACACCCCCAACAACCCCACGGGGAAGGTCTTTTCCCGCAAGGAACTTGAGGAGATCAGTCGTCTCTGTATCAAGTGGGATGCCATGGCCGTCACGGATGAAATTTACGAACACATCTTGTATGACCAGGAGACGCACATCTCCATGGCATCCCTGGATGATATGGCCGAAAGAACCGTGACCATCAACTCCCTGTCCAAGACCTACTCGGTTACCGGATGGCGCGTAGGTTGGGCCATTGCCGGACCCGATATCACCAGCCGTATACGCAAGGTCCATGACTTTCTGACCGTGGGCGCGCCCACGCCGTTCCAAAAAGCGGGCGTCTGTGCCCTAAAAATGCCCGAAGCGTACTACGCATCGCTGCAAGAGCGATATAATACTGCACGGAACCGGATTTGCGCAGTCTTGAAAACGGTCGGTTTTAATGTTGATGTGCCCAAAGGGGCTTATTATATCATGGCCCACACAGGTGTCTTGATGGATCGGTACCAAGATATGGGTGCCAAAGGCTTATGCCTGAAACTGCTGGATATAACGGGTATTGCGACCGTTCCAGGAACCGCCTTTTATCACTCCCCGGTCATGGGGCATGACCAGGTAAGATTCTGTTTTGCAAAAAATGAACAAACCATCGAAGCTGTCTGCCGGAGACTCGAACGGCTCATTGCCTGAGTTTAAGCACATGAACCACAACTGCGAGTGTATTTCCCATAGGAAATGAAGACGATGAACGGAAACAGCGAGCGAGTCAAATAGATAAAATTCCTGCCGAGATGCAAAGCACTGCTGCAGGATACCCCTCAATGGCAACGATCACCTGATTGAAATTCAAAATCTGGGAAGGGATTCCAAAGGCGGGGACACCACGGCCTGTGCTATCAGGTGGCGTGAAATAGCTGATGCAGTCGCTGAAGTTCGGTTTCCGCATCCTGGATGAGTTCAGCAATGATGCCCCTGATGGGCATGACCTTGTCCGCCAGACCCACCGATTGCCCGGCCATTAACGATCCGGATTGAACCTTTCCTTCTACGGCCGCTTCCCGGAGCGCACCGGCCCAGAAGTTTTCAACTTCAAACTGAGCTTCCAGGGGGTCGATGACTTCCCGGTCAAGCCGGTCCATGACTTCGAGCTGAAGTTTTCCGAATTGGGAGGTCCCTTTGTTTTTCAACGCTCTGACGGGGATGACAGGCAGGCGACTGTCAAACTGAGGGGTTGCCACGGCATCTTTGGCTTTGGCTTTTCTGAATGTTTCCTTGAAATCCGGGTGCGCCTTACACTCATCAGACATGACAAACCGGGTTCCCATCTGGATGCCGGCGGCTCCCATCATAAGCAGGTGGGCCATCATACGGCCTGTTGCTATACCCCCGGCAACAAAAATCGGAACGGTGTCGATTTTAAAGAGAACCTCTTGCAACAATACGGAGAGCGCGACAGGACCGATGTGACCACCAGCTTCGGATCCTTCCAGCATCAATGAATCCGTACCCATTTTTATGAGCCGCATGGCCAAGGGTGCCGTGGGGGCAAAGCAGATTATTTTAGCACCGGAGTCCTGGGCCTGCCGGATTTCTGGCTCCCTTGGTATCGAGCCTGCAAACATGATAATGTCGCATTTCATGTCGCAGACCATTTTTAACTGGTCTTTGTAAATGGGTGAAACAGTTATGAGGTTGATCCCAAACGGTTTGTCCGAATACTCCCGTACCGCCGCAATCTCTTTTTCAAGGCTGTCAACGGGCGTATTGCCACCGGCTAAAAATCCAAAGCCACCAGCATTCCCAATATCTCCAACAAGCTTGAAATCACTGATCCAGGTCATGGCACCGCACATGATGGGATATTGACAGCCTAGAAATGTTTGCCCATGGCTAAAAAAATTATCTATCAGCATTTATTTTCTATAATCTGAATGTCATCGTTGCAGGATATTTTCCCACCCGTAATCACCCTGGCGAAAATACCTCTTTTGGGCATGATGCAGTCACCTGCCTGGTAGTAAATAGCACACTTGTTGTGGCACTCTTTGCCGATTTGGGTGATTTCAAGGATTACGCTATCTCCTATCCGTAGACGACTTCCAATGGGCAAATTAGGCAAATCAATGCCACTTGTGGCGAAATTTTCGGCAAAATCCCCGAAGTCCACATCCAGTCCTTTTGCCTGCATGCCCTGAATATCTTCCGTAGCCAGAAGACTTACCTGACGGTGCCAGGGACCGGCATGCGCATCCCCTTCAATGCCGTGCTCTTCCACCAATTGGACGGATGAAACCGGTGTTTTGCGGGTTCCTTTTTTCTTGCTGGTGGCGATGGATACGATTTTCATGTCGGAATAGGTTTCAAATCAGGTTTTAACGGCCTCAAGGATGGGTGCAAGAACTTCACAGGACCGGCAAAGAAGCATTTTGTCAGCCCATTTATCCTGGACTGTGTTGGCACAAAGGGTGCCACAGGTGAACCAGCACATGTCGCCTGACTGAAACTCCCAGGCAGGGCAGGCTTTGCGTTTTTCCGAAGGACATTTTTTGAGGGTCCAGCAATTCTTTTGGCGGTCCAGCAGGCCTTTTTTTTTCAATACCAGATAAAACAGCTGTCTTTCAACATGAGGAGGGATTGTTCTCCAGGCCTGCTCGTAGCTGTGAATGGCTTTGAGAGATGTTCCCAGCAACTGGGCAAGTTCCTTTTGCGTTTTTTGCAGCTTTTTCCGAAACAAAGAGAATTCAACACTGTCCATAGCGTTCTCACTATTTTTATGAATAAGAATGTTCAGACGCGCGCCTGTTGAGCGGCACGGTCAACCAAGATCGCACAATGATTGTTCTACAAACCGCGTGCTCGGCACGCGGTTCCGAACCTGAACTTGCAGAGACGTGCCGTCTCCTTTTTCTTTCCCCATTTTGGGGGAAAGAAAAACCACCCGTTTCACGAGTGGGCGCTGACTTCTTAGAGTATGTAACAAAGTGGTAGCCTGTGTCAAGGGTATTATCTATTTGATCTGCTCACTAATCCCGTGGCATGCGAAGCGCTGCCGTACGGCAGAACCTAAAGCGTTAGCGCTCACTATCGCTGTTCAAACCGTTCGCTGCCGCAGAAAACCATCACGGTGTCGCTTTTGTCGATACATGCCAGCGTCATGTTCAACCGTGACGCCAGTTCAACAGCAAGTGCCGTGGGGCGGGAGAGGGCGATGATCATTTCGAGCCCTGCTCTGGCCGCTTTTTGAACAAGTTCGTAGCTAATGCGTGAGGACATCACGACCAGGCTGGATTCGTGTAGCCGTGTCTCCATAAAAACCCTGCCGATGGCTTTGTCGAGCGCGTTGTGCCGTCCAACATCCTCTGCAAATGCTATAGGCTTCAAACGGGTATCGAGGATCATTGCTGCATGGGCTCCCCGGGTCGTCTTGTACAATGACTGCGTATCCACAAGTTTTCCAAAGCACGATCCAGCTTCCTTTATGGACATACTCAGGCGTGTGGCTACTGGTTTTACAATCTGATAAATATCCTTTATCAGCTCCTTGCCGCAGATACCGCAGCTTGTCTGACTGACAAAACCGCGTCTTTCCAGAAGATCTTTTACGATCTTTTTTCGCTCTGGCTGGAGTGTTGCGGTTACCACATTGACGCCTTCTTCGCTGCAGTATCCAATCGTTGTGAAATTATCTTTATGATCGACCAAACCTTCGGACAGAAAAAACCCTGCCGCATGAAAGATCTCATCACCGGGCGTCCGCATGACAACGGCGTATGGATTGCCATCGATGCGCAATGACAGTGGTTCTTCAAGGATTAACTCCTGGTTTTTTGTCCGTAAGATATTGTCTTCGAACATCATCGTTTTGTGGGAGTTGGATTCAAGCATGGTTGGGCCTCTTTATATTTAAAACCGGTTCCTTTGGGCCAGGTCAGAGACGATTGGCTCTGCCTAACAGTCCAAAAGGGAATCCAGGCGTCAGAATTCAGAATTCAGAATAATGGATTCGCCTTCGGCTCAGTCAAAAAGAAGATAAAATTGTAGGAGCGAAGCGACATCTAAATTCTTCTGCCTCCTGACTTCTGTCTTCTGAATTCTCTGGCTCATATGTTTTGTGATAAAGCCCATTATAGGGGCATCCCAAAGCCTGGTCCTCTGGGCTAGGATTTTTTATTTCTCCTTGTTGGTCCTATTATCAGTGTAGAAAACATAACCAATCGATCTGATGCTTATAAAGTAAGACGGCTTTTTAGGGTTGTCTTCAAAATATTTTCGGAACCGGACGATAAA
>JAHEIB010000301.1 GCA_024639645.1 Deltaproteobacteria bacterium
TTTCCAGGTCACGAAAACAGCGTATTCTTAAGCCGAGGCAGGTGGCCATTTATCTTTCCAGGCGATACACCGATCAGCCCTTGCAGGCCATCGGCAAGAGTTTTAATCGGTATCATGCAACTGCTCTGCACGCTATCGGATGTGTTGAACGCGAGTTAAAGCATAATGCCCCCCTCAAACAGCATGTGAAATATCTCAGTAAGAAACTCGAATCCGGCGACTTCTAGAACTTCTCTCAACATCATGTCTAAGGGCCCATTGCGGTGTTTTGCGTCGTTTCAAAATGCTCGCATGCTTATGTGTATGCTGCGCTTTTTCAACTCCCCAAGCATTGCACTGAACCCTGATCCATGCTTTTGAGAAAGGTTCTATGGTGATTTATAGAAGTTATTTGAAGATATTGGTTTAATCAGTTTCGGAAGGTTATTCTGACAAACGAAATAATATCGCTGTGCGATATGATCACATAATAAAAAAACAAAAATCCCGGCTGAATCAGCCGGGATTTTTGTTTTTACCGGTTATAAGCGGTAGCGCCGCATCCAATAAAATTGCTACGCAATTTTATTGGGTTTTGATGAACGTGCTGTTGGAAGCCACGATATCTTCGATGAATTCCATACGTACATTCTGGTGGTATTCGATGACACAGCGCAGCTTCAAGGCACATTTGGCGCAAACCTCATCAGCGGCATCGTAGTCCCCGATACATCCTACTTGATCGTCCAGTGACTCTGTTTCCATAGATATTTTGTCCATTTTAACCTTTCGTCCTTATAAACGACATTGTCGAATTAATAAATTCGTGACACGAATTTATTTTAGTAATGATAACATGTTCGCATGTATCTTTCCATTGGTGGCCAGAATTTCTTTTTTGTAGATGGTAAATGGATTATTGGCAAAATCGGTTACGGTTGCACCCGCTTCCAAAGCGACCAGCACGGCTGCAGCTGTATCCCACGGATGTAGATTCTGTTCCCAAAAACCATCGAAACGTCCACATGCCAGTGCACAGATATCGATGGCAGCGGACCCCATTCTCCGGATGCCCTGGGCAGCTCTCAGACAATTTTCCAGACGGTCCGCAATGGTATCGAATATCGACAAAAGATCATAGGGGAAACCTGTGGCGAGTAGGCTATCTTGCATGACCTGGGTGTCGGAAACATGTATGGGGCGGTTATTCAGGAAGGCGCCTTCACCTGCGATAGCCGAGAACAACTCTCCTGTGACCGGGTTCAAGACAATCCCCATGACCGGTGCACCCTTGAATGCATAGGCAATTGAAATCGAAAATATCGGCACTTGATGAGCAAAATTGACCGTGCCATCCAAGGGATCGATGATCCACTGGTGATCCTCATCTTCTTGATCCAGGCCGCTCTCTTCTGCTAAAATTGAGTGTTCCGGGAAGGCCTTACGTATGATTCCGATAATGATTTCTTCTGATGCAGTATCGGCTTCAGTGACAAGATCGACAAGGCCTTTTTTTCGGACATCGGAAATATTACCGAAATGGGATTTCAAGATCTTGCCGCTTTCGAATGCAGCCTTGATGCCAATTCTTTTGATGGTGTCCATATCCATAAGTGGCACCTTTATAGGTGATGCACGGTTAAAGTCAAGGTATTTCATGTGGATTAAACATTATTGGATAGATGGTCTGGAAGGGTTTGAGGGTTGATGGGTAAACCCATAGTTCAGAGCCTTCGACCACGTGCTGCAAATGTTCGTGGTCTGCATTTTTTCTGTTAGTACATGTGGGTCATCCTGTCGCTTGCTATGAGCCACAAGTCAGAAGACGTTCCCACCCTTCAAGCGCCACCCCTCCGACCCTCAATTCCTCCACCCCTATTTATACCCCTACCATTTCCTCCATCCGCCGTATCAGTGGTCTCAGGCTGGCGGCCTTCCGGGCGGAAATGGAAAAACCACCGTACACCCGGCACAGTCGATTCCGTTCTTGAATCGGCACCAGGTCCTGCTTATTCAACACTCGAATTTGAGGGATCTGCTGCAATGCCAGATCTGTCAGTAGGTTTTCCACGGATTCAATCTGCTCCGGGTGCCGTGGGTTGCTCATATCGATCACGTGCAGCAGGATGTCCGCACTCTCGAGCTCTTCTAGTGTGGCCCTGAATGCCACCAGGAGATCCTCAGGCAGGTTTTTGATAAATCCCACCGTGTCAGTGATGATAACCTCGGTATCGCGAGGGAACCTGAGACGCCGGCTGGAAGGATCCAGGGTGGCAAAAAGCCGTTTCTCAGCCAGAACGTGGCTGTGGGTTAGGGTATTGAGAAGGGTTGATTTCCCAGCATTTGTATAGCCGATAATGGAAATGACCGGCAGGGCTTTTTTGGTCCTCTTTGCCTTTTGCTGCCGGCGTTGTTTTCTGACATTCAACAACGCATTTTCCAATTGAACGATTTTATCCCTTATGCGTCTGCGGTTGATTTCCAGTTTTGTTTCACCGGGACCTCTCCCGCCAATACCACCGGTCAAACGTGACATGGCTGTATTTTTGGTTATAAGCCTTGGCAGAAGGTATTTTAGCTGGGCCAACTCCACCTGGAGCTTTCCCTCCCGGGTCTGGGCTCTCTGAGCAAAGATGTCGAGGATCAGCTGGGTCCGATCGATAACCTTGAGGTCAATCTGGTCTGTGATAGAACGGATTTGAGAGGGATTGAGCTCCTGGTCGAAAACAAGCAGTGTAGCCCCTTTCTGAAGGGCTGTAATGACGAGGCTTTTCAGTTTCCCCGATCCAATCAAGAAGCGACTGTCTATCTTCCGACGATGCTGCAGGATACTGCCAACGGTCTGGATGCCGCTCGAGGAGACCAGTTCTGCAAGTTCGTCCAGGGAGTCGCCGGCATCCTGTCTGGACGCGGTGGATACGCTGATGAGAAGGGCCCGTTCTGCATTCTTGCCAGCCGAGTGCAAAGGGGTGATGCGGGAAAGCTCTTCCTCGATGGATTGAATGAGTTCCACACATTGGATATCCGTCTTTCCGGGGGCCAGCGAAACAGGTATCGTGGTTGGCCGATCCGTTGTTTTTGGCAGTATGTGACTCATGAGAACCTGTTTGGGAAGACCGTTTCTGCCGACTTGTACCACTGCCATAAGATCCAGTCGCAACAGGGCGAGATCTGTGAGATCGTCGGTGGTTAATGGTTCGTTATCCAGATGAGTGTGAACACAGCGGATTCCCCTCAGACGTCCGGGTGCGGATCGGTACTCAGGTGTGTCGGGGATTACGATTTCATTGTGATTTCCTACAACTACATAGGGGATTTTTCCTTTGCGATCGATGAGAAGCCCGATTTGTCGCTTGATGTCCAGGGACAGGCGGCTTATGTCCCGGGCGAGTTCAGGCGTGATGATGAATTCCGGTGGGGTTTTTCTCCGATAGAGATTTTCTATCTTATGTATCTGGCTGGCTTTGAGCCCTTTGGTGTTGCCGTATGCCTTCTTCATAGGGAATACATCGAATCTCTCGGGATTGAGCGATAAGCTGTAAGCGATAAGCCGCTTATAGCTTACAGCATACAGCTTGCATCTTAAGGCTTAATATATTTATCCTCTGCCAGGTTTTCAAAGCGCGTATAGGTGTTTAAAAATGCCAGCTTGATATCACCGGTGGGGCCGTTGCGCTGTTTTTTGAGCAATAACTCCGCTGTCCCTTTACTGGGGTTGTTTTCATCCCGATTGTAGACCTCATCCCGGTAGATGAAGGCCACCACATCGGCGTCCTGTTCAAGGGCTCCAGACTCCCTGAGATCTGATAACTGGGGACGTTTGTCTTGACGTTCCTCGAGTTTCCGGTTCAACTGGGACAGAGCCATGACCGGAAGGTTCAGTTCCTTGGCAAGGGCCTTCAGGCTTCTAGACATTTCCGATATTTCAAGATCTCTTCTTTCAGACGATGAGCTCGACTTCATGAGCTGCAGGTAGTCAATGATAATGAGGCCGATGTTCTTGTCCATTTTGAGCCGCCGCGCCTTGGCTCGGATACCCATGGCCGATAAATCGGGGGAATCATCGATGTAAATGGGTGCTTCGGAAAGAATTTCGGCTGCACTGGTCAGGTTGACCCAATCCTCCCTGCTGAAGAAGCCACTGCGCAGACGGGAGGAGTCGATTCTCGCCTCTGAACACAGGAGACGCATGGAGAGCTGTTCCCGTGACATTTCGATGGAGAAAACCGCTACGGGGATATTGGCGTCCACGGCCACGTTTCTGGCGATGTTTAGGGCCAGAGCTGTTTTGCCCATGCTGGGTCGGCCGGCCAGTATGACAAGGTCCGAGTTTTGGAGTCCGGATGTGAGGTTGTCGAGACGGCTGTACCCGGTGGGTACGCCGGTAATGAGGGATTTGTTGCCTTGGCGCTCCTCGAGTGCATCAATATTTTTCTGGACAAGGGATGCCAGGGAGTAGAAAGACTGCCGGCTTTTGTTGCCGGATATTTCAAACACAGCCTTTTCGGCAAAATCGATCATATCTTCCACATCACCATGATCTTTGTAGCAGCGCTTGGTGATGGCGTTGGCCTTGTGGATCAGTTGTCTAAGTGAAGACTTGTCGTGAATTATTTTGGCATAGTGCTGGGCATTTACAGCCACGGGTGCCGTATCCACAAGTTTCGCCAGATAGGTGGCACCACCAATGGATTCGAGATCGCCTTTTTTCCTGAGAAGATTGGTCAGGGTCACAAGATCAATGGGCTCATTTTTTTGGAAAAGATCGATAATGCCCGCAAAAATCTTCTGATGTGTGGAGCGATAAAAGTCTTCCGGAATCAGCCTCTCAAGGACATCGTACAGGGTGCTGTTGTCCAGCATCACGGCGCTGAGAAGGGACTCTTCCGCCTCCAGATTCTGGGGTGGAATGGTGTTAATGGATGCGTTTTTGTCCATAGGCTCAGTTAATGGGTGTCAATCCGAATATTTCGTGAAACATGACGAGAAATTTTAGTAAGGTTAGCACATATCGTCAGATGAAATCAAGAAAGCAATAAGCGGTAAGCTTTAAGCTATAAGCGATTATCCGCTTCCCGACCGATGGTCGGGTTGCCTGGAGGCCATTCATAGCTTACTGCTTACCGCTTATTGCTAACGGCTGAAAATAGCAACGCAGTCGCGTCAAATAGATATTTCAGGATGTAAGCTGAAAATATCTACTCGGGCACCACTTCCAAGGTGATTTCCGGCTCCACTTCTTTATATACCCGAATGGGAATCTTGTGTATTCCGGTGGTTTTGATGGGTTCGCTCAAGAGAACCATGCGCTTTTCCACTTTAACACCCTCTGCGGCCAGTGCTTTGATGATATCGCGCACCCCGATAGATCCATAGAGACGGTCTTCCTCGCTAACCTTGGCGGCAATTTTACAGGACACACCCTCGAGGCTGGCGGCCATCTCTTCTGCAATTTTCTTTTCCTTGGCGATCTGCAGATCGAATTTGGCTTTTTCCTGCTCCAGCATACGCCGGTTTTGAGGTGTGGCCAGCACTGCTTTTTCTTGCGGTAGCAAATAGTTGCGCGCATATCCCTTGGCAACGCTCACTTCGCTTCCGATAATGCCCAGAGAGTCGATGGTTTCCTTCAAAATAACCTTCATGCGTTTATCCTCCAAAAAAAGATAATCAAGATTCGATTTTCTTTTTTAAGTTTGATTATTCCATGCTGATTGTCAGGAATCACCTATCACCAACCCAGCGCGGAACAAACTAAATTGATTAAATATCTTAATAAAAATTAAATTGTTGCACATCAAACGCGACAAACCCACTTAAAATAAAATCGCTATTCAGATTTTATTTTCCGGAAATTTAGCCACATATCGAAAATTCCCAGGCCGATGACAACCAGCAGAATAATCTGCTGAATGGCGATGAGGCTGTAGAAAAAAATTCGCAGCATCCTGGGAAATTGTTTTTTCTCAAAGAAAAATGAAACAATGGCAATGCCTTGAAAAAAATAAATCATCAGCAGTACCAGCAGGCCGTTTATGCCAATGATCTTGAGTGTGCTGCCCGGCAGCATGAGGAGCCCGCCACACCCGATCAATATCCACACAAGATAATCAGGGGCTTTCCACAGGTTCAGGGCTCCAAAGGCCGGAAAAAAAAGACCCCGTCGCTTTAAGAGCGGTCTGGCCATGAGCAGATTGGACCATGTTACCATCAAAAAAGATGCGGTCACCATGGCCGGGATGATACGAATCAGGCCATATTGTATTTGGTCCAGCGAGGCAGAAAATTTCTGGATAAATTCTTCCGACGCTCCCATGCCACGGTAAAGGGCCACCGTCATCTCAAGATTTTGGGCGATATATGCCGATACAAGGCTGTAGATGCCGATGGTTGACATATTGCTGTATAGCACAAGCCCCACAAAACCGGTCAGCAGGACCCCGCCACAGGCGTACAGAACGGTTTTTTCAACCGAAAGGTTCATTTCAAAAAGTTCACTCAGCAAAAAGCCGAGAAAGAGCATTTCCAGAAAAAATACCACATCGATGGAGATGCCCCCTGCCAGAACCACCAGTATGGTCATGGCTGCCCCCGGTATGATAAGACCGGTTTTTCTGCCCAGCTTGGAACGATAGAACAGAACCGGGAGCGGCAACAGCAGGGAGCAGAAAAAACCGATGATCGGCATGTAAACGGACACGGTGATGATGGCCATGGTTATCATCACACCGGTCAATACATCTCTGGATATTTCCCTGGTAAAGGTTTGTGGCACGTTCTCTCCATGTTATCGTACAACGATTTTATCCATCGCGACGATATCGCTCTATTCTGTTTTCTAAATCTTTGTTATCACAAAAGCCGCAATATCAGCTTAGAAGTTGTCCCAAAGACATTTTAAGATGACGTCATTCCAAATTGAACGATTTCCAAGGTTGCCGTAGCTGCAAGGAAGACGCTATTTCGCTATAGCGAACTATGCGGTATGGCATCTGACGCCGTGGATGTGGTAAGGTCGACAATCCCAATGGGTTTTAGATTTTAGGAATCCAAATTCCTATAATCTGAAACGTTCATTTTGGGTTTATAGATCCAATGTCCCGACATACGGCAACAACGCTATGGTCCTGGCCCGCTTGATAGCATGGGTCAATACGCGTTGATGTTTGGAGCAGGTTCCGGAAATTCTTCTGGGAATAATTTTGCCCCGCTCTGTTATAAAATATTTTAACAGCTTCTGATCCTTGTAGTCGATCACGATCTTGCTGTCGGCACAGAAACGACATACTTTTCTGCGATGGAAGACGCGTCTTTTTTTCTTAGGGTTACCACTGTTCCGTGTCTGTCTATGATAGGCTGCCATTTATCTACTCCTTAGGGGTTTCTGCTGAGTCAACGGGTTTTTCTTCAGAAGCCGGGGTCTCTTCGGGTTCCGGTGCAGCTTCGACGGTTTCTTCCGCTGTCGCTTGGGTTGCTGCTTCTTCGACTTCAGGCGTCGCCTCTTCCACCTCAGGCGTTGCCTTTGCTGCTTCGGCTTCTGCGGCCGCTTTTTCGGCTGCCTTTTTGGCTTGTTCCTCTGCTGCCTTGGCAATCGCCTCGGCCTTCTGGGCTTCCTTTTCCGCCATTTCAGCTTTGATGCCCTCCACGTCCGCCTCTTTATCCAGCACAACCGTCATGTACTTGAGTATTCGGTCGTCTATGCGGAAGAACCGCTCCATTTCATCAACCAAGTCACCAAAACCACAGAAATTCACCTGTGCATAATACCCGCGGGGTTTTTTCTTGATTTCATAGGCCAGTTTTTTTTGACCCCATTCATCGATGTCGATGAGGAAACCTTTGTACTGAGGAATGAGTTCTTTGAGTCTGTTGAATACAGGTGAGCGCTCATCTTCTGACAGGTCAGAGTCGAGGATAACGATCTGTTCGTACCTTCTCATAGTGCCTCCTTATGGATATTACCTAAATATCGCGCGTATGAGGCTTTCATCTGCTGTATTGCTGAGGGTTCAAAGTAGCATACGAGCTTTTCATCCTCAGATGCCTTGCATATGAAAGCCTTAAGCACATGATAAATCAGGTGGTAAGCCCCGGCCGTATATGGCAATGCGTATCATGAGAGGGATACGCCGGAGCAAGGATTATGTAAGCCGTGGTTTAAAAACTACGGCGTTTCGATTCCAAGGGAATCAGAAACGCTATATATATGGGGTTGGGATCATTTTTGTCAAGTTAAAATTTAAGAAGTTTCGGCCGCCATGGAATTATCTATTGGTTTTATGTGTTTGTTGGTTTCAAAGAGCGTTTTTGTAGATATGGCCACCAATTTACTTGGGTGATTTTGCCCGGCAGGGAGACAATGTCGCAAAAAATTGTGGCCCTGGCTACATCCCACCAAGGCCACAAAATACAGAAGGAGGTTATGAAAGAGAGATTGACCAGATCTCTCGAACACATAATTACATTATAATAATATATAATGTCAAGTAATTTTATTAATATATGCTATTTTATAGTTAATACTGAATCATATTCAGTAGAATGAGGTGGTATGAAATATTTATTGATGGTTCTACAAAAACCGCCTGCTTGGCACGCGGTTGCGAACCTGAACATTCGGAAACGTGCCGTCTCCTTTGACTATCCTGGTATAGACAACGATTGCCCTACCATATAGCATACTCGCTTTTTGGGGATTAAAAATTATAAGTAATGAGCGCATATAGGGCGGAGAGCGGCAGAAGTACGCCAATACCCGTGTGGGGATTGAGCATTAATTATATGAAGTATAAAATGAATTTAACAATACTATCGTTTGAAACATGTTATTGCAGCAGTAATCTGCGCCAATAGCCTCAGCTGATTCAATCCCAGTAACATATCCACCTATCATGATCTTTACCTTTTTACGACATCTCTCCTCTGAAAGCGTGTCAATCATTTTCTTGACTTCAGAAATTGATGGTCTTAAAGACATTGCATTGATTTCTGGGATGATGGATTTTGCGGGCATTGTGATTCCCAGGAAATCTGGCGTATCATTTTTTACTGACTGAACAACTTCTTTGACAGAAACACTGGCACCTAAATCTATTGTTTTAAAACCAAGACCTTTTAGAAATGCCGCGGTGATATTTCGCCAATTGGTATGGTCTTGTCCGTTAATAGTCGCAAGGACAGCTTTGCCCTTGCTGAGGGAAATATCGTCACCTACGTATTTAGCGAGAATACTCCTTGCTTTAGCTGTTCTTTTAGCAGTGGCGATCAAATCTGGCAGTAAAAATTGCCCCTCTTCATATTTTTTTATTGATTTAACCATCGCTTTATCCAGGGCATCTACAGATATTAAGGGTGGCGGCACATTTTTCTGTACTGATAACCGTATTAGCTCTGAAATTCCTGGCTGGCTTTCTACTTTGGAATCTTGATGATGAATACGTGCGTCAAATTTGCCCTTGATGATACGGTCTGATATTTTCCCCAATAGGATATTATCATTCATACTACTATTTCCATCCTTGTTATGTTATAGATTTCTGTATTTGATGTTTACATGGCCGTTTATATACCATGCACGAAGTAATTTTAGATAATTAGAAAATAAATATTTTGAGTAAAAATATTTTCACTTGAAAATATACATATGTGAAATAGCTTTGTCAACTCTCGAACAAAGTATTCGTTGAACCTTCAATAAAAAATATATATATAATCATATAGTTATATGGTTTTTATCGGTAATATTGGTTTTTCATTTATTTTTCATTATGGATTGGTGAGGTTAAAGTGAATAAAAAAAATGAAAAGCAGATAATGATTGAACAAGTTAGCATGCAGATCATTATGCGGATTCGACAGATCATTCAAGAAATGTCAAAATATTCAAAATATATTTTGGAGAATTATAACATCACTGTTCCCCAGCTCATTTGCCTGCGCGAAGTTTACCAACACGGCCCTATTTCAATTGGTGCATTAACAAAAATAGTTTTCTTGAATAACAGTACAGTAACGGGGATTGTCGATCGACTTGAGAATAGAGAATTTGTCAGGCGCATACGAATCAGCAAAGATCGAAGACAGGTTCACCTTGAAATTACTGAGCAGGGTATAAAATTTATTAAAAAAGCCCCCAAACCCTTGCAAGATCAGTTTATAGATCGCTTAAAATCTTTGGATGAAGAAAAGACAAATTTGATTCTTTGGTCTCTGGAAATGCTCGTAGATATGCTTGGCAATAAAGAAATAAAAATGGAGTTACCCGCAACCCCGATTCATATTACCCAACCTGATGGTATGACGAATATTGAAAATGAAATATAGTTAAATATAACCCGCCAGTTTTAAAACAAGCTTCACAATAAAATAAGACGCCAATATTCGCCAAACTGTTTTCCCAAAAAAATAAAGGCCCACATTTTTTACGTAAGCCTTTGTATTTATATCTATTGTTTGGTGGGCCGTGAAGGAATCGAACCTTCAACCTACTGATTAAGAGTCAGGTGCTCTGCCTAGTTGAGCTAACGGCCCAATTAAATCATAGAACAGAATCGTGACCTATCAACTTTGGTATGGGTTGTCAAAAAGAAATTTTAGAAAAAAGAAATTTGATTTTCAAATTTCTTTTCGGATGTGGCTTCGCTGCTCTTTACAATTTTTTATCGGGATAAAAACGTCGGCTTTTGATTGGGTGTCGATTGCGAACGTACTTTTCACCCAGATAAATCAGAAAAGGATAAGATATGTTATCTTGAAATGGCATAAGGCCGAAACCACGAAACAGGCGATAAATTTTTCGTATTTTTTTCTTTCGTGTTTTTGTGATTGTTTTTTTACCGCCGCCGCATTTTCTTGCGTGATTTTTTCCACTCGAGGTCCTTTTCCCTGCGCTGTTTGCGCGTCATTTTTTTGGGTTCGACGGGTTTCACCGGTTCAATCAGATCCGGGAAAAAACTGCCGGGTGTTTTGTCCCGTTTTTTTGATTTTAGAGGTTCTTTTGACTTGGCTAGTCTCGGTTCTTTGGGCAGGGAAGGGGCCTTGAAACATCCCGGGGGGATATTTCTGGCCAGGAAAAGAGTCTCACCGGCCTGCAAAAAGAGGGTTCCCTGCTGAATAGCGTTTTCCACATTGACGGTCAGAAGCGCCGGAGACGCATGGATACGTTTGCCGATCCTTACTGCCATGTTTTTGTCAGGCGAGAGTATCACATGCTTGCGTCCCATGGGCAGAATACCCTTTTCTAATATCGTGTACAGCGCTTTTGGCCGGACACAGGTAAAAAGCAGTTTTGGTTGATTTATCGGTGACACCCGTTTGGTGATTTGTAGGGTATTTTTGGCGCGAATACGGCTTTCGTTGATCTCGAAAGGCGGGTCCGGCAGGGACACCAGCATCTCGTTGATATTTGCCAAGCGAAAGGATCGCCACCCATCTTCTTCATGGACGGCTTTGAGCAATTCTTTGATTTTTACATACCCCTCCCGATCCGGTACCAGGCCGAATTCATCCGGTCTCAATCCCAGAATGTAAATAAGGAACCTGGCCTGTTTTTTCAGATTATTTATAGGGGGCATAAATCACCAACTAGAATTATAACCCTGTTATTTAGGTGGATATCTATTTACTTTCAATAAAAATATGGTGTCATGCTCCAGTATGAGTGTACGGAACTCAAAATCGATGACAAAGAAAAATTGGGTTCTTTCAACAAACGCAGGAAGCTTGACCTGATTTCATGTCTCTGATAAATAAAACCGTTACACAATTTTATTAATGGAGGCAAGATATTCATGATCCATCAAAAATCCCGTTCTTTATTTGAGCATGCTGTCCAGGTTATGCCCGGGGGGGTGAACAGCCCTGTACGTGCATGCAAATCTGTTGGCTGCGAGCCCTTGTTCATCGACAGGGCAGAGGGCTGTATGATTTACGATGCAGACGGCAATGGCTATATCGATTATGTGGGATCCTGGGGGCCCATGATCCTGGGACACGGCCACCCCGCCGTACTGAATGCCATTGAAGCAACCATGAAAAGGGGTACCAGTTTTGGCGCGCCCACAGACCTCGAAATCGAACTGGCGGAGATGGTAGTGGCGGCCGTGCCATCCATGGAGTTGGTGCGCTTTGTCAACTCCGGCACCGAGGCCACAATGAGCGCCATCCGACTGGCAAGAGGGTTCACAGGACGCGAGCTGATTATCAAGTTCGATGGATGTTATCATGGTCATGCGGACACGCTCCTGGTGGAAGCAGGCTCGGGTGTGGCGACACTGGGTATACCCGGCAGCCCGGGGATACCGGCGTGTTTTGCCGAAAAAACCCTGTCCCTGCCGTACAACGACATTGCTCAGGTCAGCCGTGTCATGCAGGAAAAGGGACCGGAAGTGGCCTGTGTGATTGTGGAGCCCGTGGCGGGCAACATGGGGCTGGTACCACCCGCACAAGGATTTTTAGAAGCTTTGCGTGAGTTGACACAGGAGACGGGCAGCCTCCTCATTTTTGACGAGGTCATTACTGGTTTTCGTGTGGCATACGGTGGGGCACAGGAGCGTTATAACATCATACCTGATCTTACCACACTGGGAAAGATCATCGGCGGGGGAATGCCCGTGGGTGCTTACGGTGGCAGGGGAGAGATCATGTCCAGAATCGCACCGGAAGGACCGGTCTATCAGGCGGGAACGCTGTCCGGGAACCCATTGGCCATGTCGGCCGGAATAGCCATGTTGAAGGAACTGAAACAAAAGGGTTTTTATGAATCTCTTGAACAATGTGCTGAAAATCTGGCACAGGGATTACGCGCCGCTATTGAAAAGACCGGCATTCCCGCCCAGGTCGACAGGGTTGCTTCAATTCTTGGCCTGTTTTTTACCCGAGAACCTGTTCAAAATATGGAGGATGCCAAAACATCCAATCTGGAAATGTTTTCTGCATATTACGCAGGGATGCGTGAGCAGGGGGTCTATCTGGCCCCATCACAATTTGAATCCATGTTTATATCGGCAGCCCATGAGAGGGCGCATATTGAAAAGACCATCGATGTTGCGGAGAAGGTATTTAAAAGCCTGACATAAGGATTAGCGATGAGCTATAAGCCATAGGCGGTAAGCCTTAAGCAGCTTACCGCTCACCGCTTAAAACTTACCGCTTATAGCTAATAATGGACCAGGACACCATACTTGAAATACTGGGTAGCGGCGGCTCTGAACTCGAAGCGCTCAAAGAGAATATGGAGCAATTGACCGGTTTTCTGGCGCTTGTGGATACACTGGACAAACTGCCGCAAATGGATCGCCGGGTATCCGAGAATGGCGTTAGCCTTTACCATGCCATTTCCAAAGAAAAAGAAATGGCAGATCTCCAAACGGCTATGGGTGTTTTTTTTGGTGAGCCCGTAAAACGGGCAGGGGAACCTCTTCCAGATGATCTGACGGACAACCGCACCATCAGCTATATAGGGGGTATCAAGCAGGACCAGATTCTTTTCCTGAAAAAAATCAGTCAAGGTGAGATGTATGGTGCGCTTTTTCCGTGGCAGCGAAAGGTCAATGTTATTACCGTGCATCTGGGTTTGCACAATCCTGTTATGCCGGATGATGATTATGACAAATTGGAAAAACTGGTAACAGAGACCATTGCCCAGCGTGTATCGGAAGAGGTGGAAAGCAGTGTGGCCGGCCAGGTGCAGGGAATCAGCCTGCCATCGTTTTTGCAGATGTCGGAAATGGAAGGATCCACATGCTCGTTGCGGATCAGCTCCGGAGATGGCACCGGCATGCTGCATCTAGTTAAGGGTAACCTCATCGATGCAGAAACCGGCGAGCTGAAACACAAGGACGCGGCTTATGCCATTCTCAGATGGGACAAGCCCACTATCGAAATTTTCAAGGCAGTGGGCCGAACCAAGAATGAAATTAAATTGCCCCTGATGCACCTGCTCATGGACAGTCTGAGCCAGAAAGACCAGCAGGAATTTGAAAAAGACCCTTTACCGGAAAAGGCTTTAAAGAATACACCTCCGAAAAAACAATCCAAAAGATCGGAAAACGTGAAATCCCCCCTTCGTAAGGAGCCCGCAGGACCAAGACCTGAAAAGACTGCTGACGAGGTGCTTTTGCAGGAACCCAAGCTGGAGATGTCGCGCCCAACGTTTGAACCCGACAAGGAAGAGGCTATCCCTGAAAAAGAAGGTCCTGGTAAGCAGTCAACCGGACCCTTAGAAGAGCCCTCCCCTGAATCACAGGAGAATCCACCCGAAGCAGATGATGTTATCGATAGCACCTTGATTGAGAAGGATGCATCCCGGCGGCCAAAACGTCGGGAGGCTGACAAGGTCTCCATCCGTTCAAAACCGAAAAACAAGCTTGCTATTCTGTTAGCTCTGGCAGTCCTGGTGCTGTGTGTAGCCGGGTATTTTATTTTTCAGGGGATCAAGGGGAAAGCTTTTGTCAGCGATTTTCAGCAACTCATGACAAAAGTGGAGCGACTCAGGGATGCAGATGCACAGGAAAAACTTCTGATGGATTATATCAATACCCATGAGCCTGGAGAGGACACAACCCGGGCCGAAATGAAACTTCAGGAAATCTGGCTGCAGAACGAGGATGTCAATTATCAGAAGACCATCGATGCGGTCAATCAGTTGTCTATTGACCAGGACTTCGAGAAAAATGCCAAGACACTATACAACCAGTTTATAGAAAAATACCCCAACACACGACATGCGAAAGAAATTCAACGTGCTGTTTCTGAAATATCCGGCATGTCAGAAGATATTGTTTTTAGCAATTTGAGGAATTTGGGGGAAAAGAATTATACCCAGAAGATTGATTCGTATAAAAACTACCTATCGCTTTATCCCCAGGGTAAGCACCATGATTCTGTAAAACAGATGTTTTCGGAGACCCTGGGCGAGTCTTATAGGAACTTCAAAAGAGAGATCACGGTATGTGAGCGGGATGCCAAGTGGGACACATGCCTGACCATATGTGACGATTACGTGGCAGATTTTTCAGCGTATCTGGATACCCGTGAAGTGCATGCCATTAAGAATCGTATCCAGATGGAAAAAGAGTATTCTATTTTACAGACAAAGGCCAAAGGGGTGGCGGATGATATTGTAAGACCCTTGTACTTGGCATTTATGACGGCCTATCCCGACTCTCCTCACAATGGAGAGATCCAGATTAAACTTAGACGGATGGATCTGGATGTTACAGCCGGGCGCCAATGGAAGTCCCTCAAGAAAAGCTTGCAAAGCACCAGTCTGAGTTCACAGGAAAAAATCGATAGAATCGAAAGATATCTTTCCCAAAACAGCACCAGTCCTTATGCAGCGGAAGCTATAGAAATCATGAAATCTCTGCGAAATGACGCTGACAGCCAATCTGCTGAGCGTGTGCAGTCCAACAAGCGCCTGAGCTCAGAAGAAAAATCCAAAAAAGAAGCCGAAGAAGAATATGCCGCACTGGTAACACGACAGGCTGAAAAAAACCGGATCAAACGTGAGAAACAGAAAGCCATTGCAGCACTGAATAAGACTCAAGGGCGTTTTGTGCTTTCAGGAGACAGCGCTGTGATGGATCAAATAACCGGAATGATGTGGAGTCTTCTCGATTCCCAGGGTGAACTGGGTGTTTGTATGGATCACAGCGCAGCAAGGCGGTATGTCAAGGAATTGCGGTACAACGAACACGACGACTGGCGGCTGCCCACATCTGCGGAGCTGGCAGGTATTTACAAGAACAAACCGTTTTTCCCTGACAGTGGTGCCGCGTGGTACTGGACATCGGAAATTTTCGCCAAAGGATATTCTTATATCGTCAATACTGTATCAGCCAGGCAGGAAACAGTGTTTAAAAAGGTTACCCACGATGTGGAGGCGTGTGGTTTTGTGCGGGCTGTCCGCCCCTAGAAACTATCACAAAAATGTCTTTTGGATCAATCTCTGCGTTGGGTTCGTGCTACAAATCCTCCAAATACAAAAGTATTCCTCCGGATTGTAACACTCGCTCGCCTTGACCTTGAACCAAAATCCTATTTTTTTGACAGCTTCTAGTCTGCATCATATCCTAATTAAAGAACCTCGCAGCTTGCTGCGAGGTTCTTCTATTGGATTAAAATCTTTAATATAGCGACAACGTCGCGTTTTATAAATTCATGGAACGAATTTACTTATGAACTTGGAAAAAAACAAAATTCCAGGAGATGTTCAGAACATCCATTTGATCGCGGTCTGCGGCACAGGCATGGGAGCCCTGGCCTGCTTACTCAAAGATTTGGGTTATGCCGTGACGGGTTCTGATCAACATGTTTACCCGCCCATGAGTGTTTTTCTCAAGGAAAAGGGGATCGTTCTGTCCCAGGGATTTCGACCCGAAAACCTTGCTTATGGGCCTGATCTGGTAGTGGTGGGGAATGCAGTGTCAAAGGATAACCCGGAAGTTGTGGAGATGGTCCGGACGGGAAGAAGCTTCTGTTCCATGCCCCAGGCCGTCAATGCCTTTGCCGGAAAAGGAAAACAGACCATCCTCGTGACCGGAACCCATGGCAAAACAACCACGTCCTCCCTGATTGCTTGGCTGCTTCACTGCGCCGGCATGGGGGTTTCTTTTGTCATCGGCGGCATCCTGGCAAATTTCAACAGCAACTATTATCTGGGTACCGGTGATACCCTGGTGGTAGAAGGGGATGAGTATGACACGGCTTTTTTCGACAAAGGACCCAAGTTTATGCATTATGATCCGGGCATCGCGGTTCTTACCGGTGTGGAATTTGACCATGCCGATATCTTCATTGATCTGGATCATATCAAAAAAGCCTTTTCGACCTTTGTTTCCGGTCTGAGAAGTGAAACGACCCTGCTTGCCTTCCAGCCAGACAGCAATGTGGACCATGTGATTCGGACATCACCTTGTCATGTGTATCGCTACGGAAACCACGGGGAAGACTGGGCCATCAAACCGGCCCACATTGACCCTCCCTGGACGTTTTTCGATGTTACCCGAGCCCAAGATGTTTATGGGCGTTTCCAAACACCCATGCCGGGTGAGCACAATCTGCTCAACACGCTTGCAGCCATTGCCGTGGCAGATAGACTCAACATACCCAAGCAGACCATTCAAGCGGCCCTCAAAAGTTTCAAGGGCGTGAAACGGCGCCAGGAAGTCCGGGGAATTAAAAACGGTGTCGTCGTCATAGACGATTTTGCCCATCACCCCACAGCTGTTAGAAAAACCATTCAGGCCATTAAAGGTTATTACCGTGAGAACCGTCTTGTGGCCGTGTTCGAACCCCGCACCAACACCAGCATGCGCAACATTTTTCAGAACGTTTATACAGAAGCCTTTGACAGTGCGGATCGGATTTGTATCCGTGAGCCCGCACTGCTGGAAAAGATACCGCCAGAAGAACGTTTTTCTTCAAAACAGCTTGTGAATGATCTCAACAGACGCGGACTGGATGCGGACTACTTCGAAAATACAGAGGACATTATTGCATTTCTGACAAAAGAAGCCAGACCCGGTGATGTCATCCTGGTGATGTCCAACGGCGGGTTTGACAATATTCATTCAAGGTTGCTGGAATCACTATAGCCTGATCTGCTTGGCTCACAACTGACGTGATAGTGTCCTGGGATGCGGAAATGGTTTGTTCGATGATTACCGGTAGTATTGGAAAAGGGATTTCAAAGCGTATCATGAAAATCGAGCACGTCGCTATTTGGGCCAAGGATATAGAAAAACTGAAAAATTTCTACGTACGATATTTCGGGGCTAGGCCAAATGAAAAATACACTCACGAAAAGAAAAATTTTTCGTCCTATTTCCTGAGCTTTGATTCGGGCGTGCGTTTGGAAATCATGCACATGCCGTCTGTTCCGGAGACCGCCAATGATCCTTATCGGCAGTTTACTGGATTCATCCATATTGCCATTTCTGTTAGTTCGGTGGCCAACGTTGACCAACTGACATCTGAGCTAAGCCGGGATGGTTATCGGGTTATCGATGGCCCCAGGAGAACAGGCGATGGGTATTACGAGAGCGTTGTGCTGGATCCGGAAAACAACCGAGTTGAGATTACAGCGTAAACGCCAAACAACCGCTCGAGATTGCAAATAAGCGATATGAGAGGAACACCAAAAAAGGTTAAGGAACCGTTTTTCTGGATAGCGCCAAAGATTTATTCCATCATTAAAAACCTGGTCCTTTGGGCTAGGCCAGAGACAGTTGGCTCTGCCTGAAACAGTTGGAAAGGGAATCCAGGGGTCAGAATTCAAACGCAACATATTATTGACAACGACTGGTGTGAGAAGACCCGTCAGGCGACATGCTCCCCGGTGCCGATCCAGGCCGCGCCGTATACACCGGCAGAATCCCCAAAACTGTTTTTCAGAATGGGGGTCTGGACATGTTCATGAAAGGCATAGTGTCTCACCTTCTCAACGCCCTGATCGTAAAGCTCTTCGATGTTTGACAGACCACCGCCGAGAACGATGGCATCCGGGTCCAGGATGGATATCAGCCCACCGATGCAGCGACCGAAGTCTTCGAGAAACCGAAGGAAGACTTTTACGCACCTGGAATCATTGTTTCTGTATCCCTGGACGATGTCTGTCATTCTGAGGCGCGCATTGAACTTTTCATAAAACGCGTTTTCCACACCTGTGCCGCTAAGTTTTGTCTCGATGCATCCCCGGTTTCCACACCAGCACCTTGGTCCTTTGGGATCCATGGAAAAATGGCCGATCTCACCGGCAATATTTTGGCTTCCCGTGTGAATATTACCCTGGATACAGATACCGCCCCCGCAGCCTGTGCCCATGATAATGCCGAGAACGATCCCGTATGCTTTGGCTGCGCCGGCGACGCTTTCCGCCAGAGTAAAGCAATTGGCGTCGTTTTCCATTGAGATTTTTCCATTGAGGCGTTTCTCCAAATCAGATTTGAAGGGACGACCTCTCAAAGAGGTGGTATTGGCATTCTGAACGAGATGGGTATCCCGATTGATGGTACCGGGGATACCGATACCGACGGTATATTTGCCGGTGGCGGGGATCTGTTTGGCCGTGTCCAGGATCAGTCTATGAACGGTGTCCAGAATCGCATGGTAGTTTTTGGCTTTGTCCTCATTTCTAGGGGTTGGGACTCTTGTACGGTGCAGCTCTTCACCCGCAGGATTAAATAGTATTGTCTCTGTTTTTGTCCCACCCAGATCAATACCGATTTGATATGGTTTCATATGGCAAATCCACTATGTGCCGGATCAGGAGATCTGCTCTTCCGTATCCGAATCAAAGAAGATCGCAGAGGACAGGTCGAGCATCAATTTCATGGTTTCACCAGGGTGTCTGGCTGCATTGGGGTGCACCCGGCAGGCAACCTTCTTGTCGTTGATTCTGATAAATACCAGTGTGTCTGGGCCGGTGGGTTCGATGACCTCTACCTTGCTTTCTAAGGTGTGTATCTGGTTGTTTTCCGCCTGATTGGGAAACCCATCTGAAATCTGCTCGGGTCGAAACCCCAGAATAAGCTCACGGTCTATCCACTTGTTCAAAAGGGAAGGGTTCTTATCGACTGGAATCGTGAAGGTTTTTTCACCGGTTTTAATGAGCAGACAATTGCTCTGACCGCTTTTTACGACGCGAACAGGAACAACGTTCATGGAATGCGAACCGATGAATCCCGCGACAAAAAGATTTACCGGGTTTTCATAAACGTTTCGAGGGGTATCCAACTGCTGCACGATGCCATCTTTCATAATGGCAATACGATCGGCTAGCGTCATTGCTTCGATCTGATCATGTGTGACATATACGATCGTTGTTGCGATACGCTGGTGGAGCAATTTGATTTCCGTACGCATTTCCACACGAAGCTTGGCGTCCAGGTTACTCAGAGGCTCGTCAAATAAAAATACGGACGGACTGCGGGCCAGGGCTCTTCCCATGGCCACCCGTTGCCGCTGTCCCCCGGACAGCTGGGCAGGTTTTCGATCAAGAAGATCCTCGATCTGCAGCATATTGGCTACCTTTTGGACTGTTTTTTCGATTTCTGATTTGGGGATTTTGCGGGTCTCCAGGCCAAAGGAAATATTTTTTCTGACTTTCATATTCGGATAGAGGGCATAGGACTGAAAAACCATGGCAATGTCTCGATCTTTGGGGCTCACCTGGTTCACCAGATGATCACCGATAAAGATCTCCCCGGAAGTAATTTTTTCAAGGCCTGCAATTAGATTCAACAGGGTAGACTTACCACAGCCCGAGGGACCCACCAGCACGAGAAATTCTCCAGGCGCCACATCGATTGAGATGCCCTTTAAAACTTCCGTGGTTCCGAATGCTTTTCTGATGTTTCGTATGGATAAAGATACCATAAGTTCGGTGATTCCAGTCTTGTGGAGCGCTTGGTTTATGTGGACAATCTGATCGGTCTATCCCTTGACGGAGCCCGCAGTCAGCCCACGCACGAAATACTTTCCTGCGACGATATACACCAATAGTGTCGGCGTAGCGGCAATGATGGCAGCAGCCATATCGACGTTATACGCTTTGGTACCGGTTGATGTATTCACCAGATTGTTCAACGCCACCGTGATGGGTTGATTCCCACCGGCGGAGAAAACAACGCCAAACAGAAAATCGTTCCAGATCTGGGTCATTTGCCAGATGACACAGACCACGAATATGGGTGTAGAGACCGGTAGTAAAATCTTCCAGAATATTCTGAAAAATCCGGCACCGTCAATACGGGCCGCCTTGACCAGCTCATCTGGGATCGTGACATAATAGTTCCTGAAAAACAGGGTCGTAAATGCCAGCCCATATATGATATGGACGAGTATCAGACCTGCAAGGCTCTGGGAAAGCCCAAGCTTTCCGAGGGTTTGCGCCATGGGAAGCAATATGGCTTGAAAGGGTATAAAACACCCCAAGAGCAGCAAAGAGAAAAGGACTTCGCTGCCCCAAAACTTCCACTTGGAAAAAACATACCCGTTTGCAGCACCGATGAGGGTGGAAATTGTGACCGCCGGGACAACAATTTTAACGGAATTCCAGAAATAGACTTTAATGCCGTTGCACTCAACGGCAATACAGGCAGATCCCCAGGCTGTCTTCCAGGCGTCTAAAGTGAATTCCCTGGGCCATGAAATCAGATTTCCGGTTCGGATATCTGCCATGGTCTTTAAGGACGTTAGAACCATAACAATAAAAGGAAGAAGAAAATAAAAAACCATCAGGATCAGCAGGCCATAGATGAATAGCCTGCCGGCAAAAACGCCTGCTGTTTTCGGTGCCGTATGTACCATGGGGTCATTCATTGCGTTTCACCCTTAATTCCGAATAGAGATACGGAATAATGACGGCCATTACAGCACCGAACATGACCATAGCGCTTGCAGCCCCAAAAGCGAGTCTGCTGCGGGTGAAGGCAAAGGCGTACATGAATGTCGCTGGGAGATCCGATGAATACCCGGGACCGCCCCTTGTCAGCACCATGACAAGATCAAAACTTTTGATGGCGATATGAGACAGGATAATGACAGCGCTGAAAAATACCGGTCGAAGACTGGGGATAATTATCCGCCAGTAAATTCTTGGAAGGCTGGCGCCGTCCACCTGGGCTGCCTTGATAATCGTATCGTCGATACCGCGCAATCCAGCTAAAAACAGGGCCATGACAAAACCGGACGACTGCCAAACCCCGGCGATAACTACAGTATATATGGACATATCCGAGTTAACCAGCCAGTCGAAAGAAAAATTCTCAAAACCAAGCTGTCGGATCAGTCGTTCAAAACCCAAAGAAGGGTTCAGAATCCATTTCCAGGCCGTACCGGTGACGATAAAGGAAAGTGCCATGGGGTAAAGGTAGATTGTACGAATAGCACCCTCGATACGAATCCGCTGGTCCAGTAGAATTGCGAGAAGAAGACCCAGCAGGATACAAATGACAACGAAAAGGGACCCGAAAATCAGAAGGTTCTTGCTGGCTACCCACCAGCGGTCATTGGTGAACAGTTTCAGGTACTGGTATAGACCGACAAATTCGTATTTCGGCAGCAGACGTGATTTTGTAAAGGAAAGCACTGCCGTCCAGAGAATGAAACCGTATACAAAGACCAGGCCGGCCACAAGCGTTGGGGCAAGGACAATTTTCGGCAGAAGATTTTCGATGTGGTCAAAAAGGCTCCTTTTGGGAACCGAGGTTGTATGCGTTATCGACGTCATCGAATATTCACCGTTCGAAATTTAGCCCGCGACAGTTTCCGCAACCAAAGCTGCGGAAACTGTCGCTGTATCATCTCCAATGATTCTTCAGCCGAATCCATCAGATTTGTGAAATATGCGTGTTAAATGGCACTCTTGACCTCGGTAGCAAGGTTTTTGGCGGCTTTCTGGGAACTCATGCTTGAGTTGCAGAAGCTGGTCACAACATCGAACATGGCACCGCGAATTGCCGGGTAGACTGCCATTTCATGCGCCATACTCGGCAGGAGTGTGCCCGCAGCCGCGGTGGCCTCGAAAGTGTCGAAGGAATAGATGGCCGGAAAATCAAACGGATTTCGGGACATGCCCAGACGGCACGGAATAGATCCTTTGTTTACATTGAACACTTCCTGGAATTTGGGTTCCATGATGAGCCGGGCCATGGCTTTCTGCGCTTCTTTGGCTCCTGCGTCCTTGACGTTGAACATAATGAAGCTGTCCACATTGAAAAGATACCCGCTGCTGGTTTCGGGCACCGGCATGGCGATATAGTCTGTGCCGAAGTTTTTTCCCGCGGCTTTGAATTCGCCCTTGGCCCAGTCGCCCATAAACTGCATGCCGGCCTTGCCCTGGATTACCATGGAGGTGGCTAGATTCCAATCCCGGCCAGGTGCGTCCTTGTCGATATACCCGAGAACCATCCGCAGGGTGTCGAAACACTTTACCATAGTTGCGCTTCCCAGCGCATCGGGATCGGCGTCAATGAGTGCTTTCCTATAAAAAGCAGCCCCCCCGACACCAAGCACGATGGATTCCCAAACGGTGGCCTCCTGCCAATTTTGTCCCCCCCAGCCCACAGGAATAAATCCGGCGGCTTTTATCTTCTTGGCTGCTGTTTCGAATTCAGCCCAGGTAGTGGGTATCTTTGCCCCGGATTTTTTAAAGACCTCTGGGTTGACCCACATCCAGTTGATCTTGTGAACATTTACGGGAACTGCAACGTAGTGGCCTTTGTATTTCATGACATCGGCAACAACACTAGGCAGGAGTTTGTCCCAGTTTGCCGCCATGGCCACGTCGTCTAAATTGGTCAATACACCTTCATCACCCCATTGCTGAATCTGGGGGCCTTTCACTTGCGCTGCGGTGGGCGGATTCCCGGAAACCGCCCTCGATTTTAAAACGGTCATTGCATTTGCGCCTGCCCCTCCGGCTACGGCCATGTCTTGCCAGGTGTGACCTTCTTTTTCAAGAAGATCCTTCAAGACAGAAACAGATTTTGCTTCACCACCGGAGGTCCACCAGTGAAGGACTTCAACCTCCCCGGAAAATGCGCAGGGTGACACCATAAACACCAGGAAAAATAAGATAGCCGTGGTTTTGAAAAACGGTGAATTCATTGTCTCCTCCTTTCGATCATTGCAGGTTGGTTTAAATAAATGAAAGGATGTCACATAGAGGATAGGAATTAAAGTAATTATAAACGGATAGCTCAATAAGTCAAGGATTGAAAACCAGAACTTCGGGTCTTACGAATTTTATTTTTTGCTTCAAATAGGTTACCGACTATTTGAATCCTCCGCCGAACCCGAATATTTTGTGAAACTTGATGCGTTAATACCAAAACAGGCATTTTTTAATGGTGGCGACTTGAAAAATGGAAATGAATGTGGGATTGAAGAACCTCGCAGCTCCATTGAGCCTGGATTTCCGCATTCCGGTAAAAATTAACTGAAAAGTGTGTCGCTGTTGTGTCGCACTGTTCTTAATAATTGAAAAACGCATTTAAAATAAAATGGATAACAGTATATCTTCATCAGATACAGGCGGACGAAATGTCACCCTGATCGGAGCACTGGTCAACTTTATTTTGATAGGGCTCAAGCTGGCGGCCGGCATCTTCGGAAAAAGCAATGCACTGATTGCCGATGCGGTGCACTCGATTTCCGATCTCTTCACCGATGTGGTGGTACTGATCGGAATCTGGCGGGGGCGCAGGCCTCCTGATGAAAGGCACCCATTCGGTCACGGCCGCATCGAAGCCTTATTTACAGCGGTCGTGGGAATATCGCTGGTTGGCACAGCTTTGTATCTGGGATTTGGCGCCGCAAAAGATATCTATCTACGTCAGGAGTCCCATCCCAACATTCTGGCCATCATCGGGGCGGGTGTTTCCATTATTCTAAAAGAAATGCTCTATCGATACACCATGCTGGCAGGGCGACGCATGAAGAGCCAGCTCGTGGTAGCTAACGCCTGGCATCATCGCTCGGACGCCCTTTCTTCGGTTGCAGTGTTGACAGGTGTGGCCCTGGCCCAGGTCAAACCGTCCTGGCACATCTTCGATGCGTTTGCTGCCCTGCTGGTTTCTTTTCTCATCCTCAAGGTCGGTTTTGACATCATGGGGAACACTTTCCGGGAGTTGAGCGATACCGCTCCGAACCCGGAGACCATGGACAGCATTCAACAGTGCGCCCTGGGCACAGAAGGGGTAATGGAAATTCACGACCTGAGGGTTCGCACTTCCGGAGGTCTTCACCAGATAGAGATTCATATCGTCGTTGACGCTTCCCTGACGGTGATGGAAGGACATGGCATTGCAAAAGCAGTGGAAGCATGCCTGATAAAAGACATCGATGACGTGGGCCGGGCCATAGTACATGTGGATCCAGCCTAACCTGGAAGCTGCGTTATTCTGTTTGCTGGAATAACGTTCCGAAACTGCTTCGGCAAATATCGTCAAAACGTTTCAGAGAAACAGACGAGTAATGAATCAATCATCTTCAGGCATCCTTTTTTTGCTTTCCGTCTCTGTGGGAGTGGCGATGATCGGACTCGGCATCATCTGGCCACTCATACCGGTATATGCGGTGGAACTTGGTGCCGGAGGGGTACTGGTGGGTCTGATTATTGCCAGTTTTAATGTGTCACGGACCCTTGTCAATCCACTGGCTGGACAGCTTTCCGACAGGTGGGGGCGAAAGCGGTTCATGGTGGTCGGGCTCTTTGTCTATGCCGGTGTTTCGGTATTGTATGTTTTGCCTGCCCACGCCGAGACGCTCGTACTTGTTCGCGCTTTCCATGGTTTGGCATCCGTTCTTGTGGTACCCATCGCCATGGCCCTTGCTGCTGATATTGCACCGCCACAAAAACTCGGCCTTTATATGGGCACCCTGAATATGGCTGTCATGCTCGGTCTTGGTATCGGGCCTGTGCTCGGGGGCACCATCCGTGACCATTTAGGAATGAATGCTGCATTTTATGCCATGGGTATCCTGGCACTTTTTACCTGTCTGCTGGTTATTATTTTTATACCGTCCGACAAACAGCGGCAGGGCGCAGGAGAAGATCAAAAGCCTTATTCAATCAGAAAAATGTTAAGCCACCGCGTGGTTCTCGGAATTTTCCTGATGCGGTTTTTAACTGCTTCTGGGCAGGGAGCGGTCTATACGTTTTTGCCCATCCTTGCGCTGCAGCTCAAACTGACAAGCTCCCAGGTCGGTATCATTTTAGGCGCCAACATTTTTCTTATTGCATTCCTCCAGCGTGCCTGTGGCGCTCTTGCCGACCGGGTCAATCCAAAGTATCTCATTATTTTAGGCACACTTGCATCTGGGATGACGGTATTTGGGATGCCATTTGTAGAGGGGTTTCTGATGATTCTTTTACTAAACATTCTCATGGGCATGGCCAACGGTATTTCATTACCCGGAGGGCTTGTTATTACCGGAAAACTTGGACGCACCATGGGGATGGCATCTCTTATGAGCGTGACAGACACCGCCTGGAGCTTGGGTATGATTGTATCCCCCATTCTTTCGGGGATCATTCTGGATGTTTTTGGCCTTTCTTATATCTTTGTCATCGGTAGTCTGTTGATATCCACCGGCGGTATTGTTGTGGCTTTCTTTCTCAGGGATTATCAATCCTAAAAAGTATAGCCAATGGAAAAATGGAATCTCCCGGGACTTTCGTACGGTTCGGGATTGAGTTTGTGTCCATAGACCAAACCGACTGCGCCGATCGGTGTGATGTAGCGGAAACCGACTCCCGTTGAGTAGCGCACTTTATTGGACCTTTCATCGCCGGGTGTGTCCTCAAGATATCCGGCATCCAAAAAAAAGGAGAGCTCGAAATTCAAGCCAAGATCGATCCTTGCCTCTGCGTTTCCCGAAACCATCAATTTTCCACCCACAGCGTCATCGTCGTAATCGATTAAAAACTGGTTTTCATCGAAGCCCCGCACACTGGTTGTACCGCCCAGATAAAACAACTGATCATCCGGCACCTTGCTCTTGGATTGTAAGCGGTTTATTTTGCCGACATCGCCTCGACCGGCAAGCGTCAACCGGTTGACGGGTGTGGTATATGCCCTCAGATCCAAATGCGGTTTGTAAAAGTCGTCCAGGGAGTCCTTTATCCCTTTGGAGACATCAACCGCAAACAGGCAAAAAAAACCTTCTTTAGGATTCAAGAAGTTATCCCGGCTGTCAAAACTGATGGAAGGTGTCACGACCAGGATGGTTCTGGGACTGTAAACATCGTCTTTGTCCACGTCGTTATCTCTGCGGTACTGTTCTCGATCCTCGAGATTAAAGCCGAGTCCCAGCTTGAACTGCTTTTTCCATTTTCGGGAAAACTGCAGGTCGGTTCCCAGGCTCTTTATACCGAATTTCTGGTTGAAAGGTTCACTGCGTTCAATATGCACCCCGAAATCAGAAGATACACGTGTGCCCAGAAACCTCGGCTCGAAAAGCCGCGACTCCCCTTTATACCCTATCTTGCTGACTTCTCCCTGGACTTTAAAGTCCTTGTTCGAACCCAGGAAATTACGATCACCTAGGGTACTGCTTGTGTACTGCTCCTTTTCCGACGCAAATCCGCCGGTTACCTCGAAGTAGAACGGTTTTTCTTCATTCACCTCAGTAAAGAGATGGATGGTTTCCTCCTTCTCCTTCAATCCCACGGGATTAACGCCTACCGATCGGAAGATATCCATGGAGCGGATGTTTTGCTGACCATCGAGCATTTTTTTCAATGAGAACGGATCTCCCGGTTTCATGACCAGCTCCCGCTCGAGAATTTTCTTTTTTGTCCGAAAATTACCGCTAAAAAAGGACCTGCCTCTTTCCACCTTGATGTTCTGAACCACATTGAATACTACCAGGGCTTCAGACCGCTTTTCATTGATTTCGGCTTTGCCTGAAACCCGGATATGCGGATAGCCTTTTTCGGAAACCATCTCGGCAATTTGTTTTTCGTCACTATTAAGTTTACTATGGGAAAAGGGTTTGCCGGTCTGAATCTGGATCGCATTTGTGACCTTCTCTAACGGAATAGCCGTCAGACCTTTAAACGCCACACGGGTTACCCGTGTCTGGATTCCCTCGTGAACCTTCAAGTCAATCTCTACTTTTTCCCGGTCTGAAGAAAAGGTGACTGTTTTTTTTATCTGGACATTCAAATATCCTTTTTCGTGATACAGATTTTCCATGGCCAGTATATCTTCTTCAAGCTCCTTGGGATCATAGCCACCATCGTGAAGCCACCCCGGTAGACGGGTCAGCATCGATTTCTTCAACTCTTTCTCACTGAACACCGAGTTACCGCTGATGATGATTTTTTTGACAATGGCATGTGGCCCCTCATCTATGGAAAATTGGAGCTTTTGGACAGATATGTTGTTTTCTATTGCAACATCACTATCCATTAGAACGGCAACCTCCGGATAGCCGGCCTTGTGGTATTTCTTTATTATATTCGGGACACTTTTTCTCAAACCTAAGCCATACCGGTTACCGGATTTAAAAAGGTCAAGCTCCTTTTCAAGGGCTCTTTTTCCAAAAGCCGTGTTGCCGGAAAATGAAACATCGTACCGATCCCCCTCGTTAATGCTAATCAGGACATCGGCCTTTCCTGTTTCCGATATCTGATTCAGCTCATGTCCGATAACGATGTCAAAAAATCGTTGGCCGATGTAGAAACTTTTTAATTTTTCCAGATCTTTTAAAAAAAGGTTTTCCGAAAAGATGTTGTTTGTGCTTCTAATGGATTTCATTTCCCATCTCAGCCTGGAATCTTCGAAAGCCTGATTTCCGGTAATATCAAAATGACCCAATCGGTACGGCAGACCCTTTTCAATCAAAATATCAAGAACATAATAGCTGTCCTTGGGGTCCTGGGTACTTTCGATGGTTATTTTCGGGTCGACATAACCATACCGGCGATATAGCCGGGAAATCAATTCAACCTGTTTGTCAAGATCTTCCGGATCATACGGATCGCCAGGATATATGGTCATGGCGTTGAGTATTTGCTTTTCGAAAAGGGGGTATTTCCCCTTGATCCTGATATGTTTGATCAATCTGAAAGGTGACACGGTGATCCGGAGCAACAGACCGGTTTCGGTTTCTTCCGTGTCCAGATGAATCCATCGAAACCTTTGACAGGCCTTCAAGGCCCCGGCCATACGATTTACATCAAAATCTGAAAACCGGTCGCCTTTCTTGATATAGGCTGAGGCAATAGAAAGGGCCATGTCGATCCATTGATTTTCATTCCCGTAAGAATCTTTGACATCAACCCTTACATCCGAGATCAAGGGATTCGCCTGTGGTGATTCCGGGGGTGTCGCCCCGACAGCCTGTCCGCAAAATATAAATAACAACAACAGCAATATGCTGCTAAAAAATACGGAATTCAATCCTGAAAATAATCTCACCACCGTAATTTCCTTCAATGTCCTGAAACCCGCTCAACAGAAAGTATTCGATAAGTTTATATTCTGAAATAGCACGTTGACTGTATCCACTTTTTCCCGTCCCGATGGCATATTTTATTGCCATTCGATCGGAAAGGTTCTTACCTATTATCAGTCTCGTGTTTTCTGAATCTCTTTCCATCTCATCGGTTGTGGTTTCAACCGCCAGATAATCCAAACCGGTGCTTTCTTCGATGTCCTTGCCAAATGATGTTGCGAGCAATTGCGCCATAAGTGCTTCGGGAGAATCCATGTCGCCGGTATCTGCACTTCCCATTTCATTTGTGGTTTTCCCGGACACGATTAGAGACATGATATCGGCACCCGCTTCGGGTGGTGTGGAAGAGAGTTCCACAACGAGTCTGTCCGGTGTCCCGGTCAACAGCAGGGTGATATCCCATTGCCGTATTTCAACACCACAGGTGATATTAATTTCCGGCTCAATTTTGTAGGGATTCGAAAAGTTGATCGTACCTCTTTCCACTACAAACATCCTATTTTGAAAGGTAACGGTTCCCGATTGAATCTCTGCTATGCCGGTGATGACGGGGGTACCCAATGTGCCGGAGAGAGCCAGTTCGGGGTAAATTTCCATTTGGCCGACATCGTTGTCCACGATAAATGGCTCACGATATTTCAGCTTGATATCGGTGGTAATCCGATCCAGAAAAGGGTGCTTTGTTTTGGATCCGGGCAGGTTTCCGGCTCGTTTTTCCTCTTTCACTTTCTGAAGCAGACTCGCCATGACACTTTTATAATATATACCCTCCAGCATGACGATATCACCCTCTATCAGGAGATTTTCCAGTGTCCCCGAGACGGACAAGTCCGTGTCGATCAAAAGATCCATGCTTTCCGGTACGTGGATGGGCATATTAATGACTTTCATATCAAGTTGAATGTTGCCGGGATCAAAGTTTTCAAGTGCCATCTCCCCGTTGATCTGAAACATTCCCGAATCCAGTTTCCCGCTTATGTTTTCCAGATGCAGATGAGAAGAGGTCAGTTGGATTTTCCCATTTATTTCTTCAAAGGATGGGTCTATTTGTGGCAGTGTGCAGCCCACATCGTTAAAAATAATTTCGGCGGACAGAACAGGTTTCGATACGGATCCACTCATTTCGGCGTGAAGGCCTATATCGCCTTTTATCTGGTCAACATCCTTTAGGAACAACACGGCGGCTTTCGCCGGGACGTTGCCATCGGCCGTCAAATCAAGAGAACCATCGAGCGTTCCGGATCCTTTTACCATCAGTTGCCCTGATTGCAGAAAGTTCAATTGAAATTCCGGAATGGACAAGCGCTGATCTTTCAGGCTTCCCTGAAGGCTGTCTGTATTGGCAAAAGATACGCCGCCATAGGTCAGGGACAAGCCCGAAATATCCAGCAGAACTTCGCTTTTTTGGATAGATGTCAAGTTGCCCCTGGCAATCACTTCTCCACTCATCCTTCCACCGAAGTCCTTTTTACCCATGGCGAGAAATAACGGTGTGATGTTTGTATCAGCAAGGAGAAGGTTGATGGATAAATCCTTGTTCAGCAGATGGTAAACGACGTTGAGATCATAGCTTTGATGCCCCTTGATGGATAACTGGTTGTGAACCAGTTCGACATGAAAATTGGATTCATCCATTTTTTCATTGTTGACATGGACCTCTTTAAAATGGATATCGCCAAAAATCGATGGATCTTTGACAGTTCCTTCTCCCCGGACGTGGAAATCCATTTTTCCTGTGACTTTTTCCATTTTCTTTATTTTACCAATGCTAGTGAGCCGCATGTCCGTTGAATGAAGATCAAAGGAAAAGCCTCCGTCAAAACCGATCCAGCCGGATCCACTCACGATACTCTCCGCCTCGACAACTGCCCTTAGAGAGCGCACTTGCAGTCGGCTATCCTCCAGTTCAACATCCAAGGTCATTTTATCCATAGCTTGTCCCATCACATCCAGGTGATCCCCCGTGGCAGACCCTTTTCCATGCAGACGGGATATAGGTCCTTCAAGATGTGCGTCAAGGTGCAGATTTCCCGTGATGTCGGGAATGTGATCCGCCATGGATATGGCATCTCCTTTTAAATCAAGACTCAAAACAGGGTCTTTAAGCCCACGCCATGAATTGGGTTCAAAAACCTGTATGTCGCCCATAAGAAAGATCGTAGCGTCTTGGTTTTTCAGACGGCATCGATCCAGGAAAAAAGTCCCGTCAAAAAACCGAAAGTCCGTGTCCAGATCCCCCAGAAATATATTTTCATATCTGACGTTTTTTCCTTTCAATACCGTCGAGGCACGAAGTGAACGAAGGTTCCCATCGATTTTCATTTCCCCATCAAAAGAGCCGCCGACGCTTACGCCGCCTGAAAAGTCCTGGGCCCGCGCATTGGCAATTATTAAATTTGCATTGAGGGGCATGGCCTCATGAAGCTGAAATCCTTCCCTAAACAGCTGGATGGTTCCGTTTCCTTCAGCGCGCGTCTCCTGGTTGACAAGTTTCAGGGAACGTAAATTTATAAGACCTTTGGGATCCATACTGCCGTTAAGATCGACATCTCCCAGGCGCAGGCCATGCAACTGAATTTTCTTGCCGCTGACTTCGATTCCGATATCCGGTTGTTTCCAGGAACCGGTCACCGCCGCTTTTATGGCGCAAGCCCCTGAATAACCTGTTATGCCAAACAGGGAAAGCAGATTTTCGATGTTTTTCGTGTCGGCGGTCAGTTGTCCATTGATGTGAGCGGATGACAGGTCAAACACGCCACGGGCGTGCAACCGGGTTTCTTCAGCCGCTATGGTCACATGGCTGGCATCGATG
>JAHEIB010000119.1 GCA_024639645.1 Deltaproteobacteria bacterium
TAGGTTTGCCCTTGTCCGTATTGATAGGTCATCATGGATTTATCGAAAATTTTTGTGCCTAAAACAATTGGATGTATCTTAAAATTTGGCATGGTTTAGAATCCTCCAACAGCTATGCTCATGATGTAATAAATAATTATGCACTTGAAAACGCTTTACGCAGGAACGGTTTTGGTTTGTCGACTGTTAGGCTTGAATACACGCCAACACCTTTCCAATAAACGACTCGTGACTCCAGGAGTCATCATGGGTGACACCCAGCCTCACAATGACGATATCCCGCGACGGAATGATTGCAACGATCTGGCAATTGAAACCGCCAAGATAGGCCATGTCTTTTGGAAGCGAGGGAAACAAAGCGTCTTGCGAACGATCTTTTGTCCCGGCATTGAGCCAGAATTGTGCACCGTATTGACCTTTGGGGGCCTGGGGGGTTGGTGTCAGAGAATAGCGAACCCAGCCTTCCGGCAGGATACGCACACCGTTCCAGACACCGTCATTTTTTATGAAAACACCAAACCGGGCCCAATCTCTGGCCGTTGCAAACATGTAACTCGAACCCACAAACGAACCAGAAGCATCTGCTTCTATGATGGCTGAGTACATGTTGACTCGATCAAAGAGCTCTCTTTGCGCAAAATATATGACCGCAGGCAGGGAACCGCCAACTGTATCACGAACGATCCGGGCCAAAATGTTGGTCGTTCCACTAGAATAATACCATTCCTCATCCGTTTTTGCCCCCAAGGGTTTTGATGCGGCAAAGTCGGCCATACTTTTTGATTTGTAAAGCATTTGGGTGGCATCTTTGAAGGGCGCATAGACCTCTTCGAATTCAAGCCCACTGGACATGCGAAGCATTTGATCGAGCGTTATGGCAGCTCTTGCATCACCGGGCGTCTGCCAAGCTTCAACAGGTGCCGGCTGCATGATGTCGAGTTTGCCTTTCCCCACCAAAATGCCTATCAATGCATTGGTTATGCTTTTTGTCATAGACCATCCCAGCATGGGTGTTTTGTGGGAAAACTGCGCTTCATATTTTTCGGCAATGACTCTGTCCCGGTAAACGACAACGACCGCCTGCGTGTTTCGCATCGTATCTGTTCCCGGCTCCTGAAACGCATCCTGGATTACCGCCATCAGCCTGGCGTGATCGACATTTTGAGGAATGTTGTCAAAATCGACACCTTCGCCGTTGGGCCAGGTTTTGCTATGCGCTCTTTCCGGTTTTGGTTTTAGGGCCCTGCTCTGCTCTAACAGGTCCTCGTGCAATGTCTCCACTAACAACGTGCACCCGCATCCTTCACGATATGCGGCAGTGGCTTTGCTTAAAAATCCGAAAGCGGTTGCAGTCACCGTTTTTTTATCCCTATCCACAGTGTTTGTGATGAACCTGAAAAGCGGATGCGTCGGAAGAACATCATTCTTGAAGACCAGGTCGGGATTCCTGTCTGCCAGAAAAACCTGGGAGCAAAGATATTTGGATGAATACCCGGAACCGACGATCAGCGCCGAATTTAGAAAAAAGATGCCTACACCGATAACAACAGCCATAACGAGCGATACTGCCATTAAAAATTTTTTCATCAGCACCTCTTCTCTAATTGAAGAACCTCGCAGCAAGCTGCAAGGAATGTTCTGCCATTCGGGAGCGCTTCGCATCGACGGTAAGAAATTCTGTCTAATCTAGAAACGTTGCTGTTTTGGTTCAGGTGTTTTTGTTGTGTGATCTGTTTTTATTTTTGTTCGAATAGGCTATAATTAAATACTTGGGCTTTTTTTCGGTACCCATACATGTGATAAAACATAACAGGAAGAATATTTGGAATGAACACCCATGTCAAACAGTTTGCCGATCATCTATTGGCAAGCTATATGGATGAGCAAATAAAGAAATGCATTCAGCATTACTAGAACGTTTTTAAGAGATGGATAAGAATTGAGACGTCCGTACGATATATTGGAGGGCCGGGGTCAGACACCTCTGGTTGTTTAACCATATGGGAATTTACGGCAAGACACTCAATGTTGACCTGACAGAGAAGCGATACGTTTTCTCTCCTGTCCAGGACCGTATATTGGAAACGACCATCGGCGGCAGAGGGTTCAATGTGGCCTATCTGTTTGACCGTATTTCAGGACAGATCGACCCCCTGGGACAGGACAACTGTTTGCTTTTCAGTTGCGGTCTCCTGACCGGGACCGCCGCCCCGGCATCTTCACGCCTGCATATCAATGCCGTCTCACCCCTGACAGGTCTTCTCGGAAGTTCGAATATTGGTGGGCAGGCCGGTGCGTGGCTGCGGTCCTGTGGTTTACAGAGTATCATTGTCAGAGGCCGATCAGACAATCCCGTATATCTGTATATTGAAGAAGATTGTGCAGAAATCCGCGATGCGCGTTTTTTAAAAGGTCTCGATACTTTTGAGACTCAGAAAAAGATCAAGGATGTTCTGGGAAATCGCCATTTGACTTCTCTGGTCATAGGACCTGCCGGGGAAAATTTGGCCAGGTTTGCCTGTATTATATCCGGCAGAGATCATGCAGCCGGCAGGACCGGTATGGGCGCGGTGATGGGATCGAAAAATCTCAAGGCCATTGTCATGGCAAAAGGTGGCAAAAGAAAGCTCTTTATAAAAAAATCCCAGGCCAGGGATGCTGTCCGGCAATACATCAAGAAGATAAAAGTCTCACCAGACTTTAAAACCTTTGCGCAATATGGCGGTGCCGGGTACGTTAAATGGGCTGACGATATGGGGATCATGGCCACACGCAACTATCAAGGGAATCGCTTTCATCAGGTAGACAGCATCGACGGCCGTCGTTTAGAGGCATTCAAACTCAAATCCAGCGGGTGTTACAACTGTCCGGTTCAGTGCAAAGCGGTTCTCAGTTTTAAGCAGAAAGAAGATCCTGAGCAAACAGCAACCCGGCCGGAGTTTGAACCCATGCTGAATATCGGTGCCAAATGTGGCCTGGACGATCTTGAGACCATCGTTTATCTGGACAATCTTTGTTCAAAACTTGGTATCGATTCCACGTCAGCCGCCACCGCCATGGCCTTTGCTATGGATCTTTATGATCGGGGTATTTTGACCCAGAACGACACCCATGGCTTGGACCTGACCTGGGGCAATGCCCAGGCAATGAAGACCTTGATATCCCAAATGGCCTTCGCAGAAGGATTTGGAGCGCTTCTATCGAAAGGCGTCAGACAGGCCGCCAGGGTTATTGGGAAGGGCTCCGATCAATACGCCGCCCATGTCAAGGGCTTGGAGCTGTCGGCATATCATCCGGGCAGTATCATGGGCACGGCCCTGGGGTATGCGATTTCAAGCCGCGGCGGTGATTACAACAATGTATATGCTTCCCTTGAATACCGATGGTCCAAAGATCAGGCATCCCATAGTTTTGGCAGCTCGGAGGCCGTGGACATACATGCAACACGTGGGAAGGGAGAACTGATTCGACGCGCTGTTCTGGTGAACATTGTCCTGGATTCTCTGGGTCTGTGCAAGGTGCCCGTACTAAGCATGATTGGGACCTTCGACCTCAAGAGCGAGGCGGAGCTCGCCAGCGCACTGACGGGCTTCACTGTCACGGCCGATGCGCTTTTTAAAGTTGGAGACCGTATTGCAGGTATGGAAAGATGTTTCAATCTTCGGCTGTTACCCGATATGGACCAGGATACCCTGCCAGCCATGTTTATGGATCAACCCGGTTCGAATCTGAACCAGGAGACACTCCAAGCGATGATCAGTGAATATTATACTGCCATGGGATGGGATGAAAATGGAAACCCGGACCCAGACTTACTGAAAGGTACAGGTGAATGACCCAAATGGAAAATGGATTCAAACCCGAATTATGCGTGTTGTCTCTGGAAAACAAAGAAAAAATTTTTGATGCAGCCCTGCAAGTGCTGGAGAATGTCGGTATGCAGATGTTTCATGAAGAGGCACTTGCCCTCATGGAAAAATCCGGCTGTATTGTAAATGAAAAGCAAACGGTCAAGATATCCCGGGAGCAGGTGCTAAAGGCGATTGCATCCGCGCCGGAGAATATCCCTGTTTACAACCGCGAGGGAGCGCATGTAATGGATCTGGGTGGGCGCAGGGCCTACTTTGGCACCGGTTCCGACCTGATGTACGCGTTTGACGCGTCGAAAGGGGAGCGTCATTTAACCGGCCTGGCTGATATAGAGCGTGCGGCAAAGGTGTGCGATGCCTTGCCGAATATCGACTTTATCATGTCGTTTGCGCATCCTCAGGAACTGCATCCCGATGTGTCCTATCTGGAAAGTTTTCAATGCATGGCATTAAATTCCGTCAAGCCCATCGTGAACACAGCCAAAGACAGAAGCGATTTATCCGCCATGTGGGAAATCAGCAGAATAATACGGGGTAGCGAAGCAGATTGCCGTAAGAAACCCTATACGATCCAATACGCAGAACCTATCAGCCCGCTCAAACATCCCCATTCGAGTATCGATAAACTCATTTTCTGTGCGGAAAAGGGAATGCCGGTTATTTACTCACCGGCACCGATTGCCGGTTCAACTGCACCCATGACCATTGCCGGCCATGTTGTCCAGGGTCTGGCCGAGTCTTTATTCGGGCTCGTCGTCCACCAGTTAACGGCTAAAGGAGCCCCTTTTCTGATGGGTATTGGTACGGCTGTATTGGATATGAGCACAAGCCAGTGTTCCTACAATGCGCCGGAATATCTGATGGCCTATCTGGCGACCGTTGAGATGAGTCACCACCTCAACCTGCCGAACTGGGGTTATGCCGGCACCAGTGATGCACAGGTGCCAGATGGCCAGGCAACATTTGAAGCCGGCTTGATGTCCTATATGTCTCTGGTTACGGGCTCCAACCTGAACCATGATGTGGGATATCTCGATTTTGGACTTACCGGGTCGCTCGAAATGGTGGTGATAATGGACGAAGTGATCAGCCAGATTCGCAGGATGCAACAGGGGATTCCCGTAAACGAAGAGACGCTGGCGGTTCAGGTTATCGAAGAAGGTGCCTGGCAGGGCGAGTTTTTATCCCATCCACACACCTTGACACATTTACGCGCCACACAATGGCGCCCGCAACTTATGAATCGCATGGGGTATGAGCAATGGGATCTTTCCGGCAGGAAGGACCTCCTTTCTCGGGCGCGAGAGCGGTTGAATAATATCATTGAAAATCATCAAGTATGCCACATCGCCGAGGACAAGGCCTTGCAGATAGAGGCATGCATGGAGAGTTTCCGGAAAAAAATTCTATAGAAACCCCTAACGGGACGGCACGGGCTGAACGAAAATAGCGGGCGCATTCCCCGTAGGTTCTGCCGTTCTGCTGTGCTTCGTATGCTGCGGGGTTAGCGAGCATAATCAAATAGATAAAACCCTTACCGAGATGTATCGCACTACCGCCAGGCAGAACATTCCCTGAAGCTTGCCTCAGGTTGCGCTTCAATTGCATTGTGCCAAAGCTGATCAGGTTCGTCAAATTTACAAATTAATGCGCCCTTTCTTATTTCAGTTTTTCGATCTGTTTGAGAAGGGCATCATATTCGTCCTCGAGTGCCAGTAGATCCATCATTACAGGTGGTTTCACGGAGTGAGCCGGCAGCCGTTTTTTTGTTTCGCTGATTTCATCATCCAGTTCTCGTAGTCTCTTCTGGAGCTCAGCCAGTCTTTTCATCTGTTCTCCTGACATAAAGAATTGAGAAATACTTTATCGCACGTTAGAACATCGTCTAGTGATTTTATTTGTGGATAAGATGGTGCCATATATTATCGAACATTTCCTGAGATGCTTTGTAGGCGGCCTCAGGATCTTTGTGATAAATGCCGTCGACGATGGCGCCATGAAATGGCAGGGACTCTTTCTGGGTGCCCATATCGGCTGTGTCACTTTCTCGGGCCTTGTGGACCGCATTTCTTACGGTACTGCCTATCTGGGATAAAAGATCATTGTGACTGGCATTGAGAATTTTTAAATGAAAGAGAATATCCAGGGCCAGATAGTCCTGATACACATATCGATTGCCGTCACTCAATATTGTCTCCATTTGTGACAGGGTAGCTTTGATGTCCTCAACTTCAGATTTTGTGGCTCTGCGGGCAGCCTGGCGGGCAGCTTCGGATTCGATGAGCCGTCGCACCTCGGTAACATTTTTCAAAAAAGTGGTCTTGTCTTCGATCTTTAATCGCCAAACCAGAACATCCGGGTCAAACAGATTCCAGCTTTCACGCGGCAGCACCTGGGAACCCACCCGGGGACGGGTCTGAATCAGCCCTTTCTGCGTCAAAACCTTGATGGCTTCCCTTAGAACACCTCTACTTACATTTAATTCACCGCTCAACTGATCTTCTGTGGGCAGCACCTCTTTTGTGCGATACCTTCCCCGAATAATTCGCTGACCGATTTCATCGACAATATATTGATATAGTTTACGGTGATACGTGTTGGCATGCATATTGTCACTCCGTAATCATAAAATGATTAAATGATTATATCTTATGTTCCGCCTGGCGTCAAATAAACCCAAGCGTTTTATGCTCCTCTGGGAGTCCACTTACTTTATGTTTTATATTAAATAGTTATTTAATATATCGGTTTGTGTATCAACAGGAAAAGGCTTGACATAGAAATATTTAATTATATAATCATTCTACAATTAAAAACCGACAAAGGGTTTTCTGTAAAGCTTTGGACAGGAGGTGGGCATGTCTTCAACATTAATTGAACTGGAAGAGCAATATGGTGCACACAACTACAAGCCTTTAGATGTCGTTCTCAGCAGAGGGGAGGGTGTTTGGGTATGGGATGTGGATGGAAACCGCTATATGGATTGCTTGTCTGCCTATTCCGCCGTGAATCAAGGTCACTGTCATAAGAAAATCATGCAGACACTCATAGATCAGGCACAGAAGCTTACCTTGACATCAAGGGCATTTCGCAATGATCAGCTCGGTCCTTTCTATAAGGAGTTGTGTGAACTTACCCGTTCTCACAAGGTCCTGCCCATGAACAGCGGGGCCGAGGCTGTTGAAACCGCCATTAAAACTGTGCGTAAATGGGGGTATACCGTCAAAGGTGTCCCGGAAAACGAGGCCGAGATCATCGTGTGTGAAAACAATTTTCACGGCAGAACCATATCCATTGTCAGTTTCAGTACGGACCCTGACGCACGCAAAGGGTTCGGTCCTTTCACACCAGGCTTTATTGTTATTCCTTATGGGGATGTCACGGCATTTGAAGCAGCCATTTCACCGAAAACCGTTGCGTTTCTTGTGGAACCCATTCAGGGAGAGGCCGGTGTCATTATTCCACCTGAGGGGTATCTTAAAAAAATCAGGAACATATGCACCGAACAAAATATCATGCTTATCCTGGATGAAATACAGACCGGACTGGGTCGTACGGGCAAACTCCTGGCGGAAGAGCACGAAGGGATTGAAGCAGACCTGACCCTTATCGGCAAGGCTTTATCCGGGGGCTTTTATCCTGTGTCGGCAGTCCTTTCGAATTCAGAGGTTATGAATGTCCTGCAACCGGGCGAGCATGGTTCAACCTTTGGAGGCAATCCCCTGGCATGTGCGGTGGCACGAACAGCCCTGCAGATACTCATTGACGAGGGAATGATTGAAAATGCAGCAAAGATGGGCACCGTATTTTTAAACGGGTTAAAACAGATTGCCAATCCGCTGATTAAAGACGTTCGTGGAAAAGGTCTGATGCTTGCCATGGAGTTTAATCCAGAGGCGGGTGGGGCCCGTCAATATTGCTTGAGGCTCAAAGAAAATGGACTGCTCTGCAAAGAAACACATCATCACACGATCCGTTTTGCGCCACCACTGATTATCACTTCATCTGAGGTTGAATGGGCCTTGGATAGAATCTCAGCTGTAATTGAAGATTAAAAAAGAAATGGGTTCGCGTATAGTTGCAGTACCATCAAATAACTGCCCTGACGAACCAAACAAATGGAGGAAACGGAAATGGTGGAAAAAGTCATTATCATGGGTGCTGCCGGACGGGATTTTCATAATTTTAATGTCTATTTCAGAGATAACCCGAGGTATCAGGTCATCTGCTTCACCGCCACGCAGATACCCGATATCCATGGACGTCAGTATCCGCCGCAGCTTGCCGGGTCCATGTACCCCGATGGGATTCCCATAGAAAGCGATGAGCGACTGATGGAAATGATCAAAGAGAACACGGTCGACCTGGTGGCTTTTTCTTACAGCGATGTACCGCATACGGAAGTCATGCACAAAGCCTCCCAGGTGATTGCTGCTGGTGCAGATTTCATCATCATCGGTGCATCCTATACAATGATCGCATCTACGAAAAAAGTGGTTTCCGTTTGTGCCGTGCGGACAGGCTGCGGGAAATCCCAGACCAGCAGGCAGATCGTGCAGGTTCTTAAAGATGCAGGGAAAAAAGTGGTTTCCGTTCGCCATCCCATGCCCTATGGAGATTTGACCAAGCAGATTGTTCAGCGTTTTGCCACCTACGACGATTTTGAGAAACATGCCTGCACCATTGAAGAGCGCGAAGAATATGAACCGGTGGTTGATATGGGCGCCATCATATATGCGGGTATCGACTATGAGAAAATCCTCCGCCAGGCGGAAGAGGAAGCGGAAATCATCGTTTGGGACGGCGGCAACAATGATACACCGTTTTATAAGCCGGATGTGCATGTGGTGGTATTCGACCCGCACCGCGTTGGTCATGAAACAACCTTTCACCCCGGTGAAACCAATATGTTGTTAGCAGATATCGCTGTTATCAACAAAGTGGACAGCGCAGATCCCCGGGATGTGGAAACGCTGAAACAGACCATTTCCAAGCACAATCCCAAGGCCATAATTGTTTTGGCCGATTCAGAAGTAAGTGCTGAAAATGGAGAAAGCATGCAAGGCAAACGTGTCTTGGTCATTGAGGATGGACCGACCCTCACACACGGGAATATGAGATTCGGTGCCGGTGTCATTGCAGCTCAGCGATACGGAGCAGCCGAGATGGTGGATCCGCGACCGTACCTGGTGGGCTCTCTAAAGAAAACGTTTGAGACATATCCGGAAATAGGCAAGGTGCTGCCTGCCATGGGATATGGTGAACAGCAGGTTAAAGACCTGGAGTCAACCATTGACGCATGTGAGTGTGATCTGGTTGTTTCGGCCACACCTATTGATCTTACACGATTGGTGAAAATCGAGAAACCCATCCTCCGGGTTCGCTACGACTATCGAAACAACAGTAAACCAACCCTGGGTGAACTCGTCCTGGAAATGCTCAGTTAACCTTTGGAGGTGCGTAGGCATGAACCAAACCGGCTTAGGCGTTTCAAAACCTACCCTGTTGATAGCCCTGGGCGGAAATGCAATGATCCGGAAAGGACAGCAGGGAACAATCTCCGAGCAATTTGAGAATCTCCGGGTTCCCATTAGCCAGATTGCAGCGCTCGTCGATGAATACAACATCATTATTTCCCACGGTAACGGACCACAAGTCGGGAATCTGATGCTGCAGCAGGAATCCTGTAATGCAGTACCCAAACTGCCCCTGGAGATACTAGTGGCCCAAACCCAGGGACAGATCGGGTACATGATCGAATCCGTATTGGATGAAATGCTCATGGAACAAGGTACGGGCTTTCACCCCCTTGTTTCATTGATCACCTATGTGGTTGTAGACAGAAATGACCCTGCATTTGTCCGCCCGACCAAACCCATCGGGCCATGCTTTACCGCAATAGAAGCCAAAAACCTGACGTATCCCACGATGCAGACTCCCAAGGGATTTCGACGTGTTGTCGCTTCACCGAATCCTGTTACCATTATTGAAAAAAGAGAAATCAAACGATTGATAAACGCTGGATTTCTTGTCATCTGTTGTGGCGGAGGCGGTATTCCCGTTGTTCGAAATGGACGCGCTTTTAATGGTGTTGATGCGGTTATTGACAAAGACCTTGCCAGTTCGCTTCTGGCCGTAGAAGTTGGAGCGGAATTGCTGGTGATCGTCACGGATGTAGAAGGTGTTTTAAGCGACTTTGGCACTCCCAAGGAAAAGGTGATTCAGCGTCTTTCAGTAAAAGATGCCAGAGATTTCTTGAGACACGACCAAACAGGCAAGGGCTCCATGGAACCTAAGGTGGAGGCTGCCGTGCGGTTCCTAGAGCATGGCGGCAAGCGAGCCGTGATTACGGGTCTCGATACGATTACTTCCGGTGTAAACGAAACGGCAGGTACCCAAATTACCGATGCTGAAATAAATATGTAGATATGATTGATATGATTTAAAAATCAACACACCTGAAAGGTACTAACTGACAGTTGATTTGAACACATTTAGCCGTAATATCAGAATATTAAGTTTAATCATACTATCAACACCAAGGGTCAATTTATGAATTTACTCAAATCTTAATCATTGCCGTTGTTTGCCAAGCTACCACTCCCAGATGTAATCTCTTAAAATCGTATGTTGGACGAGG
>JAHEIB010000261.1 GCA_024639645.1 Deltaproteobacteria bacterium
CCAGCCAGTCAAGTGCCGTCTTTTTACCCTTTTTACCATAGGCTTTTATCCACGCTTCACAATAACTGGGAAACATCCATGTCCAGGCCGTACCGTTATGATAGGCCGGCTTCCGCTTTGTATCTTCATCTCCGGTATATTCTCCCTGATAGGGATAACCTGGATCATTCATCGTTTTTCCATGATGCTCTATAATTAGAGGACGTCGAACAGGACGGTCGGCAAGACTCCGTATGGCACCGGGTATCAAAAGTTCTTCACATGCTGCGACGATTTTTCGGCAAACATCCACGTCGGATACAGCGCCAAGGGTGACGGCAAGGAGCTGATTCGGTCTCAATGCATCGTCAGGGTCTGCTTGATTGGCCGGCACTCCTGGAGCGGCATGGAGACAATCGGCCAGATGCGCTTCATTTTTGAGAATATAAAGCTCAAGAATCGACGACTGAACCTGAGTTGCTTTCTGTTCCCAATCACCATTATTCCCCGAAGGATCAATGCGGGCCAAAATAGAGAGCGTCGCATACCACAGCGCCTGTATTTCGATAGGGTAACCTTCACGTGGCGTGCCGGCTGGGAAGTTGGTGTCCATCCAAGTAAAATGGGCCGGGCTGAAAATGAGACCCGATTCAGGATCCATCCGAATGCCGTTGGATGTTCCGGTCATGTAAGCATGGCCGATGGAAAAAAGAATCTGACGGATGGTTCGATTGCCACATTGCATATCAAGTAAAGCATCGTTCCCCTCAAACTTTAAAAACTCACCACAAACAACACAATACCAAAGGGGCGCGTCGGAAGTGTCCCTGTTTCCCGCATTTTCTCCCTGAATCATGTTGGGGATCGTTCCGTCGATTTCATATTGGCCAAACAGTTTTATTATATCCCGGGCCTCATCGATTTTTTCTGCTGCTATCATCCCTCGAACAAAGATCAGGGCATCTCGCCCCCAGTCGAGGAACCATGGATATCCGGCAATAACCGTATGCAATGCACCTCGATTCACCGTATAGTGATCCATCGCTTTTTCCAGCACATCCACCGGAGGTAATAATTTGTTTTTTTCAAAGTTAAACGGCTCACCGTCTTTTATCGCTGGCATGATGATCTTGGAGTCAGGTGTTTTTCCCTCCCCAATTCGTGCATTCAATGTCACAGGTCCATCGCCGGTCAGGAACGTATTAAAATAACCGGGACTAAAGAGATCCGAATCCGGGTCAAGACCTCGTTCAGCCTCTTTGGGTCTGTGAACCATGTATTGCCACTCGGGCTCCCACACAAAGTCACCGTCAGAAATCCTCAGGTTCAGTTGATGCTTCTGATCAGGGGAAAAATTGAAGCCATCCGGCTTTGAATCGATAGTATCCTGCCAAGTGTGCTCAGGCCCCCGGTAGGCTTTGGTGGTATCATGAAAGTTCCGGTTTTCAACATCAGGCCGTAAAATGAGGCGAACCGTTTCGTGATCAGGTAGCCGTCCATTTCGACCTTTGGCCGGTTCACGGTTAAAAACCATTCGCAAACAATTCTCTCCGGATATCAACTCCACAAAAACAGACAAAAATACATGTTGTCCCTGCCCTGTGGGCACCTGAAATCGCCATATACCTTTTGAACCCGAATTAGAATAAAAGGAAACAAAGCAATCATCGCAAATCTCTTGAGAATATTCCTGAAATACCAGCCATGCCCGGCAGCGAGTGAACATGATCCAGCGATCTTCGGGAATTTCGCAGTCTACGTTTGCCGCCAATAAGGCATCGTATCGGCTTGAAAGCTCACCCCAGGAAACAAAGGCCCTGAGCATTCCGCCCCGGCCGTTGGTTCCAATCATAAGGAGAGAGCGGTCTGAAAGATCCGCCCGGTCAAAAATTCCCTTTACAGTTGCATCTTTCGCCCTGGGAAGGAAAAAAAGTGGCCCATCAACATGTTGGGTTTCTCCTGGCGTGTAAACCGATATCTTCAGAATGCAAGAAGGATGACTCCCTGTAGGATGCATAGGGGAAAAGAGGGCAAAAAACGACCCATCCGAGCACGGCAAACTCTCCTCCTGGGCAAGGCATCGGCCCTTATCCATAATCCGGGCACGAAAAGAAGTATCTGCACGGACCATCAAAAAATGATCCGGTGGAATCATGACCTCTCGCCGGATGTCCCTGGGCCAATGCCATGTGATGATTCTTGATTCATCACTGAAAGGGTTAAGGGTGCGACAAAACTCAACGGGATTTTTCGTAAACTTCCGAGCCATATCATCCGGATCAAGGGTATCCAAATCCTTGACACCTTTATAGAATCGAAAGATGTCCAGGGTCTTGGCGCGAAGCCGCTGTTTTTTTATCCGCTCCGGATAAAGCAAGGCCTGAGATTCTGCTTCGAGGATAGGATTCATGTCAAGAGGGTCATCGGTAAGACAAAGGACCTCGCCGGGATCCAGGAGATGGGAAAACTGCTCATGAGATTCGGTTATCGTCACCATCTCTCCGGAGATCAGATCCGTCAAAGACAATTCTGACATGCCTGTCTTTTGAGGATCCCAAGCTCCCAGAGTCTCTTTCTTATCGTCCAGATTTGCTAAAATAAGGAGCTTTTTACCCGATGGCAGATGATGCCTTACAAGTGCCAAATGATTCCCTTCACCTTTTTGAGCCATTTTCAGTTCTGTTTGGTCGTGAAAAGCCGGATGCAGTTTGAGGATCGTGTTGAGACGTCGGATGTGTTTTATCTGGTTCGTCTTTGCACCCCAGTTTAATGATGTTGCTCCATGGACATTGATTTTTTCGGTGGCATACCATTCCACACCATTGGCAAATCCGAAACCGCCTTGGGAACTGCATAGGGCGCACAATGCCATTCGCATACGGGCAAATTTTGTGGACCGTTCAGCCAGACGTAGATTGTCGTGGGTCTCGGCAAAATGAACGGCAATTCCGTCACTTGCAGATATATCGTTGGCTCCTGGCAGATACGTTTCAATCTGACCGCGATCATAGTTCTGAAAAAGCTCTGAATAGGCCCAGTTGAAATTGGCCCTGTTCAGGATCTCACGAGCCACGGAAATTTTTCCACCAAGTCCCTCTAAAAGAAAAATGGTGTCCGGATACTGGTCCCTGACCCTGGCTACAATATACCGCCATGCAGAAACCGGTATCATGTATCCTGCATCGCAACGGAATCCATCCACCCCCCGGCGACACCAGGTAATAAACACATCTGCCATATATTCCCATAAGTCCTTTTGAGCGTAATCGAGCC
>JAHEIB010000120.1 GCA_024639645.1 Deltaproteobacteria bacterium
TCCGGGATAGTATGGCCATCGATAACCCAGACGGGCGATTCGATTTTAACACCGCATACGAGATCGACCTCGGGCCGAGTGAGCCGACCATACGTCTCAACAACCTCGAATTCAGCCTCGCGGTATTGGCCATGCAATTTCCCGGAGAGGCGTCTCCTTTGCTGGAATTGTCCCGGCTGGACATTGAAGCGCCGCTGGTGGATGTGATCAATAAAACAGTGGATGTCCAAAGGATTCTGTTCGAAGGTGGTAAAACCGCGGTTGATTTCGATGGAAACGGTCGTCTCAACTGGAGTAGATTTGCAGCCGATTCCAAGGCAGACGAAGCAGAACCCGCATCGGAAACAGCGGGGCAGGGCAATGGCGTGCTTCAGGAGCAACCAGAACCACCCTGGAGAGTCAAGGTGTCGGGTGTGGAACTGCGGGATATCCAGTTACAGTATCAGGATCAAAGCCGGATGCCCATGCTGGGGGCTGGTGTTGGCGATATAGACGGGGCCTTTCAACTGGCTCTGGTGTCAGGCCAGGCTGGAACGGACCTGCAGGTCACGGAAGTATCCATTGATTTAAACGACATACAGATTGGAAATCCGGACACGCCTGACCCGGAAATCAGCCTTGAAAAATGGCTCCTAAAGGGGGGTAGTTATGATCTTGGCCGCAATGCCCTGGAGATCGAAAGTATTTATCTTCAGAACGGAAACATTGATGTCCGCCGGGAAAAAGACGGCCAACTGAACCTGACGGGTCTGTTTTTACCGGATAATACCGAGGCTGAAAAGGAGCAGGAGCCAACCGGGGATGTTGGAGGTTCATCGTTTCAATATTTGATCAAGGCCGTAGCGCTTGAAAAATTCGGTGTAGTATTCAGCGACCAGACAGTTGAGGAAAAAGGAGAGATTGTTCGCCTGGACAATCTGCATATAGCGGCTTCCAACATTGACGGTAAGTCTCAGATGCCTGTGGAACTTTCTTTTGATATCCGGGAAGGCGGACGTGTTGAAACCCAGGGCCGTTTTGATCCGTTAGAACCGTCTTTAAATACCGATATCGATATATCCGCCCTTGCCCTGTCACCCTTTGAACCCTACCTCAGGTCAAAAGCATCCTTAAAAGTGGCCTCAGGAACACTTTCCACCCAGGGGCGGTTTGTATACCGGGCAAAAGAAATGCAACCGAAGATCCAGTTTAAAGGTGGTTTTGATGTGGCCGATCTGCAGATTCTGGAACCGGGAACCAAAGAGACCTTGGTGGGGTGGAAGCACTTCATGACGTCAGACCTCATTTTTCAACTGCATCAGGACCGTCTAGAAATAAGCGAGCTGAAGCTATCCGGTTTGGACGGGCAGTTTATCATCTTTGAGGATGGATCCCTCAATCTTGCGCATGCTTTCAAACGCGAGGAGGTAAAATCGCCAAAGAAAGACATTGAAGACGCCCCCAAAAAAGAGGATTCAGCATTTCCGGTCTATATTCATAAACTGCAGGTTGAGGATGGTGGTTTGCTCTTTGCCGACCACAGCCTGCCCTCTAAATTTACTGTAAAAATTCATCAATTGGGTGGTTCCATAATCGGCATGTCGTCGGAACCGGGGACGCGTGCCCGGGTCAAACTGGATGGTCGTGTCAATGATTATGGTATGTCGAAGATCAAGGGAGATATCAGTGTTTTTGATCCCGCCGCCTATCTGGACATGTCGGTTCTTTTTCGGAATCTGGAAATGAACAGTTTGACGCCATATTCCGGAAAATTTGTGGGACGACGGATCGATTCCGGTAAGCTGTCCCTGGATTTAAAATATTTTATAGAGGGTGGCAAGCTCAAAGGCGAAAACCAGATTATTGTGGAACGCATCCAACTGGGAGAGCAAATCGACAGTCCGGGTGCAATTTCCTTGCCCTTGAATCTGGCGATTGCCATTCTGCAGGATGCCAACGGTGTTATCGATGTGGCACTGCCAGTTAGCGGTGATCTGGAAGATCCTAAATTCAGTTATGGTCAGATAGTCTGGAAAGCGTTTACAAATTTGATTGTAAAGATTGCGGCTTCACCCTTTCGGGCTCTGGGTGCACTGCTGGGAGTGGATGCCGAGAAGCTGGATGTGATTAATTTCGAAAATGGATCTGCTGAATTGATGCCCCCGGAGATGGAAAAGCTGGCCAATCTGGCTAAGGCTCTTGAAAAGCGCCCGAATCTGAAACTTCTGGTTCAGGGACGCTACAGTGAGAAGAAGGATGCTAAGGTGTTGAAAGCCTTGCAGCTGAAAAGATACATTGCTGAGCGGCAGGGGCGAACACTGGCGCCTGGTGATAATCCGGATGCTCTGGATTTCGTGAATCCCGATACCCAGTCAGTGTTGGAGGCTGTTTTTACGGAACGATACGGCAAGGAGACATTGGATGAAATCAAGGCTAAAGCTGAACAGGCTTCGGCCGAGGACCAAGAGAAGGCTAAAGCTGAACAGGCTTCGGCCGAGGACCAAGAGAAGGCTGAAGCGTCAAACCAGGAGGCCAAGATTCAGGACCCTGCTGCCCTTTGGAAAACACTTTACCGCCAAATGGTCGATGACGAGCCCCTGGAAGAGTCCGTGATGATACAACTGGGTGAATCAAGATCCCAGGTAATCGTTCGTGAACTGCTTGAAGTCATGGGGGTCTCTGAAGACAGGGTCGCTGTTAAAAAACCAAAAGCCCTGGATCCCGGCAAGAGACCTCGGGCAAAACTAAAATTGGAGGTCCTGGAGAAAAAACAGGGGAACAGCCCCTCACCCTAATCTGGAAATTATAAAACAGGATATAGATAATAACTTTTGGAATTATGAAGGAACGTCCCCTATTATTAAAGAAAGGATAGACGATATGATACCTGAGAAGGCTGGAAAATACGATTTTGAAGTGGGGATGTACAGACCGCCGAGCGAGGGGGGAAGTTTTTCTCTGCTGTTGCGTTTTACCCGGAACTGCCCGTGGAACAAGTGCACGTTTTGCGGCATGTACAAACACGAGAAATTCTCCCTCAGGACCGTTGAGGAGATTAAGGGCGATATCGATGCCATCGCCGGACTGATCAAGGATATGCAGTCTCTTTCACGGGAGCTTGGTCACGGCGGGCAGATCGATAGAGATGTTATCGTTGCCATGATCGAAAAAGAACCGCAGCTGAACACCAGTCAGGGATTCGGCATGGTTCTGAACTGGTTGTCCTCCGGGGGCAAAACCGTTTTTTTACAGGACGGTAACAGCCTGATGATTGCCAGTGACAAACTGGTTGATGTACTGACCTATCTTCGCAGCACTTTTCCATCCCTGGAGCGGTGCACCACCTATGCCCGCGCAAAGACTTTGGCGAGAAAACCCCAGGAGGAATTGACAGCTATCCGGAAAGCCGGTCTGGATCGGCTGCATGTGGGTTTGGAAACCGGGGACGACGCCCTGTTGAAAAAGATAAAAAAAGGCGTCACGGGTGCGGAACATATCAAAGGTGGAAAAAAGGCCATAAAAGCCGGTTTCCAGTTGTCTGAGTACTGGATGCCCGGTCTGGGCGGTAAGGAAGACTGGGAGAACCATGCTCTGAACACGGCACGGGTATTAAGCGGCATTAATCCGCATTATATTCGTTCCCGGCCGTTCTCACCGTGGCCTGGTACACCAATCCATGATGCCTGTGAACAGGGGACCCTGACGCTCCTGTCCCCCAGAGAGACCTTGATCGAATTGAAGCTTCTCATCGAAACGCTGGATGTCACGTCCAAGGTTTGTTTTGATCACGCCGGAAATGGCTGGGTCAATCGCAACGGCCAGCTGTTGTTCAGCCAGAGCTACGAAGGATATAAATTTCCCGAAGAAAAAGCCCGTGTCTTGGACCTGATAGAAGAGGGGGTCGAAGCCCAGGAAGGGAGATGAATCCGGGGATCGCCGTATCCATTGCCGCTATCGGAATTTTCTGTCTGACCCTGGGTCTCAGCTACCCTTTGTTGGCCCTGATTCTTGACAGCATGGGCATCAGTACCGGTATGATCGGTCTAAATGCAGCCATGACACCCCTTGGCATTATCGTCTCTTCGCCCTTTATGCCGTCACTGGCAAGACGCTTCGGTGCCTGGCGCCTGTGTGTTTCCAGTCTGTGCATGGCTGCTGTAATACTTTTTCTGCTGGCTGTTTTCAGAGATGTAACGGTCTGGTTTCTATTACGGTTTCTTCTGGGTGTCGTTAACACAGGCATTTTTATAACCAGCGAAACCTGGATCAATCAGCTGGCAACACCCCGAATACGGGGACGGATCATCGGTCTTTACACCACCGTTGCTGCTGCTGGATTTGCCCTGGGGCCATTGGCCATCGCTATGATTGGTTCTCAAGGCTGGTTGCCATTTCTGGTGGGTGTGGTTGGGATACTTCTGGCACTGCCGCTGGTTGCATCCGCCAGAGCCCATCTACCGGATTTCAACGGCTCTGAAAAGGCTTCCACTTTCTCATTTTTTCTGATGGCCCCCCTGCTTTTACTGGCGGTTGCGTTTGCCGCCCTTTTTGACCAGGTAATGATATCGCTGTTGCCAATTTACAGCCTGAGGCACGGTCTCGCCGAATCAACCGCATCATACTTGCTTATGGTACTCATTTTCGGCAATGTCCTCCTTCAAATCCCCATTGGTTGGCTGGCTGACCGTATTTCCCGAAAAAATCTTTTATGCTATCTTGCATTTGGAACCGTGGCAGGGTGCATTTTTCTCGTCTGGTTGATAGAAGGGTCCATATTCATATGGCCCATGCTGTTTGTCTGGGGTGCGGTTGCCTTTGGAACCTATACGGTTGCCATGGTTGAGCTCGGAGATCGGTTCTCCGGTACACTTCTGCTGGCAGGAAACTCCGCATTTGGTATCATGTGGGGAATCGGCGGTATCATTGGCCCTTCAATCGCCGGAACTGCCATGGATCTGCTAGGACCGGAAGGACTTCCAATCACGGTGGGCGTTTTATTCGGTATGCTCGGTGTATTTTCCGTCTTGATGCCTTTGGATCAAAGACATTAGGGAGCAAAATTTAATCCATTATTTAAAACCGGATCTGTCTGGGCCAGGTCAGAGACGATTGGCTCTGCCTGAATCAGTCCGAAAGAGAATCCAGGAGTCAGAATTCAGAATAATGGATTCGCCTTCGGCTCAGTCAAAAAGAAGATAACCTTGTAGGAACGAAGCGACATCTAAGTTCTTCTGTCTCCTGACTTCTGAATTCTCTGGTTCATTTGTTTTGTGATAAAACCCCTTCTAGGGGCAACCCAAAGTCTGGTCTTCTGGGCCAGGATTCTTCATTCTGAAGCATTCCTGAACTTTTTTAATAACCCCTGTATGGCCCTAGACAGGCCAGGGTTGAAACGCGCCAAGAATATTTAAAAGGAGGTCATATGGAGAAAAACCAGCTTACAGAAATAATCCGTAGAAGACTGAACCTCGAAGACGAGGACTGGTCGGTCATCGAAAAAAATCCTAAATTTCAAAAGTTGTTTCAAAATGCGATTGAAGCATCAACATACCGATTGATTGCGGAGGTTATCGAATCAAAGGGATGTCACTCAGGGCATGTCGTTGGCCAAAAGTTGATTTTTGATAATTCAGGTAATCTGCTCACTAAAGAAAATCCGGATCGGGTATGTTCCTTTTTGATGCCGAATCTGACGGTGCTGATAAATGCTTTTTTTGAAAATCTTATGAATGGGCGCGATCCAAACGAGGTCATGTTCAACACGAGCGGGTGTTTCGATACGGGTCCTTCTTGTGGTGGGTGGGGACATGTCGTGGTTAAAATGAATGCGGAATTGATTGCTGCGTAAACTAGAAACAGGCCCTAATATAGCCCGGTTTTCATGTCAGTAAAACAATCCTTATCGTAAGCCGGATCTGTTTATTAAACCTTTTTAAAGGTTGATCCGTAAACAGACAAGGATGGACCTGCGATATCGGGGTCGTCATAATTTCGAAATTCTCCGCTCATGTCATGGGGGGCGTGCAATGCCAGCCAGGCAATGGAGCGGGCTGGAATTTCCGGAGGTTCCAATTGGTCCTTTGCTTTCAGGTCCACATAGTAGGCATATTGGGTAGCGTCCATGGTTTCTGAGCCTTCACGACGGATTTGGGCTTGCATGGGCGTGTCCACCACACCGGGTCTTACGGAAATTGCCGTGATATGGGGCTCTTCCTCAGCCAGGACGCGGTTGAAATGAGTCAATGCGGCTTTGGAAGCACAGTAGGCGCTGGCAGACGCAATGGGAATACGGGAAGCACCGCTGCTGACGTTGACGATGCGGCCATATGCGTTGCGGAGAGACGACAGTGCAAACCGGGTCAGGTAGAAGGGGCCCAAGAGATTTACCTCGAGAGCATACCGCCATTGGTCGATATCCGCATGGGCGATGTCGACCAGGGGTGAAATCACACCCGCATTGTTTACCAGGGCATCAATTTTATTATACTGCTTTAAGACTGTATCCACGATATGTTGACAGGCAATCGGGTTGGATACATCTGCCGGGATGACCAGGGCTGTGCCGCCCAGCTGTTCAACATGGTGGGCTACGTCATCGAGACCATCCTTGGTTCGGGCCACCAGAACGACGACGCTTGAATCCTTGCCCATCCAGCCGGCCGTGGCAGCGCCCAATCCTCCTGAAGCCCCGGTAACAATGGCTATTTTTCGTCGATTCATCTCTAATACCTCATTTCGTTGAAATTATTCCATAGAATGCATTATATTATTAAAATTTAAAACAATCAAATTAGGGTAAAGTGTTTCACGATTATATTTGTAAAAGTTTTGTCATCCTTGCCCCTTTTCTTGCAACCCCATTCTATTTGCCATATTTATAATCGGTAATTTAAGTCTGATTGACCCGAAACAGCGAGCACATGCTCCGTAGGTTCTGCCATGTGGCAGTGCTTTGCATGCTGCGGGTTTAGCGGCTGAATGGAAATGTATTTCAAGGTTTTACGGTTATGTACGGGAGTGTGCCGTAAAGGAAAACAGATGACATATCCAATGATCATTCAGGGCGGCATGGGGGCCGGTGTATCGAACTGGCAGCTGGCAAAGGCGGTTTCTCAGACCGGGCAACTGGGGGTGATCTCCGGCACGGCAATCGATACGATCGTTTCGCGCAGACTCCAGCTTGGAGATCCCGGCGGCCACATGCAGCGGGCAATGGGGCATTTCCCGGATGCGGGCATGGTGGACAGAATCCTGGCAAGATACTACAGGCCTGCCAACGGTTCCGGACAACGACCGTTCAGGACGCCTCCCATGATTTCCCTTGATACGGATCAACACACCCAGGAATTGACGGTTCTATCCAATTTTGCAGAAGTGTTTCTCGCCAAGGAAGGGCATGAAAACCCTGTGGGCACAAACCTCTTGGAGAAAGTTCAACTGCCGAACCTGTATGCCTTATATGGAGCCATGCTGGCGGGAGTCGACTACGTTATCATGGGAGCAGGCATACCACGTGAAATTCCCGGTGCTCTGGATCTTTTGGCAGATCACCAGGAGGTGTCTCTCAAGATAGCGGTGGGTGCTCTCAATGGCAACCGGTTTTACGCAACCTTCGATCCAAAGGTGTTTATGCAGAAAAAGCTGCCCCCACTGCAACGGCCCAGGTTTTTATCCATTGTTTCTTCGGTTTTGCTGGCGACCATGATGGCTAAAAAGGCCAACGGCAGGGTGGATGGATTTGTCGTGGAGTTGCCAGAAGCCGGTGGGCACAATGCGCCTCCCAGGGGAAAACTCATTCTGAATGACCTGGGTGAACCGGTTTATGGTGACCGGGATGCCATCGAACTCGAAAAAATAAAAGCCCTTGGTCTTCCGTTTTGGTTAGCCGGCTGCTGGGGAACGCCGGAAAAATTGCAGGAAGCCATTTCCCTGGGTGCCGAAGGCATACAAATTGGTACGGCGTTGGCTTTCTCAGAAGAATCCGGTTTTACAAAAGCCATAAAAAAATTGACCATTGAAAACATTCGTAAAGGATCGGCTTCCGTATTTACCGATCCTTCTGCATCACCCACGGGATTCCCTTTTAAGGTGCTTTCCCTGGAGGGATCGCTGTCTGAGGATGATGTATATCAGGAAAGGCCCAGGATGTGCGATCTTGGATATCTGAGACATCTCTATGAAAAGCCTGACGGGAAGGTCGGCTACCGTTGTCCGGCAGAACCGGAACCTGCTTTTGTTGCAAAAGGCGGCCATGCCGATGACATTAAGGGAAAGAAATGTCTCTGCAATGCACTCATGTCGAACATTGGTCTGGGACAGATGCGAAAGAGCGGTTATTGCGAAGAAAACCTGGTCACTTCCGGTGATGGCATCATGACCATCAATCGATTTTTGAAGGACGGTGATTCCTACAAAGCTGAAGATGTAATCAACTGGCTTCTGGAAGGAGCAGTATAACGCGTTGGGTCTATTGCGTTCGTTGGGCTCCTTAGGTTTATTGCGTTTATTGGGTTCATTGTTTTGTAAACGTTAATCCTCAACATTCTCTACATCTGTTGGGGAGTCAACTACCACCCGTGAAACAGGTGGCTTGGCTTTCCCCCAAAATGGGGGAAAGACAAAGGAGACGGCACGTCTCCGCAAGTTCAGGTTCGGAACCGCTCGCCGAGTACGCGATTTGTAGAACAATCAGTCCACACATCCTGCCGACACTGCCATTCCCACAAAAAAGTAATACCATGCTTGGGCATTGACTATTGGGTCCTGCAATTGTAGATTTTTTTAAATTTCATTGTCAAACTATTGATAAAACCTCACAGGGGGTGTGAATAATGAAAAAATCCTTTGGTGCCAAAACACTCATCTACCCAACGCCTGTATGGTGTGTGGGGTCCTATGATACCCACGGAAATCCCAACGTAATGACCATTGCCTGGGGAGGCATCTGCTGCTCCAGCCCGCCCTGCGTGACCATTTCGCTCCGCAAGGCCACTTATACCTACGGAAATTTAATGGAAAGGAAAGCCTATACCCTCAGTGTGCCGTCTGAATCACATGCGGCTGCCGCAGACTTTTTCGGCATCGTATCCGGTCGAACGGAAGATAAATTTTTACGGACAGGCCTCACACCGATAAGATCGGAACTGGTTGATGCCCCGTTTGCAGAAGAATTTCCCATGGTATTGGAATGCCGGGTCATTCACCATTATCAAATCGGTTTGCACACACAATTTGTCGGTGAGATACTGGATGTCAAGGTTGAGGAAAACACCCTGGGGGATGATGGCAAACCAGACATCGAGAAAGTCCGACCCATTATTTTCAGCCCTGACGTGCAGACATACCATGGTGTCGGGTCATATGTCGGCAAGGCATTCCATATGGGCAAGGACCCATCTGTCTCGAAAAAATCATGACCGCATGGGAGGTAGCATGCCGATTCATATTGAAACAAAAGAAAGCATATTCACGGTGATCATCGATAGACCCGCAGCGAAAAATGCCGTGGATGGTCCCACGGCATCGGCACTTTCGGGTGCATTCAAGGCGTTTGATAAGGACGATGCATTTTCAGTGGCTGTATTGTGCGGCGCTGGGGATACATTTTGTGCGGGTGCCGATCTGAAGGCGGTGGCCAGCCAGGATTGTCAGAAAATGAATCGCCTTGCTTCCGATGGAGACGGGCCCATGGGACCCAGCCGAATGGCCCTGAAAAAACCTGTCATTGCAGCCATTGCGGGTCATGCGGTGGCCGGCGGCCTTGAACTCGCTTTGTGGTGCGATATGCGCGTTATGGAGGAGACGGCCGTTTTAGGTGTGTTTTGCCGACGATTTGGCGTGCCGTTGATCGATGGCGGTACCATACGATTGCCTCGCTTGATCGGTATGAGTCATGCCCTGGATCTTATCCTCACCGGGCGTCCAGTGGAAGCTGACGAAGCCAAATCCATGGGGCTTGTCAATCGGATTGTACCCCGGGGCGAGGCACGGTCTGCTGCCGAGAAACTGGCTATACAAATTTCCGCGTTTCCACAGGCCTGTATGCGCAGTGATCGTTTGAGTGTCTACGAGCAGTGGGGGATGACCTTTCAAGAGGCTCTGAAAAATGAATTCATGCACGGGATGGGTACGATCCAGCAAGGTGAGAGCGTGAAGGGCGCTGCCAGATTTTCCAAAGGTGAGGGGAGACATGGGTTATTTTAGGGTTCGAGGGTCCGAGGGTGATACAAGGGTTGGAGGGTAATTGATACCTATCAGCGGGCAGCGGCATGCTATCTTCCAAGCATCCCCACATATAGTAGATCAAGGAACATCGATACTGAAAAACCCACTGTGCCGGAGGGGCAGAGCCATCTGTCCTGGAAAGGAGTTCTTTCATGAAATATCATCCAATAGCACGCATGTTGACCCTGCTTGTGATCTGGCTTCTGACGTCAGGG
>JAHEIB010000262.1 GCA_024639645.1 Deltaproteobacteria bacterium
AAAACCATATAAGGCGGCGTCGGCAGACCTGCGAGTTCATACATCTGTTTGGTCGCCAGTTTGTTCATGGCAACGGAACTGCCTATGACGCCCGATCCCTGGTACGGAATATGTAGCAGTTCCAGCAAGCCCTGAATGGTCCCGTCTTCCCCATAAGGCCCGTGTAGGATGATCAGTGCCGCATCGATCTGGGACGCTTCCGATATCAGTCGGGGCAGATCTGTTTTCGGGTCATAGCGAATGATATTGTACTTTTCCTTGTCCAGGGCATCAAAGACCTGATTCCCACTGTTCAGAGAGACTTCACGCTCCGATGAAATACCACCGGACAGGAGTGCAAGATTGATTTTTTTCATGGCATTCCCCCTGTTTGCTTGAAAAGGTTTTTTTTGGCTTCGTCGTACTCATCCCTTGTAATCAGGTCATCTTCCAGTAGGCGGGCCAGCTGGGTTAGATCCCGGAGTTGGCTGGTTTTGGAATCCTCCAGTTGATGTGTTGGACCCACTTTTCTTGTTTCGAGACCATTGACTGATCCAGGCATACCGACCCTGAAAGAGGCCATGCCCCCCAGAAGACTCACTTCCACAGGTCGACCCGCAAACATCTGCGATGAGAGTGTCTGCTTCAATGTCTTTCCCTCTGCCTTCATGCGTCGGTAAAAATAAAGACCGGAAGCCACAACTGCGACCATACCAAATAGAAAAATCCAGAGCATATACTGAATAACGCCACGGAAAAAAATGACCAGAAGACCCAGACCCAGCATCAGAATGACATGCAGAACCAAAACCATATACGCCAGCATCACAGACTTGAAAAGACCATCTCTTTGATTGCTCGCTGCTTTATTTTTTTTTCGCATCGATTGTGTTATCGTCTGAAGAAAGGTCTGTTCCCAGGCGCTCTGTCACAGGACCCAGGTACTGCTGTGGAACATCGAATTGTATGTGTGCGTCCCGCATCACATTCAGTTTCATGACAAGTAAATTCAGTTTCTTGAGGGTCTTATATTTCTCACCGGTTTCCGGCATACCGGACAACAGCTCCTGCATACTACGAATCTTTTTTCGCAACTCAAGCTCCGGGGGAATAAAATCGGCATTTTTCAAAACCTTGTATGCCAGCCGGATATCCTCCGGTATATCCATGTCTTCTCTGGGTAGCGGCTTGCCAACGCCGGGAAGGTCATCAAAAGCGCCTTCCTTCTGTGCCTTGCGAATCCGTTCCTCAACTAATTTTTCAAAACCCGCGAACATGCCTTTTTATATTACAATCCCGGATTCGATTTCAACATAAAATCTTAAAACGTTTTTATTGTGCGCAGCGTCGTCCCTTTTCCTAATTATCATTTGACCCTAGAGACACCACTTGATATGTCGATGTACAATATTAATATAGCGATAAGCTGAAAGCTGTAAGCCGCTTATTGCTTATGGTTACAGATTACCGCCACTCGAGAGGGATCAATGAAAAAAATTGCCTTTGCAGGAACTGACGGCAGAACCCTGTTATGGGCCTTTGTCGTTTCCACGGCCACCAGTGCATTAAATGACGATGAATACGCCGGCATGGTTTTCAGGGGTACGCCCTCCATGCCAAAATTTGCTGAGATCATGAACTGGCCAGTTGCTTTCATCCCCACAAAAGACAATTCTGCGGAAGGGTATGCCGCAGCCATCGTTGAAGCACTGAGACAGGAGGCAGTGGACTACGTTGTCCCCATGCCCGAGGGTCTTCTCTTTGAAGGTCTGGTGGACGCCGTGGAAAAAGAAGGCTTTGGAGACAGAATTCTCGGTCTGAATGCCGCTGCGGCCTTTATCGAAGGTGATAAAATTGCCTGTAAAGAGCTGTGCATGGAGGCTGGAATCCCCGTGGCCGATGCCTGGACCAGTACCGATGCAAAGGATTACCCCACCATTCTGGAAACCTGTCTTGCCTACATCCAGCAGTTCGGCGGCGCTGTTTTGAAATACCCTTACTCCGCCGGCGGCAAAGGTGCCCGCATCATTCTGAACTCTTGGGAAATACGGGAAGTATACGATACCCTTATCAATGACTACAAAGACAGTTATCGTAAGCTCTTTGGTAAAAAAAACGCCTGGCCCCTCTTGATCGAGTCGCTCATGGCAGGCGTTGAAATCAGTTTTACCATTTTAGTGGATCGTCAAGGGCATTATCAGATACTGCCCACGGCCATGGACTATCCCGAACGATTTGAGGGCCCGGCCAGCAAAAGTAATCCCATTACCGGCGGGACTGGAGCGGTCTCACCCCACCCCATGGAAACCCCTGCGTTACTGGAAATGGCTGGCAACACCATTGCCGAACCACTCATTCAAAAGATGAAGCAAAGGGGACTTTTGAGACCCGCCATTTTGTACCCTGGCTGCTTTGTTTCTTTTGACGGCGCCATGAATCCCATACGCATCCGTGTCAGCGAGATCAACATCCGCCCGGGTGAACCCGAAGCCCAACCCGTTGCCCGGCGCCTCAGGAATCTGGGTCAACTCATCCAGGCGACGCTGACAGGCAGCCTTCACACGGTGGTCCCAGAAGTCAGACAGGACCAGGTTTCGCTGTGCATTGCACTAATGACGGGCCCGGGCGGTCCTGACGGTCAGAAAGGGTACCCCTGGTCCTGCACCAAGGGCGAGCCCCTTGAAATCGATACCAAATACTTGAAACGAAAAGGGATTCAAGTGATTCCTTCGGCCATGACCTGGTTAGATGAAAAAGAGGTTTTCAAATCCGACGGCACCCGGGTAGCATTTCTCAATGCAAATGCTACTATCAAAGAGCATGAGACCTGCGGTGTCATCGCGGACCGCTTACGCAAAAAACTGCTGTCGGCCTTTGATAATGGCAAAATACGGGTCATCCCCAGGGAAGATTCCAAGGGAAACAGACTCGACCTGCGCAGGGATATCGGCAGCCATTATCTCAAGGCCGAGACCATTTTCAACCCGAAATGAACCATTACCGATCTTACCGCATCTACCAGGTCAGATGTCATACCGCATAGCCCACTGCGGTGGAAAGACACCTTTCTTTTATCTACGGCAACCTCGGTAATCGTTCAATTTGGGCTCAAAGAATAAAATTTCACGAAGGATTTTATTTTACCCTTTGACAGTTTCATCCATTTATTTTATAGTGGTTTTGTCTTCAACCTCAACTGCTTTAACCCC
>JAHEIB010000263.1 GCA_024639645.1 Deltaproteobacteria bacterium
GATCCTTCTCCGTCTGCTTGCGATTTCTAATCTCCCGGCTCATCTGTCTGTTCCAGAATACAAATACAAGCACAATGCCAAAAGTCGATCCCCCAACAATTAAGACCCATTTCAACACCTCTGCTTTGTCTATCCCTCGCTCGTATTTTATCGCGAGGTACTTATTACGGATCGCGGTTTTTTCTTCTTCGGTGATGCTCGCCAGCGCCTTGTTGATAATTGACGTCAGTTCAGGCCAGTCATTGCGATTGCCCATGGCGAGGGACTGGTCTTTAAATGGACTGGAAGCTGTGACCTGGAGACTGGAAAATCCACGCCTGTGTATGATATGGCTGGCCGCGGTCAGGTTGCCGATATAGGCATCCACCTGACCGGTTGCCACTGCTTGCAGCGCCCCCTCATCCGAATCGAACAGCGTCAGCCTTATCTCAGGATAATCCCTGACCAGTTGATCATGCACGACAAAGCCTCGCGGGACCGCGAGTGTTTTTCCGGTTAAGCCACTGATATCCAAAATCGGTTTATCCTGTCCCCGGATGAAGATGACATAAGGGGAGGAAATATAGGTCTCTGTAAAAGATAGATACTGTTCACGCTCTGGTGTTGGCACGATAACCGCAGTCATATCAGGACCCTGGCGCTGTTTCACGCTTTCGAGGAATTCTGCAAATGGCTGGTCGGTCACTTCATTTTTGAACGTGATCGCAGTCCGTTCTTCAATCAGTTTGAGATACTCAACAACAATCCCCTGCGGCGGTTCGTTGCCCTTGAGAATCAGGAAGGGCGGCCAGTCAACAATCCGTACCCGAACCGTATGCTTTTTATCGATCCAGGCGCGTTCTTCCCTGGTCAAAGGAACTTTGGTCGAAATAGATCGTTGAGGCCATTGGCCGAACCATTTGTCAATGATGCGGGGCAGCTCGTCTTGCTGGAGGGCGGCAATGGCCTTGTTCAAAATTGGGATCAGCTCCGGCCAATCTTTACGAACGTGAGTGACCATCTCTACAGGGTACTCATCGATCAACAGGATGTTATCTATCGTTCCCTGCATTTTCTCCTTGCGCCAAAAATCATAGCTTATCCAGGCGACAATGACGTGGATCTCCTTGGTCAGCAGGGCTTGGGTCATGTCCTCATGGCTGTCAGAAGGAACAAGAATGGCTGAAGGAAGCTTTTCCAGCAGTGACCTTGTTGGACGTGCTCCTCTTTTAAGCCCGATGCGCATACCGTCCAGGTCGGAGAAGCGCTTTATTTGATATTCGAACTGAGACCGCCCAAAAACAGAAAAGTAGGTGGACATTACGATATCAGTGGCGTTGTAAAGAGCGTCCCGGCTCGGGTCTCTTGCGCCAAAGGCCAAACCGTCGATCTCCCTGTTTTGCGCCTTTTCCTGAATGTCGGCCCATGAATCCTCAATGAGCAGGCGAAACCTGGTATTAAGGCGTCGGCTGATCTGTTCAAAGAGATCCACCAGCACGCCGACATGTGTGTCATCGGCCCTCTTGATCACCATGGGCGGATAATCGGTGGAGGCTCCCAATACGATTTCCGGGTGCTCCGCCAACCATTCATGCTCTTCCAACGTCAATGAAATCTGTGCTTTTTTTTCGGTCTCCTTTAAGGTCGATATGGTCGAAGTTGAAGCGTTGTTATCCGCGGCCATCGCTGAAGATAAGCGGGGAAGAGAAATTAATAGTGAAAGAAGAAGGAGAATGCCAAACATAAAAGGGAGCAGCGCTCTTCTTGCATTTTTCATAAGATGATTTTGTTTAGCTATCATTTTTCTCCATAAATGTCGGCAAATAACAATGATGCGCAAAAATAAATATCATAAATGAATTTAAAATCAATAAACGTCTCGGAATTTCTGTAATATGTGCACTTAGGAAAGGATAAGATATGTTACCCGATAAACAATTGAAGGCCTACAATGCTTTTTATGATTCGGCGCGTTATAATGACATCTTGGAGCCCAAAACGACGCTTATGATTCACCTCGCATCGGCCATGGATGTTGGATGCTATCCTTGAATGGAGCATTACTTTGGCGTCGCCAAAGACCAAGGCATTCGAAAGGTCCCACAATACCTTGACAAGGCCCCATAAAAGTAATACTATTACCAGTATTACAACATACTGGAGGTGGCCATGCGTGTTACGACAAAAGGACAAGTCACGATCCCCCAACACATTCGTGAAAAATTGGGAATCCTTCCTGCCACGGAAATCGAGTTTGTTGAGGAGAAAGATCGTGTCTATATTGTAAAAAAGGAAGATCCGGAAAACCGAAATAGTAAATTCAGAGAGATGAGAGGCATCGCTACGATCAGAATGACAACCGATGAGATAATGGCTCTGACGAGGAAAGAGCAATGAGGGGTATTCTGGTCGATTCCAATGTCATTTTAGACATTTTTCTAAATGATCCCAACTGGGCTGAATGGTCAGAATCCCAACTGGCTCAATTCAGTTCGAATACAAAATTATTTATCAATCCAGTCGTATATTCTGAAGTATCCATCGGTTTTAAAAAAATTGAAGAGTTGGAGTTCGCTTTGAACCATACCGGTTTCCAGATGCTTGCTTTTCCAAAGGAAGCTTTGTTTTTAGCCGGAAAAGCGTTCCTAGAGTACCGAAAAAACAGAGGCGGGAAACGATCTCCATTACCCGACTTTTATATCGGTGCACAAGCCGCTGTCTTTGAAATGAAATTAATCACTCGCGACCCTTCAAGATATCGTACATATTTTCCGACGGTCCAGTTGATCAGTCCCAAAATGATGTAAGACTGTATTTACGTAAATACTTGGCATCACATCCAAGACCCGTTATAATCGATCGCTCAACCTGCCCGGATAAGCGATGCGGTTCCACTTGAAGGATTGTGTGCGAGCCCTTAATTTTGGAGGCCGGCAGAATAGCTTGAAACGTTATGCAAAAAAATGAAAAAATCACCACAACCCCAATATATAGAGCAACAGGATTTAATTGAAATTAAAGATGAAGGTAGAAGCTTCCAGCTGCATCCCGATGCCTTTAGCGCATGGAAAAAAATGAAAGATGCGGCTAGAACTGAAGGAATCAGTCTGTATATTGTTTCAGCGTTTAGAAGCTTTGAGCGGCAGTCAGAAATCATAGAACAGAAAAGAGAAAAAGGCGTTTCAGAGGAAGATATTTT
>JAHEIB010000015.1 GCA_024639645.1 Deltaproteobacteria bacterium
GTGCCGTGGGTTATATTTCATTCAGTGGCAACATGGACCTGGCCATAACGATTCGCACAGCCTGTATCGAAAAGAACTGTCTGACCGTGAGAGCCGGAGCAGGTATTGTTGCCGATTCCGACCCGGATACGGAGTATGTCGAAACCGTCAACAAGGCCATGGCCATCCAGAAAGCTTTGGAGTTGATATAAAAGCAGGGTTTAAGGGTCCAAGGGGTTCGGGGGTAGCTAACTGCTATGAGCAGTCAGCAGCATCCCCGTTTCAAAGCATCCTAGCGTCCCTGAATACAAGGGTTATAGAACCAAAATAAAGCATATAAATGTTGATAATATTTAGCACAAGGAGATTACAACATGATCGTGATGATCGATAACTATGATTCGTTTACTTATAACCTGGTGCAATACATGAGGGAACTCGGGGCGGATGTTCAGGTATACCGTAATGACAAAATCACCGTGAATTCGCTGAGGGTCTTGAATCCGTCCGGCATCGTTATTTCACCGGGGCCCGGTCGACCAGAAGATGCCGGTATTTCCATGGACACCATTCAAGCTTTCAGCGGAAAGATTCCCCTGCTTGGGGTTTGCCTTGGCCATCAAGCCATTGCCATGGCTTTTGGGGGTGAGATAATTTCTGCAAAGAACCTCATGCATGGCAAAACTTCCCATGTCACCAATGACGGCAAAGCCATTTATTCAAAAATCCGCTCGCCGTTCAAAGCCATGCGGTATCATTCCCTTGCGGTAAACAGGAAAACGCTGCCGGAGATGTTCGATATTTCGTCGGAATCCGATGACGGTGAGATCATGGGTATCCGTCACCGGGAGCACAACACCGAAGGCGTTCAGTTTCATCCGGAATCCATCATGACCACGGTGGGCAAACGCTTGCTAAGAAATTTTTTGTCGCAGACAATTACCCATTAAGGAGAATTCATATGTTTAAACAAGGTTTGGAAGAAATCATTGCTGGAAAAGATTTAAACCAGGAGACCATGTCGCAAATGATCACGGAAATTTTATCAGGAACCATCACCCATTCACAGGTGGGCGCCTTTATGGGGGCTTTGTCCACCAAGGGGGAAACCTTTGAAGAACTGATCGGTGCTGCCAGGGCCATGCGCAGGAAGGCCATGCGCATCCAGACCACCGATTTTGTGGTGCTCGACACATGTGGAACCGGCGGGGATGGAACCAACACCTTCAATATTTCTACCACTACGGCGTTCGTGGTTGCCGGATGTGGGGTTACAGTGGCAAAACATGGCAACCGTTCCGTATCCAGCCAGTGCGGCAGTGCCGATCTTTTGGAAGCCCTGGGTGTCAACCTGAATCTTGAACCGGAAATGGTAGAAGAGGGGATTTGCGATATTAATATCGGGTTTTTGTTTGCGCCACTATACCACGGGGCCATGAAGTTTGCCGCCACCGCCAGAAAGGAAGTGGGTATCCGGTCTGTTTTTAATATGCTGGGCCCCTTGACCAATCCGGCCGGCGCAAATTGTCAGCTTCTGGGCGTTTATGCACCCGAACTTACGGAAATGTTCGCCCAGGCCCTTCAGGGCATGGGAACCCGGCGAGCTTTTGTTGTCCATGGTCATGACGGGCTGGATGAATTATCCCTTGGTTCCCCAACACGTATTTCTGAGTTGGATGACGGTAACATCAAGACGTATGATCTGTCACCCGATCAATTTTTCAGCCGAACGGCAGAGATGCAGGACCTGGCAGGCGGAAGCCCCTCTGAGAACGCCGCAATTACCCAGGGAATCCTCAAAGGTGACAAGGGGCCCAAGAGGGATATTGTCCTGTTGAATGCGGGTGCGGCTCTGGTGGTGGCGAGCCAGGCAAATGACATCAAGGAAGGTATTCACTTGGCAGGCAAGGCCATCGATTCCGGTGCGGCTAGGGAAAAACTCCAACAGCTAATTCAATATACCAATGCGGTTGTTTAGACGCCATTTCAAGCGCCACACAACGATTGAGACAAAAGACATTTTATATGTTCTATATACAGGGAATAACATTATGGCAGAGACTTTTCTGGAAACGATTGTCAGGCACAAACAACAGGAAGTTGCGGCAGCCAGACGCGAACGACCCCGGGCAGAGCTCCTGAAAACCATTCGTCAAGATATGCCCATGCGATCATTGCTCAAAGCCATGTGCAACCCGGAGCAGGTAAACATCATCGCTGAAATCAAGCGGGCTTCTCCATCCAAAGGCATTTTATGCGAGTCCCTGGATGCTGCCGCGATGGCGCGGATCTATGAAAGGGCCGGCGCTGCCGCTATATCCGTCTTGACGGATCGTCATTTTTTCAAGGGCGGGCCTGATGACTTGCGACAGGTAAAAGCGGCCACCACCATTCCGGTGTTACGCAAAGACTTTATCATATCCGAATATCAGGTGCTGGAATCGGCTGCCATGGGTGCGGATGCCGTATTGCTGATTGTCAGAATCCTGACGCTGGATCAGCTCACACGATATCTCGCACGTTGCCGGGATCTGAATCTGGAAGCACTGGTGGAAGTACACAACCCGGAAGATATTCGCCTTGCCTTGAAGACGGAGGCCAGACTGATCGGTATCAATAACCGTGACCTTTCAACATTTGAAACCCACCTTTCAAAGGCCCTGGACATGGGGAAGATGCTCGGGTCGAATCAGGTGCCGGTGGTGGCCAGTGGTATTCACGGCAGGAATGACATTGTCATAAACTGTCGGGCCGGCATGCATAATTTTCTCATCGGGGAAAGCCTTGTGCGGGCTGTCAGCCCGGGAGAGCGGCTGAAATCCTATTTGGAGGTTCAGGTTGCATAAGAACAAGGGTCTGCCCAAGATATCGGAGAATGCTGAAAAACATCTCCCTTCACCCCAGGTTAAAATCTGTGGTCTGACACGGGTTGATGAGGCCGTGGCCTGTGCCTCCTTGGGTGCGGATGCCATCGGCTTCGTTTTTTATCCCAAAAGCCCCAGAGCTGTTACTGCCGTTCAGGCGCGAGGTATTTCCATGGCACTGCCATCGTCCGTCTGCAGGGTGGGTGTTTTTGTGGATGAAACCTTCGATACTATTTTGCAGACCGTCCGGATGGCTCGGTTGCAGGCAGTTCAGCTGCACGGCATGGAATCGCCGGCACTCGTGGAAGAACTCAGTTCCCGAGGGCTTACGGTCATCAAAGCACTCTTCAGCCATCGCGAACCTTTGTTTACCCATGCCATCCGGTATCCGGCGGCTTCATTCCTGGTGGAATGCGGCGTGGGTCCACTGCCGGGCGGCAATGCCAGGGCCTGGGATTTTTCACTGCTAAAGGATTTCGCAAAAGACTTTGCCCTTGTTCTGGCCGGAGGACTTACCACTGACAATGTTACGCAGGCCATAGACCTGTGCCAGCCAGATGCTCTGGACATCAGCTCCAGTATCGAGTGTGCGCCCGGGAAAAAAGATCTCGAAAAAGTGAAGCAGTTTATATTGGCTGTCCAAAAAGTCCCATCAGCAAAACCCAACAGGAGGATATTTTATGTCAACGACGGACCAAATGAATCATAAAGCGGGGTCATTGGGCTCACATCCCTACCCAGATGAAAAAGGGCATTTTGGCCCTTACGGCGGTCGGTATGTCGGGGAGACGCTGATGCCGGCTCTGCTGGAACTGGAGGCGGCATATCAAGAAATCTCTGGTGTGCCTGAGTTCCAGCAGGATCTTTGCCTGCTTCTCGAGACATATGCCGGCCGGCCGACGCCCCTGTTTCATGCCAGGCGATTGAGCGCGCATACCAAGGGTGCCGCCATCTATTTAAAACGTGAAGACCTGACCCATACCGGTGCTCATAAGATAAACAACACCCTGGGGCAGGGCCTATTGGCCAGATGGACAGGCAAAAGCAAGTTAATTGCAGAGACCGGTGCCGGCCAACACGGCGTGGCCACAGCCACTACAGCCGCTCTTTTCGGTATGCAGTGTCGGATATTCATGGGGGTGGAAGACATTCGTCGCCAGGCACCCAATGTGCGTCGTATGGAGCTTTTGGGGGCGCAGATTATTCCGGTAAAAGCCGGTACCGGCACACTCAAGGATGCCATGAATGAGGCCATGCGTTTCTGGGTTTCCTCGGTCCAGGACACGTTTTATGTTATCGGCTCCGTGGCAGGGCCTCACCCATATCCGCAGATGGTGCGCGACTTTCAGAAAATTATCGGAGAAGAGACCCGACAGCAGATACTTGAGATGACCCACAGGCTGCCGGATGTTCTCATTGCCTGTGTGGGGGGCGGCAGCAATGCCATGGGGCTCTTTTTCCCTTTTATTAAAGACCGTGTGCCCATGATCGGTGTGGAGGCAGGTGGCCAGGGGATGGATACTCAAAAACATGCCGCAACCCTCACTGCGGGCAGTGTGGGTGTGTTGCATGGGGCCAAGTCATATGTGCTTCAGGATCAAAACGGCCAGATAAAAGAGGCCCACTCGATTTCGGCCGGTCTCGATTATCCCGGTGTGGGGCCCGAGCATGCCCTTTTCAAGGATCTCGGGCGGGCCAAATATGTCACTGTTACCGATGATGAAGCCATTGCGGCTTTTCGAAAACTCTGTTCCCTGGAAGGCATTATCCCGGCACTGGAAAGCGCCCATGCCCTGGCCCATACCATGAAGGAAGCAGGCCGGCGGTCTCCAGATGAGATCATCGTGGTCAATCTGTCCGGCAGAGGTGACAAGGATTTGGGGATTTTATTTTCCGAATGAAATCGTTGCAGGATTTTATCTGGTGCGTCTTTGCCGCTCAGATGACAAAACCAAAGAAAAGAGGAATACCATGAATCGAATTCAAAAAACCTTTAATGATCTACAGCAGAGAAAAGAAAAAGCGCTCGTGGGGTTTGTCACGGCGGGTGACCCGACGCCAGAACTTTCCTTGCAAATAGTCCTGAGTATGTGCAGGTCGGGTCTTGATATCCTGGAGCTTGGTATTCCTTTTTCCGACCCCACGGCAGACGGGCCGGTTATTCAACGATCGTCGGAAAGATCCCTTGAAAAAGGGACGTCTTTGATGTCGGTCCTTGCCATGACACGAAAAATACGTTTGGAAACAGATATACCCATCATTCTTTTCAGTTATTACAATCCCATATACAATTACGGCGTCCTCCGTTTTTATCAGGATGCCGTTGAAGCGGGTGCAGATGGTGTGCTGGTGGTGGATCTGCCACCCGAGGAGTCGAATGAAATGACGACTGATTGGAACGGTCAGGAACTGCCTTTGATACGCCTGGTGGCGCCCACAACCCCGCAAGGGCGCATGTCTTTTATCGCCGGGGCCGGAGAGGGATTTATATACCTGGTTTCCAAAACCGGTGTTACCGGGAGTCATGGGCTCGATCTTGCAGGCATTGCCGAGAAGATCACGTCTCTACGGGCAGTCACGGCTTTGCCCATTTGTGTGGGTTTTGGTATTTCAACCCCTGATGATGTCGCTGGTATCGCGTCTGTGGCAGATGGTGTTGTGGTGGGGAGCGCCTTTGAGAAACTGATCGAAACGCATATAGAGGACCCGGATATAACTGAAATTCTCTCCGGTTCAGTCAAAGTGCTGAAAGCGGCGACACAAGGGAGCGGCAGGTAAAATGGCTACTCTTCCTGGATGGTGTAACATATTTCATTCAGATGAATCGTGAACTGCCCGTTTGAATCGTCAAACCGGTCGGACAATTTTATCATGCTCCGGTCGGTAAACTTGATGATCTGGTTTTCCAAGTGCATGAACAGGTTGTCATTCCTGATGAAGAGTTTTTCTGGATTCAACGGAACCTGTTTCTGAGTGTTCAGAAGGAGTTGTAAGTCATTATTCTGTATGATGTCCACGGCAAAAAGGGCGGTTTCCTGGTATGGAAAATAAACTTTTTCCAGCATGTCCCCTCGCACCTGGCTGACAAAGTAGCCGTCTGCATCATACCCGATGGATCGGTTGAAATAGGCGACAACTTTTTTATGTTCGAACTCACCATACTGGTTGTGCCACCGGCCATTACCGTCCATCCAGAAAACGGCATCCTCTCTTGAAATAATGATTTCACTATTGTTGTCTGTTTTCATGAAAATTCGCGCTAGTCCAGGTCGATGGTGATTTTGCACTTATTGCAACGTTTCGCCCCTCTGAAAACCTTTTGACCACAATCCGGGCACACGTACCGGGCTTCTTCATCGTAAACCCATTTTTTTGTGCCATGTTCCTGTCGGTAAGGTATGGCGCGTAAGATGACTTTTTTCCCCACAGGCATGGGAAAGTTATCGATAAAGTCACACGGAAAGTCGTCACATTCATGGCATCCACTGTATCCCTTTTCCTGGGTACAGGCTTTGATGGAGCAGGATCTGCAAAACAGACTTACCCTGTCAGACAGACAACCTTCACATTTAAGATCTTCAATGGAAATGCCTTCAAGACCTGAAATTTTTTCCTGGTACATGGCCAGGAGCCGCTCCAGAAATTTATCATTGTTGTCCCGGGTGGCATAGAACACACCGCAAACGCCGCAGTAGAGTCCGCAAGGGGCCAGGAATTTGGGTTCTACCTTCATTTAGAAATCCTTTTATAATAGTAAAATAGACCATCGACAATATATAGGGTTGTCAGAAAAACATTCCGATTGAGGACCGTTTTTCTGCTACAAACCCTTCTGCCGCCATCCTGTTTTCAAAACATTATTCTGACAAGCGGTATAAACTATCCCAACCATTAATACAATACGAATGAAACCTCAAAAAATTAGGGACGGGTATTCATATATTACTATAAAATTATGATGGTTTTATTTTGACATCATTCAGGTGATCGGGGTATGATGGAAACAATCTGAAATAATTGGTAAAATATTTATGTTTGTATAAAAGCACAAAGGATTGATTCATGCACCCCATCGTTTTGGTTGGCGTCGGTGGTTTTATTGGCGCTGTTCTCAGATACCTGATGAGCGGATTTGTTCAAAATTTAACACAAAGCATTTCGTTTCCCTATGGTACCTTTGCCGTCAATATTACCGGATGTTTTTTCATGGGAGCTTTTTCCCATTTGCTTGAATCTCAGGCAGGTCTGACAGCAGAAATGCGTCTGTTTCTGATGGTGGGTCTTCTGGGTTCTTTTACGACCTATTCCACCTTTGGTCATGAAACGTTGAATCTATTACAAGACCATGGTGTATCCCTGGCGTTGATAAATATAGGAACACATATCATGCTTGGGATATCAGCTGTTCTACTTGGCAGATTTTCTATTGTATTCATATGGAGGTGAGAGAGATGCAACTTCCACCAAACGGCCAGTTACTGCGAATATTTATCGGTGAGAGTGACAAGTACGACGGAAAACCCCTGTATGAATGGCTCGTGGTTAAGGCCAAAGAGCAGGGTCTGGCAGGTGCTACCGTCCTGCGTGGTTTAATGGGGTTTGGTGCCAACAGCCGTATCCACACATCAAAAATATTGAGACTGTCTCTGGATATGCCTATTGTCGTAGAAATAGTGGATACACCTGAAAAAATAAGTATGTTTCTTGACTATATTGAAACCGTTGTCACGGAGGGTTTGGTCACCCTAGAGAAAGCGGTGATTCATATTTACAGGGGTAGCCCACAGGATGAATGAATTTGATCGTATTCCAATCCCTTCCCTTATATAAAGGAGGATAAAATGACGCTTGAACTAATTCGGGATGTTCTCGCATGGAGTACTGTGATAAATATTGCATTTTTACTCTGGTGGTTTTTGGTCTTTTGGATGGCTCACGACTGGGTATACAAAGTACATGGAAAATGGTTTACGCTATCTGTAGAAAAGTTTGATGCCATTCACTACAAGGGCATGGCATTCTTTAAGATGTGTATTTTCCTGTTTAATCTGGCACCCTATCTGGCACTTCGTATTGTTGGCTGATCCGGTGGATCGGGGAAGGTGGTGAGCTCTTGTGATGGGGAATCATCATATGGCAAGGGAAATCGCAAAATACGCGATAAAATATTTGATAAAGACCCCCAAGGCTGGCAGTATTCCAGAGACTTTCTCTGAAGATCTATCTAAGAAGGTGCTGCACTTTCATCGCCGGCTTCCAGGTTATCAACCCACCCATCTCATCCGTCTGCGTAACCTGGCCCAATCATGGGGCGTTGCAGAAATCCTGATCAAAGACGAATCAACACGATTTGGTCTCGGTGCTTTCAAGGTGCTGGGAGGGAGTTATGCAGTTGCGCGTCTGTTGTGTCAAAAGCTGGGTATCGACATCCAGACAATTGATTTTGATTATCTGACAAGTGATGCGGTGCGAAAGCGCGTGGGGCATATTACCTTGGCTACTGCCACTGACGGGAATCACGGTCGTGGTGTTGCCTGGGCAGCGGAACAGCTGGGGCTACAAGCAATGATCTATATGCCCAAAGGAACAGCCCGTTCACGTGTGGAAAATATCCGTTGCCATGGCGGCACTGTGGAGGTAACTGCCCTGAACTACGATGACACGGTACGTTTGTGTTCCCGTAGGGCCCGGGAAAACGGATGGCATGTCATCCAGGATACCGCCTGGGAGGGATATGAAGACATACCCCGCTGGATCATGCAGGGCTATATGACCATCTGTGTCGAGGCCGTTAGCCAGATGAGGGAACAAGGTGTTAACCGCCCCACCCATGTTTTTATTCAGGCTGGCGTGGGCGCATTTGCCGGCGCCATGGTGGGCTATCTGGCCAGACTGTTTCAAGATGATACGCCCTGCTTCATTATCATGGAGCCGAATAATGCTGCCTGCCTTTTTTCTTCCGCTATTGCCGGTGATGGTCTTCCCCGTAATGTCACCGGAGATCTTTCCACCATCATGGCCGGTCTGGCTTGTGGAGAGCCCAACCCCTTTGCCTGGAACATTTTATGGGATTTTGTGCGTTGTTTCATTTGTTGCGACGATTTTGTGTCTGCCAACGGGATTCGCATTCTAGCCAACCCTCTCAAGGGCGATGAATCTGTCGAAGCTGGGGAGTCCGGTTCTGTGGGTGTCGGATTACTGGACCTGCTGGCCAACAACGCTGATTTTGGTGTCCTAAAACAAGCGCTGAAGATAGGTCCCGGGGCCAATGTGCTCTTTTTTAATACAGAGGGCGCAACAGATCCCGAAAACTATCGTGAGATCCTCTGGCACGGGAAATATCCATCCATGACCTATAAATAGTTTGTATCTTTAAAACAGGCAGTTGATTATCATCATGGAAACATTTTCGGATCCAAAAGAACTGGTTGAGAATCCTCACTATGCAGGGCAAAGGGACCATTCTTTGCGGCGCTTGGATCTCGAGGCCATGGATGCCCCCATAAAGGAAATAATCCGTTCTTTTGCCAAGCTTTCCTACTGTTTCACCCTGCAATGCTGTTACGGACATTTTTTATATGCCGGGCAGGAGAATCCACACAACCTCGAGCCCCTGCCCGTTTTAGACAGCTTCACAACCATCGAATACAGAATAGCCTATGTTGCTATTTGTGTCGAAAACAGCCATTTGGGAAATGAACTCCTGGGACGACTGGGAGAATTACCGGCCCTCGATCCAGGCTATATCCAATTCGGATGCGGGGAATGGTTCTGGAAAAGACAGGTCAATTCATATGCCTTGCAGGTGGAACCCCAAAGATTTAAACAAAGAGATACCTGCTTGGTGGCGTATAAGGAGGCATTACATCTTGAAAAGATAAAACAGTCTTTTTTTATTCAGTTGGAGCAACTCATCCAGGATGCATGCTCAGCGCAAACCTGATCTGGGATGATCAAAGACAACGACAATCTTCCCATGGTTATGACTTTTTCAGGCCCAGGAGGCCAGCAAGTGGCATTTTTTGAAGATAGGGTTCTCACCGATACCATTGAAATCAATACGACCCCGGAAAAGGTATTTCAATTTTTAACCAGTATTGTTGACAGTGAAAGCTACCAGGCATGGCACAAAGAAGATCATGTGGCCTTTCGATTCATCAAAGGTGAACCCTGGGTGACCGGATCTGTTATTCATGCCGAAGAGTATATTCACGGGAAACTACACAAGCTCAAATTCATCATTACCAAGATCGTGCCAAATAAAAAAATCGAATATGCTCCCGCTTCATGGCTCCTGAGAAAATACTTTCCAAAAAATGAATTCATCATTGAAGCGCAAGGAGATACCTGTCGGTTTATCGCATCCGGTACCTATCGTATTGGATGGATCGGAAAAACCTTGTTCAAAAAAAAGCTCGCAGAGGGACTGGCGAGTATTGAGAAACACATGAAAGAGGAAGGGGAAAACCTTAAGCAGATTCTTGAACCGAAATAGCGAGCGCTAACCCCGTAGTTTCTGCCGTTCAGCGGTCCTTCGCGTGCTGCGGGGTTAGCGAGCGAATCTAAAATAGACAGAATTCCTTGCGGCCGATGCGTAGCACTGCCGCAAGGCAGAACATTCCTCGTAGCGTGTGCGAGGTTCTTCAAAAGGGTGAGTAGATGTTGCTCAATATTTCAAATATTTTATTTGACCTGGATGGTACACTGACAGACCCCAAGGAGGGGATTACCCGTTGCATCCAGTACGCTCTAGAGCGATTCAACATGGTCATACCGCCTTGGGAACAACTTACCTGGTGTATCGGCCCACCCCTTAAAGCATCTTTTGCGCGGTTGCTGAACACAAGCGACCAGGCACTGCTCGACCTGGCCCTGACCCACTATAGAAAACGATTTTCTGAAAAAGGCCTATTTGAAAATGCGCTTTACCCTGGCGTTGTTTCAGCCCTCGATGAATTGAGATCAGCTGGATTCAAACTGTTTCTTGCGACGTCAAAACCCAGAGTATTTGCACGGCGGATACTTGATCACTTTAAAATAACGCCATATTTTCACATGATTTACGGGAGCGAACTGGATGGCCGCCTGTCTGACAAGGGTGTGTTGATCGCACACATCATTGAACAGGAGGAACTCGATCCCAACGCAACCTTGATGGTGGGGGACCGGGTATACGATATCGAGGGTGGCAAAGAAAACAATGTCATGACGGCGGCTGTGGCCTACGGTTACGGCACACGGGATGAAATCAATACAGCCAAGCCGGATATTGTCTTTGAAACAATCACGGAACTGGCCCAAACGCTGTTGTTCAAGCCTAGGTAGACGACGGGTGCCTCACAATTTCGATGAGTGTCACCTCCGGTGGTGACAGGAACCTGACCGGCGGTCCCCACGTGCCGGATCCACGACTCACATAGGCAAAAGAACCTTTCTGAAGTGGGGTCAGACCCGGATGTATTTTATAAAACAGTCTTGTCAGTAGACTGAAGGGGAAAATTTGTCCGCTGTGGGTGTGCCCTGAAAGCTGCAGATCGAAATGATCGGCACTGTTTTTGTCAACGATGGGCTGGTGTTTCAACAGGAGGGTAAACAGGTCGTTGGAGAGAGCCGACAACAGACGGGATTCTGATGTGTTGCCGGCGGCACCCAGGGATCTTCCGGCAGGATCGTCGACACCGGCGATGTGGATCAAATGCGGTAGTGTTCGGGTCTCATTACGCAGTAACACAAAGCCGGCTTTTTTTGTAAAATCAAGCGATCGGGAAAGTCCGGCATAATACTCATGATTGCCTGTGACGGCATATTTGCCATAGGGTGTTTCGATTTTCTGGAACATACCGGCCAGGATATCCTGTTTTTCCATCTGCCCATCCACGAGGTCGCCGGTGGACACCAGTATATGGGGTTCTGCAGTTTTCACCTTGTCGAGAATTCTTTTCAATCGCATTTCCCCCACCAGAACACCGAGATGAATGTCTGATATCTGAGCAATTCTCAAGTTGTCCATGTTTTTGGGAAGTTTGTCCGTTTTGATGGTGATATGCTCCAACCGGATATTGAGCGCCTCGAAAAAACCGTAAGCCATAACACTGCACGCCATAAGAATAGACACCATACAGACGAAGCCTGCTGTGGGTGTGATGCTTAGAAAATAACTCTGGAAAACAAAGCGGCCGATGGATAGGAAGCACCTGTAAATGTCAAAGAAAAACAAGACCGACACAAAAATAAAAAAAAGCCCCATCCAGGTGAATCCAACGATGGCAAGGACATGAGCGACAGAATTTTGTCCAAGTTTTTCGGCGATCCGGACCATGACAGGCGCCGCCACCATCACAACCATGAAGGTAAGCAGCAGCACTCCTGGCCAGAACCCAAAGGCCAGACCCTGTTTTATTTTGATAAAACCATAGACATGTACGCCACCATAAATGCTCAGATACACGGCAAGAAATAGAATCAGTCCGCTCAAACGCTTCCTCCTTTTACACCATGCCTTGTGTCATCATGAATTCTATACCGCTTGTCATAATAATGTTCCGAAAATAGGATGGCGGCACAAGGGAATTTCTTGAGATAATCGGGTCAATATTCTGTTTTTGATACGCGCTGGCGGGTCTTTTTCAACCGGCCCCGTAGTTGTTTGGCAGCCAGTTTACGCTCTTTCGATGCTTTTGTGGGCCGTGTTTTCTTGCGTGGTTTTGGCTTTTCGGTTGCTTTTCGGATCAGCGAGACAAGTCGCTGGAGGGCATCCTGCCGATTTTTCTCCTGGCTTCTAAATCGTCTGGCCTGAATAATCAGGACACCGTCCGCTGTAATCCGTTTTCCAGCCAGCTTTTTAAGACGGTGGTAGACCTCCGGGGGAAGACACCCGGATTGCAGGGCATCGAAACGCAGTTGCACTGCTGTGGAAACTTTATTCACGTTCTGACCACCCGGTCCGGATGCCCGTATGAAATCGAAGCTCAGATCGCTTTCATGGATTTGAATGTTCGGTGTAATCTCAATCATAAAACTATTTTACGCCATCGGAACCATTTGGACAAGCAGCAATCGCGTCGGTCCTTTCTATTTGTTGGATGATATTGTAATATAACGGTAAAATATTGGCAGTAGACACATGAATGTTATAAAAAGGTGCCCCATGAAAATAACAGGCTATAAAAAACTGACCGATAAAAAATGGATCAACCTGTTCGACGTTTCCTACAAGGATAAAACCGGTCGGGAAAGAAACTGGCAGGTCGTGTCCAGAAACCACCGACCCAAGTGCGTTTCGGGCAACTTTGACACTCCTGATGCGGTGTTGATGATCCCGTTTCACTCCACTGCAAAAAAATTGGTTGTGCTTAGAGAGTATCGGATATCGCTGGCAGGATATCAATATGAATTTCCAGCCGGCTTGGTCGACGACAGCGAAAGCATTGAGGAGGCTTCCCGGCGTGAACTCATGGAAGAGACAGGTCTGTCCCTGAAACGCATCACCAATATCAGCCCGCCCTTGTACAACACCGCCGGTCTGGCGGATGAATCGGTGGTTCTGGTCCATTGTGACTGTGACGGTGTTCCTTCCACTGAAGAAAACCAGGGAACCGAGGTCATTGAAGTGCATCTGCTTTCCCCGGCCGATGCGTCCAACATCCTCTCTGACGAACATGTCATGTGTGATGTCAAGCTATGGATGGAATTGAATCGATTCAGTCAGGCCTTTTCTCAAACCTTTTGAGACAACTTTTAGAGTTGTGACTTGAAAAGATCCACAGAGCGTATGGAAATGTCCAGGAGTTCGGCGATTTTTATCTTTGCCCGTATACCCTTGGGACTGCCTGCCACAGATGTAACCACGCCAATACCCAGTTCTTCACGGATGGGGCGCATTACCTCTTCATTGGTCAGGTCCAGGAGATCAATCTTCAATTTTTTAGCCACATAGGCTTTGGCTTCATGGATTTTCATTCTGCGGGTTATCTGCATCCAGGCGACCAGGTCTCCGGACGTCCGAATGCCACCCATGCATGAGGCCAGTATATGGGCCGTGTGCATCCCAAAGGGATCACCGACGCCAATCTACAACCCGTCGGCTTTTCCGATTTGTACAAGCGCCTTGGATACCCGTGTGACACTGTCAATGGGTGTCTGTTCCATCATGGGGATGCCACAGACGCCCATGCCCACGTTGGCATGCACAGGAATAGGGGACGTTGCGGCGGCTTCCTTGAGAAAGGTAACTGTTCTGGAAAGGTTCCAAGCCACAGATGCTGTGGTGTTTGTGCCGATGGCAAGACCAAAAACATCTGCACCGGCATCTGAAACAACCATAGCCTGCTCATGAGGGTAAAGGCCTGCCAGACGTTGATTTTGGTAAGTCACATCACCATGCATACCGATAATGAATTCTCCAGAGGCGCCCATGACAATGGGCAGGTCTGGTATCGATTGCTTCAGGGTTTTAACAGCTCTGAGTGCTGCCAGGAAATCAGCATCACCGGCAGACCCTGATGTGTCAAGATTAAGACCTTCACACCCCACTTCGGCCATTTTTTTCCCCACATAAACCAGGTCTCTTGTAAGATGGTCGGCGGCATCCTCTTGGGCCTGAAGTGCTTCGGCGATTTTTCCGGCCGGAAGAAGCTCCGAAGGGTTGGGGCAGGGTCCATCGGGTTGAAAATAAAGACCCATGTTGGGCTGGGCTCCGTAGAACAGCGGCGCCGTGCTTACCATGGAAATATTATAATAGTCGTTTTTTTCAAAATTGATAATGGGTTTGACCGGTTTAAAAGAATAATCACTATGACCAATGGATGTTGTGTCGCCCCCACTGGCACGTTCATAGGTCAGGACGGCCTGCATACGGCTCATGGGGATGCCCACACCACCGCCATCTTGTCCCGAATAGAAGCTCATACTGCACCCGTCATCGGTGACGATAACCTCTTCTCCAGGATTGACACTGACGATTCTCGCAGGGTCTGCAATGATGTCAAAAAGCTGCTTTTTTTCATTCTCGTTTAAGACGGGAATATTCGCTCTTTTAGCTGCATCGGCTGTACCATCTTCAATATCTGTTTTGACATCGGATTCCGAAAGCCATAGCCGTTCACCATCACCCATTCTGGTTAGAATTTTTTTGTCCATTTTATTCACCAACACCCATTTCTGATTCTGTCTTTTCCACAATCTGCCGGATTCCGTTCAGCACCTCTGACGACAGTGGTTCCGGTGTATGATTCTCCAGGATGTTACGGACCTTTTGAAGCGCCTTTGTGTAGCTGTCTAAGGCGCCGTCCATCTCCCAGGCACTTCGCATCCGTCGATCGATGAGTTCCGCCCGTGATTGTTCTCGCATGTGCTGAAAGGTATGCATATGGGCCAGAAAATCTCCAAAGGGCCCGATTTCCCGAATAACATCCAAGGCAATGGTTTCCTTACTGACGGGTATTCCATTGACAGTATGCTTTATCATGCGTGCAAATTCGCAGTCCAGAGCCAGCTGGGCAAGATCGAAGGTGATGCCACTTTCAAGCATCCCCGGACCGTAAATCATATCGGCGCCTACCAATGCGGGTATCAGTCCGGTGAGGGTCTTCTCGTGGCCCATCTGGGTGTCTGATATTTTGCCGTCGCCCTATCCACCGGCTACATAGCTGGGTAAGGCATAATAACGTGCCAAACGGGCCACGGCACCACTGATGAGGGCGCACTCGGGTGTGCCTACGGACGCTTCGGCCAGCTTCAAATCCATTGCAGTGGTGGAACTCCCGTAAATTACGGGTGCTCCCTTGTGCGTCAACTGGGAAAGGGTTATGCCACCCAAGATCTCTGCATTGTGCGTCACCAGGGTGCCGGCAAGGGTTGCCGGGGATGTGGCGCCTGCCATGGCCATGGACAATATATTGCAAACAACATTGTTTCTGGCTGACTCCATGATGATTTCACAACATTCCGAAATCAACTTCAAAGGGCTCACCGGGCAGGTTGTAAAGGATACGATGGGGCGTTCAGCCAGACGTTTGGCACCACCGACGATGACGGCCGCCATTTCCATGATCTTTTTCAGCAGTTTTCCATTGCCGGGTCCAAAGGCACAATGCTTGGTGGTGTTGGTAAGAAAGGCCTCGGCATTGTGCAGGGGAACGGTTTCCTGGGGAACATCATGGGCACCAATGGCTTTTTCACAGAAATCGATTTCATCCAGATAATCGATGACCCGTGCGGCATTTGCAAGATCTTTTTTGACGGGTGACCTGTTTTCGCCGGTATATGGATCGTTAATTTTAACGCCTTCGCTAAAATTGGTGAAGTGAACACGATTTTCTCCAAGCACCAGATCGTGTTTGGGGTCTCGGCCAGCCAACAGCACTTTTGAAGGGGCAGATTGAATAGCATCTTCCACGAGCTGCGGCGGTATTTTGACGATGCTGCTATTGCGATCTACGCGAGCACCGGCTTTCTCAAAGCAATCCAAGGCTGCAGTATAATCGATAAAAAGACCTGTTTTCTCAAGAGTTTGTAGGGTGCTTTCGTGGAGCTCGTTCAAGTCTTTTTCGGACAGGATATCCACGCGGAGCCCTGTAGCTGTGGAAGGCTTTATTTTCTTCTGCTGAACTTTTTCATTCATTTGTCGTTTGCTCCATTCGGGCTTGTCTGTTTCTTTTCCGGTGGGGTCAAGGCTTGTGGATCAAGGACTCCGTAGGACCTGCCGAAACTTCGGGCGATATTCATGAATGCGCCCGGCAATGGTACGTCCCTTTCCACAATCAGAAGTTTTCGTTTCTCGGCTTTTTTCAAAACAGCAGTGCTGTCCATGCCTTCGTGGTTGTCACAAAGAAATTGAATACGCAGGGCATCTGTCAAGGGTATCTTGAGGTGGTCGAGTTTTGCGGAGATCATCGGGAATGCTTTTTCGATGGCATCCTGGTTTGCCCGGCTGAAAATTTCAGTGGCCGTTCCCGGATGTGCGACGCCAAATAGCTCATTCACCACAGCGCCTGTGAGCTTGTTTACATAAACAGGGTCCCTGTGGTTTAAAAGCAGCAATGATTTCAGTTCCCGGTACAGAACCATCTTGATTACATCGATTCCCTCCCTGAGGGCGGGAACCAATTGGGGTTCAAAAGTCATGGTCGTGCTTCCTGTAATAAGCTGCCGTAAGGTGTTTATTTATGGAGAAGCCAGGGCGATGGGCGCATCCTAACGCACCATGCTTCTGCGGCAGAATTCCACGACCGCTTTTTTCATTCCCCTGCGTGACTCAAGTTTCAGCGTTCGCTGACGGATGATACCGCTGATGAAAGCAAGCAGCATTGTCACCGTCTCGGAAACCGGCATTTTTTTAAATTCACCGCTTGCGATACCTTCTTTGATACATTTTCTCAAATAGCTGGCGATCCACTTTCGCTGCTTATCAAGCTTTTGCGTGCAGACATGCTTGGCGTCCTTGAGTTTGGCCGGGCATGCACTGACAACCAGATATATTTCATCCGGCCGTTCTTTGATAAAATCAAAGTGAAGGGTGAAAAGTTTTTCAATCTTTTCAAATTGGGTGGTTGTTTTCTGATTCAGCGATTCCAGCCGGGTAAAGTAAGCCTCGAATCCATTGCGGATGATATGATTGAAAAGATCATCCTTCCCCTCAAAATGGTAATAAATCAAGGGTTCGGTAACCTTGGCTTCCCTTGCGATCTGCAATGTTGTTGTACCGTCAAAACCCTGGGTGGCGAAAAGTCGCGTTGCTGTTTCAATGATGTCATATTTTTTCATAGAGACTCCCTGTATATCCTCTTGTAACCGGTTTTCATTCTTATGATGCAATCGGCACGACGTGCAGATTTTGACACATCGCACCATGTCCCTCATCACGATTTCCGCTAAAGGACAGGCATTTTTATTATTTGCTAACAATAAGGTTCATAGGATCAGTCTGTCAAGGTAGAAGTTTGTATAAGTATGGCTAGACCTTGTTGACAGATGTGATCACGAAAAGTAACCTGACCCGGAAACACGCCGAATAAAAAAAATGCGGTTATCCATAAAACTAACGTTAGCTTTATAAAGAGGTCTATGGGTATCGGGCCGGAAGCCGGGCAACGGTCTGAGCCGCTTAGACCGCGTTAGGACCGCCGCGACTCGGTCGATGAAAAAGCCTTCAACGGACTGTATTTACATGCGTTCTTATAGGCATACCATCAGCGGCGGTCCATACGCTGTCTTGGCGGCGAGTTTTGGCCGGCTGGAGGACTGATGCCCATAGGCCGGCAGGACAACGTGACTGGCGCTTTATAGATAACCGCGAAAAAAAATAAAGCCAAAGGAGTCACCAGTGTTAGGAAAAACATATGATCAAATCCATGTGGGGGACAGTGCTGAATTGTCCAAGACGTTTTCAGAGTCGGACGTCTATCTGTATGCGGGAATTTCAGGGGATTTCAATCCTGCCCATGTCAATGAGACATATGCCCGGAGTACTTTTTTTAAGACACGTATCGCCCATGGCATGCTTTCGGCAGGCTTGATATCGGCTGTGATTGGGACACAGCTTCCGGGTCCTGGAACGATCTACATGCAGCAGACCCTCTCTTTCTTAGTGCCGGTTCACATGGGGGATACCATCACAGCACGCGTAAAAGTAATGGAAAAAATAGACAACAAAAAGGTGCGACTGAAAACAGTCTGTTTAAACCAGGATGCAGTCATCGTTCTGGAAGGGGACGCTATGGTGAGCCCTCCCAGACGGTCGTCCAAGGAATAATGGATTCTGAACCGAAATAACGAGCGCATTCGCCGCAGGTATTGCCGTTCGGCAGAGCATTCCTCGCAGCTTGCTGCGAGATTCTTCAATTATACCGCTTGTCATAATAATGTTCCGAAAATAGAATGGCTACAAACCCTATAGATCTTCTGGCGCCTGGTATCCCTCATCAATCTTTGGGTTTCCATTTCCAATTTTCATAGTAATCCCAGCTCACCATGGAATTGAGCTGTCTCAGTTCGGTATCTTTTTCATGGATGACGCACTTCATGACGTCTCCCCCCGAGACCAGACCGATAATGTTGCCCTCTTCTTCGATCAGCAGGTGCCTGACCCTGAGCCCCAGGAATTTATCCATGAGGTTGAAGACCGTATCGGTGTGGGGCGCTGAAATCAGTTGGGTGGTCATGTAGTCCTCTATCAAGGCGCTTTTAAGGTCAACCCCCTCTTGAATGACATCTTGCATAAGGTCTCTTTCTGTCCAGATACCAATGATATTTTCATTTCTGGTGACAAGGATGGCACCAACTTTTTTCTGATTCATTTTTTCAAGGGTGGTAAAGAGGGTTGTTCCCACAGGAACCGATACGATTTTACGTCCTTTGTCCGCCACCATTTTTTTGGCTGTTTCCATATTTAACCCCCTTTTATTCTTTTTCGATGCCTGAAAACTGCTTTTCCAGCATGATTTTAAGTATGGTCCGGTCGGTTTCAATCATACCCTGGGTGCTCAAGCGACCGATATTCTGCATTGTTTTTTCTGCTGAAGTGGCGACAATGCCATCCGTGGATTGTACCTGCACCCCTTGAAGGGCAAAGAGCGCCGATTGAACAGCGGTTCCTGCAGCGGTTGCCAGTTTCAGGGAACAGCCTGACTTGGCACCGTCGCAAATAACGCCGGCAAGGTCTTCGGTGATGTTTGTTATGGCTCCGGCCATGTGGCCAAGGGTCCCACCCAGAAGATGGGTAATACCTGCCGTAGCACCAGCACCCGCAGCTACAGAACAGCCGCAAACGGCAGACAACCGGCCTGTATGCGCTTTGACATAAGCGGTGATGATATGACTGATGCCAATGGCTTCCAGGACGAGCTGCCTGTCGCATTCAATGTAATCCTTGACAGCCCATATGGGCAAAATGGCGGTAAGCCCATGATTGCCACTTCCGGCCGAACTCATGGCCGGCAGGGAGACACCCGCCATACGTGCGTCGGAAGCTGCGGCCGTCAAAATCCTGGATGCAACGATCATGTCTTTTCGAATCAAGCCTTGCCTGACAAGTCTTTCCAGGGTTTTACCAATACCCAGCCCGGATCCATGCTTCAAGCCATATTCAGCCAGACGCATGTTAAACTGGACGCCCTCCTCCAAGAATTTGAAATCATCCTCATCCAGATCGTCCAGGAGTTCAACCAGGCCAGCCAGACTGAGTTGTTTGAGCCACGCCTCAACACGCAGAAGTTTCGACTTTTTATCACCATTCCCACCGGTGCTCAGGAGCATGCTGTCTGTAACGGGCTGTCCGTTCATCTTTAAAGAGATAATATTGTCATGCAGGTTTTCTATAATGGCTTCGGCTGTCGAAGAACCGCTCCTGACAACGGTCTTGACATAGATTCCCTGCTTGTCTTCCAGGAGGTTGATGGATACTTTTTTATGATCCAAAAGTTTTCTGGCATTGCGAACAACTGTTTTGTCGATAGTTGCAAGGACTTCCAGACGACGGGCCGGATCACCACCTAGGGCACCCAAGGCACCAGCCAGGTCCAGACCATTTAATCCCTTGGTTCCAGGAATAGCCACAGCGATACCGTTTTTATAGATATTGGGATCCACCCAGATTTCCAAGGATGTAATTGGCTCATCCGGGATAAGGGATGCTGCTGCGGCAGCGGCCAGGGCGATGGCAACCGGCTCGGTACATCCCAAAGCAGGAGCCACCTCTGCCCTTAAGACATCCTTGACGCTAAAACCTTTCTCTGTATTCATGGGAGGTGTCTCCTTGTTTCATTTTAAACCTGTTATTAGGGCAAGCGGTATAGATACATATTTTTACATTCTATAGCCGAAAAAAGCATATTGCAAGAGTAGCTGCGAAAAGGATCGCGCTCGTTACAGTGGCATCCAGATGCTGGTTCATAGCATTGGCAAGACAGGTAAATTGGAGTCCTCTCTTTTCGATGTGATCACCTTGCGTGTTAAAAACGCTCCATGTTGTTGCATCGCAGGGTATTGTATGCTATATGTTGCGGCATGAACGTTCCAAATAGTTTTTCCAGATCTGGGAAGAAAAGAAAAGTTTTTGTTCTTGATACCAATGTCATCCTGCATGACAGTACCTGTCTTTACCATTTTGATGAACATGATGTGGTGGTTCCCATCGTGGTCATCGAAGAACTGGACAGGTTTAAAAAAGGTAAAGATACTCTCAATTGTAATGCCAGGGAATTTCTTCGTTCCCTGGATACCCTGACAGGGGACAGTATTTTCAACGGTGGTATTCCCATCGGGACCGGCAAAGGAAACATATCGGTCAGACTCGGCTTACCCTTTCATGAAAAGATCACCGCTAATTTTTCAAAAGACAAGGTAGATCACCACATTCTGAATGCTGCCTATCATGTGGCCCTGGACACGTCTTTTCGGCATGTCGTATTGGTCACAAAAGATATCAATCTTCGGATGAAAGCCAAGTCTGTTGGGCTTTTGTCCGAGGACTACACCACCGATCATGTCAAAAATATTTCCGAGCTATACAAAGGAAAACGTGTAGTGGAGAGCATTCCCGAGCAGATTATCGATCTTATGTACACAACACCTTATACCATGGGAGCTGGTGATCTGACTTTTGAAGGGGCATTGCTGGCCAATGAATTTCTGATTATGCGAAACGGCAGCAAATCAGCCCTGGGTGTTTATGATGCCAGTTCGGATCAGATCAAACGGATCGAGAACAGGACCTGCTATGGTATCCGCCCCCGAAATGCCGAACAGGCATTTGCCTTGAATGCACTCCTGGACAGAGAGATCCCGCTGGTAACGCTTTCAGGGAAGGCCGGCACAGGAAAGACCTTGCTGGCTCTGGCTGCTGCCCTTGAGGCCAAGCGCTATTATCGCCAGATTTTTCTTGCACGTCCCATCGTGCCACTAAGCAACAAGGACATTGGATATCTGCCGGGTGATATCAATTCGAAACTCGATCCATATATGCAGCCCCTGTACGACAACCTAACGGTCATACATAATCAGTTTTCTGGTAAAAACGGCCGCAGTCGATGCATCGAGGATCTGCTGGCCGAGGAAAAAATCATTGTAACACCCTTATCGTATATCCGTGGCAGGAGTATCGTGAAGGTGTTCTTTATTGTTGACGAAGCCCAGAATCTGACACCCCATGAAGTCAAAACCATTATTACCCGCGCCGGTGAAGGAACCAAGCTTATTTTTACCGGGGATATCCACCAGATCGACCACCCCTATCTGGACAGCCAGTCCAATGGTCTCAGCTATCTCATCGAAAAGATGAAGGGGCAGAAGCTGTATGCACATATCAACCTGGAAAAAGGTGAGAGATCCGAGCTCTCGGATCTGGCGATACAGCTTCTATAGCTATGAGCTATGAGCAATAAGCTTTAAGCTTTAAGCCATAAGTGCTTACAGCCTAACAGCCTATCAGTATAAAAGCCTAACATCCTCATTACATGACAAATTCCATTTCTCGTTACCTTTTCTTGACATTTTAGCAAAATATACGCTAAGGAGTAGGACCCTTTTACCTGATTAAATACGAAAAGAAAACGATATTGCCGATGCAAGGAGAAAACCATGGAAGCAAGAGTTTTGCTTGTGGATGATGAAGAAGCTTTTCTGGAATCAATGTCTGAAAGAATGCGCTTACGGGGAATGGATGTCTCCACAGCCTCGTCCGCCAAAGAAGCCCTGGCGGTTATCGAAACCGATATTTTTGACGCCGTTATTTTAGATATTCAGCTGCCGGAAATGGATGGCATGGCTGTTTTGAAAAAGATAAAGGCCAAGCATCCCGAGGCACAGATCATCCTGCTCACCGGACATGCATCGCTGGAAAAGGGTGTCGAGGCCATGAAGATCGGTGCATCCGATTATCTTGAGAAACCGGCCGACATGGACGCGCTGTACAAAAAAATAAAAGAGGCCAAAACCGAAAAAATGCTGATTGTTCAGAAGCAGCAGTTGGACAGCGTGTTGGATACCATTAAAAAATACGGTATCTAAATTTACCTGCCACCATGTCTGGACCGGCAGGCAATCGTCCCGCATGATGTTCGTAAAATCATGTTTAAAACCCGGACAGGATCATGATGAGGATGATCGTAATAAAAGCGTAAGTGTGAGGAGACAACATGAAAGATTTAAAAGTCGTGGACTTGATGGTGCCACTTTCGGAATATGCAACGGTGTCTGAGGACGCTACGCTTTATGAGGCGGTTTTGGAATTGGAAAAGGCCCAGGAGGAATTTGACCATACACGTTACCGGCACAGGGCCATCCTTGTAATGGGCCACGATGGTAAGGTCCTCGGCAAGCTGACGCAATTGGATGCCCTTAAAGCCCTCGAACCCAAATATGATAACATGCTGGAGCGCCAGCGATCTCATCAATTGGGATTCACCAAAGAATTTATGAAATCCATGCTGAGGAATGAGCACCTGTTTGCCAGCCCACTGGAAAATTTATGCCTAAATGCAGGCAAGCAGAATGTTAAAAATCATATGCACACACTGTCTGAAGGAGAATATATTGCCGAAGAAGCCAGCCTGGATCAAGCCATTCATCAGCTTGTCATGGGTCATCATCAGTCTTTGCTGGTGACGCGAAAAGGGTCTATTTCCGGAATATTGAGACTGACGGATGTGTTCGCAGCAGTATATCATACCATGCGGGAGTGTTTTTAGAACTTACAGGTATTTTTTCTTATTTTTAAACCAGGGTTGATCTCAGATTAGGTTTGTTTATCGCAGGGAGGAATGGCTTGATGAACGATTCAACGGGCGATCATCTACAGGAGAACAGTGTTGACTGGAAAAAAACGGGATTTCTTGTTTTGGGCGTATTGCTTTTTTGTGTGGTGTATTACGCACCCGCCTGGCCGGATGCCGTGGACCCCATGGACAAACATTTTGTATTAACCCGAGAGGGCAAAGGTGCCATTGCCATTTTCTTGTTGGCAGCTACCTGGTGGGTTTTCGAAGTGGTTCCCATTGGTGTCACAAGTTTGGCCATAGGGGTGCTGCAGGCCCTGTTCCTGATCCGCCCGGCCAGGGACGCCTTTACGGATTTCATGGTGCCTTCGGTCATGTTTATTTTTGCTTCCATCATGATTGGGCTGGTCTTTACCAAGACAGGGCTGACGCGGCGTCTGGCATATAAAATGCTGATAATTGTGGGTGAAAAGACCAGCATGATCTACCTGGGGTGTTTTGTGGTTACCGCGGCTCTGGCGCACATAATGGCCCACACGGCAGTGGCGGCCACCATCTATCCCTTGCTGGTCTCCATCTATGCCCTGTATGGCGAAGGTGACAAGAAAACGAAATTTGGAAAAGGTCTGTTTATAGGGATGGCTTATGTCGCCGGAGCCGGGAGTATCGTCACCCTGCTGGGAGCGGCTCGCGGTGCTGTGGCTCTTGGGTTTTATAAAGATATCATGAACGTGGACATCACCTTTTTTCAGTTAACCTGGTACATGTTTCCCATCGGCTGGCTCATGACCTTTTTATTGTGGGGATTTTTCATGGTGTTTTTTAAACCGGAAAAAGCCACAATTCCCGGTTTGAGGGAAAAGGCGCAAAAACTAAACGATGAACTGGGCTCCTTGACAAAAAACGAAATCAAAGCCGCGTTAATTGTGGGAATCTGTATCCTGGTTATGGCGGCAAAGCAGTTCCTACCCGCGCTTGCACCCATCGACAAAACAGCCATTATTCTGATTTCAACGATTCTATTTTTTGTCACCGGAATTATGGATCTGGATGACCTGGAAGCCATACCTTGGAACATCATACTGCTTTTTGCGGGTGCCATGAGCATCGGCAACTGTCTGTGGCAGACCGGTGCTGCCAACTGGATGGCAGTTAACTGGCTGGCCATGTTTCAGGAAGCCAACTGGTTCGTATTTGTTATGAGCATCGCCTTTTTTGTTATGATCATGACAAATGTCATCATGAATGTTGCCGCCATAGCTATTTCTCTGCCGGTGGCGCTGGTTATTGCTCCTTACTTGGGTGTGGCAGGTGAGGTGATTCTGTTTTCGGCACTGGTCACGGCGGGTATGCCCTTTCTGCTGCTGGTGGGGGCCGCGCCCAACGCCATTGCCTATGATTCTAAACAGTTTACCACCGCGGAATTTTTTCTTTATGGTATACCGGCCAGTGTTATTCTGATGGTGATTACAGGGTTTGCCGTATTTGTGCTCTGGCCATTAATGGGTATGCCGGTGACGCTGCCGCCAGCAGGGTAAACTGATCGGCCCTGGCGCTGCGTTATTCAGCCTTCGCGGTAATAACTACGGCTTCAGGCTGAAATGCCTTGCGCCAGGGCCGATCAGGTCCGTGAAATTGACGGCAATAGCGAGCGCATTCCCCGTAGCTTCTTGCTGCAGGGTACTCTTCAATTTTTGTCTTTTGTTCTGGAGGGACATCGTCGCCTTCGATAAAATCATCCTATGATTTAATTGCGGTCTTTCTTTTTCATAAGGTTTTCGTAGAGTTTTGTCAGCTTGATAAATGTTTTCTGGCTGCCGCCCTGATCCGGATGAAATTTAAGGGCTTGCTTGCGATACAGCCGCGTAAACGTTTCGCGGTCCATTTGGCGCAGACGTTCCCATGTGGTTCCAAACAATCGGCTGGCTTCCGCCATGTTCAATCGCACTTTTTTCGGTGGCCGATAGGTGCGATGGCGATTCATGAATTCATGCAGATATCGCGGAATAGGTGCGGCCTGCTGGACGGCATGATCGAAATAGAAAATGACATATCGGCGGAGATATCCCTGCAGCTTATCAGTCCTGGGCATGCCGGCCCAGAAAGTGTCATCCTGATTCAGATCGCAGACAGATTCGATGAACAGGGTATCCACTTTCTCCTGCTGGAGGCCATTGCCGGTCTGATCCGGCTGGACATATAGCAGGCGTTGCTCGAGACCGAAGATGACAGAGAGGTACCGGATCAGTTCGCGCGGTCGGAGAATGCGTTCTTCCCCCATAAAATACTGTTCGATTTCATCGCGGGATTTGTTCCTGAGCGCCCGGAAGAATTTGTCCGGTATCTGGTGAATCCGCTGCTGATCCATGGTTCCGAATCTTAGAAAATGGACGCGCCGCTTGTCAAACAGATGAAAATCCTGAACACCCTTATCCGACACGGATAGGGGTGTTTTTGTTTTTTTCTCAAATCCCCGGATGACCCGCTGGATTTCCGGATCCAGAAAGTCCCAGAATATTTGATCGAGTTCTTCCTGGGTCGGATTTACACCGTGTTCTTGGAGAGTCTCTTCCACCACCTCATCGAAGTAATAACCTTTCCCCCCCGGATAGATGATATATCTGGAGGGGTCCGTGCCCAGATAAAAGAGTTCGCGGCTTTTCAGACAATCACCATCCAGGAAAGTTTCTCTGATGTTGTAGTGGGTCTGGTTTCCTATATTTGTTCTGGCCAGGTACATGCGCGATTGCCTTTCTCAATTTAATTTGTGTTTGATTATGCCACGTAAGGGAAAGAGAACGCAAGCCCTGACTATATCATAGCGTACCTTTGTGTTCCGGCGGGATAAGAATATTATAATTGTAAGTAGAACCATAATGTTGTACAAGCCATTGATAGGTTCGCAACGCAGGGCGAGCCATTGGTGACATCATTGAAGAGTACCCTGCAGCAAGCTGCAGAACCTATGGGGAATGCGCGCGCTATTGCCGTTCAAAGCCATCATCGTTGATTGCGCAGATGCACCAAGCAGATCATCATCTTATGTAACAAGCCCGAAATTTTTCAGGAGATTACCATGCCCATGAAATCGATTGAAGAAATTTTAAACGATGACGTCAAACTTCCCTCTTTACCGTCAATTGCACTGCGTATCATCGAAGCCGTCAAGACAGACGAGGCTTCTCTGTCTGAAATGGCTAAAATTGTTTCTTCAGACCCGGCCCTGGCAGCCAGGGTTTTAAAAATATCGAATTCCTCTTTCTATTCCCTGCCACAGAAAGTCGACAGCATCCAGAAAGCCCTGACAATTCTGGGCACCGAAGCCTTGAAAAACATCGCCCTTTCCTTTGTTATCGTCAAAATGATGCAGTCCGATAACGGGGAAGGCTTCAATTACGAAGTCTTTTGGAAAAGAGCGGTAACATCGGCCGTTGCGGCTGATCTTATTTCCAACGCCATCAAGCAAAAAAGCGATGACATTTTTATCACGGCGCTTCTCCAGGACATTGGGATTGTCGTCCTTTATCTATGCATGTCCGATGAATATCTGAAGGTATTTGATGAAAAACGGGTATCGGCCGCGTCGGTGGTGGAGGCCGAGAAAAAAATATTCGGCTTTGACCACCCGGAAGTCAGCACGCGCGTGCTGGAAAAATGGGGTTTGCCGGAAACCATCTTCATGCCGATTCAATACCACCACAAGTCAAAAAACATTCCTGAAAACGTGGAGAACAAAGCCCGGATCTTGTGGCTGGCCGACCGGATGTCCTCGGTTTATCATGGCGCCCGATGCGCCGAAAAGATGAAGGATATCAACCGGACACTGGGGCGCACGTATGGGTTCAGTGAAGAAGACATCAACCAGCTCATCGATGAGGTTGCAGGCAAAAGTGTCGAAATCCTGTCCTACTTCGAGATAGACGCCGGGAACATGAAGCCCTATTCACAACTGCTCCTGGAAGCCAACGAAGAGCTCGGCAAACTGAACGTTTCCTACGAGCAGCTGATCCTGGAATTGAAACGATCCAAGGAAACAGCCGAAAACCTGGCCATGGAGCTGAAGACGGCCAATGAAAAACTGCGTGATCTGGCCACCAAGGATGGATTGACCGGTATTTTCAATCACCGCTATTTTCAGGAAGCCCTGGACAGGGAAATCAGCCGGACTATTCGGTACCAGAAACCCCTGAGCCTGATATTGCTCGATATCGATCATTTCAAAAAGGTCAACGACACCTATGGTCATCCTGTGGGGGATGCGGTGATAAAGGTGATCAGCGCCATCATGCAGAAAACTGTCCGGGAGTCTGACCTGGTGGCGCGTTACGGGGGAGAGGAATTTGCCGCTATTTTACCGGAGACCGACCTGAAGGGCGCGGCCATCCTGGCAGAAAGAGTCAGACGGGCCGTGGAAGCGATAGATATCCCTGCCAATGAGCAGGTCATCAAGGCTACCATCAGTCTGGGTGTTACCACCTATAACCTCGCCGCGGGCAGCGATGGCAAAGCAGCCTTGATTGCCGCCGCCGACAAGGGTTTGTATCACTCCAAGGAGAGTGGCAGAAATAAACTCAGTATCGTCAATATGGCTGTTTAGCTGTAAGCGGTAAGCCATAAGCGATAAGCTGATGACTGTTTAGGGCTAAGCGTCCACTTACCTCAATAATACTTTCTAAAACAAACACACACCAATCCAAGTCAGCACTCGGGGAGTTTTTAAGCCTGAGCGGGCCGGTTGTTTTCAGCGACTACAGCGCACAAACGCATGTATAAGGCAGCCTAAAGAAAGAACATTTTTCATCGTGAAAACAGAATGATATACAAAAATCAACGGAACTATATCCAAAAAGAAGGGCAATATCGCGACTGCTGGGTAATCCCTGCTCGACTGTGAAAAACTCGTTCTAAATTGCTTGTAATGCCGAACAGAGACTAAATTTAAAGACAATCAATGCGTTAAGCAACCATATTTCAATTCATACGATAATTATCGTGCTGTTCGGCATAACAGTCACTAAAGAACTCAGACAGTTTCACAGTCGCTCAGGGATCACCCAGCAGCCTTGGAGTCTTACCTTTGTTTGGTATATAGATCTGAAAATCAATCAGTCGATTAAAATACAGTCATTGGCAATAAAGCTGTTCTTTCTAAATGCTGCCTAATACATTCAGACAGTGTCCGCTTTCGCTGCTGAAAACACCCGACCCACTCGAGGTAAGGGTTTGACGGGGAAACTCGCCGACCGATGATCTAATCCGGGATTGAAGGACTTTTCAGCAGGCTACGGGGAATGCGTTCTCTGTTTTGGTTCAATGATGCGCGTCTTGGCTTATGGGGCGTTAGGCTTTGGGCAGGCAACCTCTTAAGGCTTATCAATTATGGCTTACAGCTTATATCTCAATGTATGGTAATATCATCCCTGAGCATCCAGCCTTCTTCAGGAATGACGATGGTCTTGGCCTGGCTGGTGTTCCAGAAGAACAACACCAGCTCCCGGGTGTGTTCCACCCAGTAGCTTTTGCAGGCTAGCGGGCTACCCAGTGCCCTTTGTAACTCTTCCGGGCTGTCATTGTCAGCTGGGGTGTCTGTCATGTGAAGGGTGGCGGACTCGATATTTTCCCAGGCATATGCCGACACTTCCACATCCTCCAGAGAAATATCGTTCAGACTGTTTTTGTCTACCTGTATCCAGTCACTGATCTGCTGCCTGGCATCCATGATCATATTCATTGGTGTGAACCTCTTCATGCCGCTTGGGGGTGCGAACGCAGCCCAGCCGCAATATTTTCGTTGATCTGTATCATCATGGTCAGTTTTTCGGGTTCCGGAAAGGCCATGGTTTCGAAGATGCGTTTGTCCATAAAGGCAATCAGCCGCAGCAGATTCTGTCTTACATTCAGGGGCAGGGGGTTGTCTTCGCGTTCCAGTTCCACCTGGAAGACAGACCAGATCTTCTGGTTGTAGCGCAAAGCGGCATCCAGCTGGTCATGACTGTTTTCAGATTCCCAGTTCTGCTGGCACTGCTTGAGTTTGAGTGCGGCATCCATCAGCACCCGGGCCTCGGTTTCACGGCCGTTCATGCTGGCGTTGTCAATGGCCTGATAGGCCTGTAAGGGACTTTTATACACGACTCATAACCTCCTCTTCATAGGCCACCAGCTTTTTTGCCAGCTTGAGGGCCTGATAGTGGTGACCCGCCAGGATCTGTGCGCTGATCCGATCCACCAGGGCCACGCTGCTGGGCGCTGCCTTCACCAGGGGCTGCACCAGTTTCCAGTAAGCGGCATGGTGCGTAACAGGGTCTGTTTTGTCGATATACATGAGTTGAATAACATAGTAGATCCGGCGGCAGACCGTGTGGGCGTCTTTTTCCGTAAGAATGTCTTTCTGCCGCAGCAGGGGCACCCTGTTTTCTATGGTGAACTCGGTTTTGGCATCCCCGTTTCGAATCACCGCGCCGTCGATAATCATTCGTTCCCCGGGTTTCAGGACAATCTTGAGCGGCATGGATCAGACCTGCAGAACTTTCAGTTGTGTCTGGGAGACGGTCATTTGCCAGTGAGACTGCTCTGAAAAGGTCTGGCCCAGGGTGATACTAAAGGACGCCATCTGAACGGCGGTTTCCGTGTCATCGCCGCCTTGATAATATTTTATGAATTCCACCCGTTCACCGTGCTGTTCATAAATGAAGGCCAGGAGTGTCTCCAGCTCTTGTTCAAGTTTCTGCATCGCCACATCCGTTGTGTCCGCCGGGATAGCTGGGAGACGTTCCCGGATGGTCTGCAGCAGCGTTTCATAGCGCTCCATCAGGGTGCCCAATGAACGCATCTGGGATACATCTTGACCCTGGTCATTCGGGACAGCTTTACTTTTGGGTGGAATGGTCAGACGCTCGATTTGCTTCCTTATACCTTGAAAGCTGTTCAACAAGCGTTCCCGTTCCTCACTGCCCCGGGGAAAGGGGGGAAAGTTCTTCCGAAAAGCACGGATATCGGTGCTCATACGCCGGATGGCATGGGCCAGGTTCTGCACCTGGGTGTCCATGGCCCGGATCTGCCTGGCCATTGCATTGGCAGGCGCTTTCATTTGTTCGGTTTTTCCCCAACCGTTATTGACATGACCCACCCGGGTGGATTCCGATCCGGTCCGGGATCTTTCCGTGTTCTGAAAATTGATGGTACCGCTTCGAAGCGCCGTCGAAGGTGTGCTGAGGTGCGATTGGCTGCCATTGACGATTGACGCAATCATGTGAAATCACCTCCTGAAAAGAACCTGTCCGGAAGGGGGTATGGGCCCCCTTCCGGAGAATGTGGTTCATGGTTCAATTGTTAAAAGAGTCTCAGAATAGACTGAGCCGCATCAGAAGCCATTCCCAGGGATGAGGTTCCCAGGGCCTGACGGGTCTGCAGCATGAGCATATTAGCACTCTCCTCGTTCATGTCGGCCAAAGTCAGGTTGTCGGCACCGGTGTTCAGGGTGTTGATCATGTTCTGGGTAAAATCGAGACGTGTCGTAACAACTGCCAGATTACTCGAAAGTGTCTGTGCCGTTGAACGAAGTGTCGAAAGTGCGGCATCCAAAGCTGTATTTGA
>JAHEIB010000264.1 GCA_024639645.1 Deltaproteobacteria bacterium
GTTTACCAAAACGTTAATTGAAGACTTCACCCCCAATGATGAAGGTTTTGCAATCATAGAAAAAGGAGAGGCATTTATTGCCGGAAATTTAAAAAGCAGATCCAGATAAAACAATTTCGCCTTTGCTGCCGTCAACCACGGCATGCAGCCCGGTTTTGAGCAGCTGAAATTCCTCATGGTTCAAGGTAACCACCGGTATGGTTTCACCATAGAAATGCTTGCAGATAACAGGCCCTGATACCAGCAGGGAATCGACCTCTATCAGAACCAAGGCGGTGGGGGCTTTTTTTGCTCTCACCAGCTCCAGTATCACCATGGGCGCCGCTGCCGACCCTTTGCCATAGGGGAAGGCCAGTACCTTTCCGGCAACCGATGCTCCGAAAAGCTCATGGCGTGGGTCGATGATGATGCCTTGTTCAGGATCGACCCCACCCCAGAAACTGACAGGCTGGTCGGTGGTCAAGATGTCTCCCTCTCTTCTCCCCGAAACACGACATTTGCATTTTATTACCTTAGCCATGCTGAGCCTCTACGTATGATTTTTCCCGCAATGGCGGAGTCCACACAATCTTTGATACTGCCATAAGCCGCCTTCAGTCCTGCTTGAGAATAGATGTAATTGGCCGCCTTGGCGGAATTGGTCATCATGGCCCCTGTCTTGCCCTTATTCTGGGGAAATAGCAGCAAACAGCCATCGGTATAGACCTTGACGCCGGCGTTATTCAGTATCTCCAGAATCCCTAATTGCCTGACCCAGGCATGAATATTCCTGCTGGTAAACACGGTAGCACGTACATCTTTGCTGACTTTATGTCCCTGTATCAATCCGGCAAGCTCTCGGAATTCAGAAAATGAAAAATGAGGGCACCCGAACCCAACCCAGTCAAGTCGATCATCGGCTACGGTCCATAGTTTTTCTTCCATATTTCTTATCATGTCCGCTGTAACCACGATCGCTTGGAGGGCGTCTTTGTCTTTTAGGCACATCTCCCGGGTATGGGCTTCAGGGGTTACGCCGATGACGTGAAACAGCGCCACTGAACCCGATGAGGCGGCCGCTGCACCCAGGTCTTTCAGGTTGTCAACAGAAACCGTCTTGGGAATGCCCTCGATGGCGACTACTTTATTACCCGCTTGATAACCTGCCAGGTAACCCAGAAGAGGATAGAAAGAGGCATCCGCTATAATATTCTCGGCCAGGTTCCCGCATTGGATCAAGACTTCGGCCTTGCGATTTTCGTCCAGGTAGAGGCCGAATTTTGGATACCTGCCCGTTATGGCACTGCAGATATCTATCAAATCCCCAGTGCGATTGGTTCTGGCGCCGATGACGGAATTGACGAATGCGATGGCGTTGGACTCCGACCAGGCAACATGGCTGCCGAATCTGGGGACAATCCCGTCCTGGTAAGGTGCGCAGGTCCAGGTGGGGATAGCCCCCATTTTGAGATGGGCGTTTTCAGTTCTTTTTATTTTAGCGAATAAATCCTGCGATACACCGTAAGAGAGGCCCCTTTCCAGATCAAAAGAGGTATTGTTCATGGTGGTGGGAACGCAGACTTTACCCGCCAGGTTCGCCAGATGTTCCACAAATTCAAGGCCGGCATCACCCAGGTAAAACCCGCTGTCCGTATGGACATGCACAATCTCTGTCATTTCTTCCGCTTCAACTGCATCGCCTATATCGGTGAGGATCGACATGGCAATGCGAACGGCTTCCCCGTCCTTCCCATCCAGCATTTCCTTTTCTGTGTCTGTCAATTGCATGAGCCTGCTCCTGATTACTTTAATGCGCTATCAACCAGTTCGGATCTTTCTCGGTTTGCAACGGTTACAGTGATTCAACAACGCCATTTCAACATCGTTGGCCGTTAAAATGCTCCCCAATTTGGCTGTTTGTAATTTGGGTGCGATGGCGACACCGCATCGTTCACACATTGCCAGATCGACATTTCTGATGACATCTTTTGAAAGCATCCGAAAAAAGTGCCGGATGCCGATCGCATGACTCAATGTTGCCGCGTTCTCCGGGCAGACATTCACGCAGGACCCGCAGCATATGCATTGGTATTGGGAATATCTGAAGAGACGCAACGCATCTTTGTCATAAAATTCAAGGGTTTCGGTGGGGCAGTTCTCTACACAGGCGGCGCAGCCCACGCAGGTCTCTTTTCTCAAGCGTGTTCGGTAAAACAGAAATACGATCATGACCAGCATGATCTCACCGCTGATGACATGCATATACCACAGATAGGTATCAAAAAACGGAATGCTGTTCAGGGTGCCGTGGGTAAGAAAATAACCGGTGAGAAAGGGCAGTGCGGTGATCAGGATGAGTAAAAAATCTGAAAACCCGGTATCATGCCGGTTTTTTAAAACGATGCGCCGGGCAAGGAAGAAAGCACATGCGGCCAGAATAGCCAGGGTCATCCGGTCAGCCCAATCGTCCGGCAGGGGTGTCCAGTACCATTCGAAGCGGGACTCCTCCCAGAGGGACACATGCCCTGAAAACCATATGGGTAAAATGAAAAGACAGACATGAAAAAGGTAGCGAATGGCGGTATAACCGGGCTTTTTCAGGACAGCCCGATGGAACGGAGCGAATACGCCAAACAGCGTGACGAGACGATTCAAGACACTGCGTCTACTGATCGACCGGCTACGGAAGATGTTGACGACGAAAAAAAGGCTTCTGATGAGAATTCCCGTTAAAAAGAAAACAGCCACCATCCACAGCAGTGTCGTCTCGGCAAAATATAATAGCTCTCCCATCTGTTTTCAGCACGGATCTCTGTCTTCTGGAAGCTCGGGCGATTCGACCACTTCTCGCATGGCTTCTCTGGCTGAAATCAGACGCTGGGCCGCTCCCCGTTTGAGCGTGATGTTAACCTGATCGGCGCTTGCGTAGGTAAGGGCGCCGGATGGACAGACCTTGACGCAGGTCGGATCACCGTCGCATTGCGAGCAGACGATGGACTTTCCCAGCCGGCGATCGACGAAACAGGCCCCGAACGGACAGGCGTAGCTGCACGAACTGCATCCAATACATTTTTTTTCGCTGATGATCCTGGCACCGGTTTCAGGATCCCGGCTGATGGCATTTACCGGGCAGACCAGCTCACACATGGCGGTCTCGCACTGCATGCATGTCGATGGAACGAATT
>JAHEIB010000121.1 GCA_024639645.1 Deltaproteobacteria bacterium
ATCAGATTGTGTTGCGTGTCTTATTCTCATTGTTCTTTGTTAACATATAACAAAACCTGTCAACTCTTGTCTCATAATGTAAAGATTATGCCCTATGTGTGATGAGTGCCGGATTTATCATTCTTGCAATTGTCGGCAGAACATTTCCTTTGTAAAGGTAATAAGTAACATGCCGAGAATACACAAGCAAAAAGGAACCCGGTTTTGGCAAAATTTGCATCACAGGTCAACGTGTGTTAGGGGTAGCCAGTTTGGTTTCGCAGAAATGCTCAATCGAAAGGCTTAGGATGATCGCAAACCCTTATCTAATTCTACTTCCATTGATTGTACTCGCCCTGGGTGGTTATATCTGTGCGTGGTTGTTCGCCCTGTCGGAAGATACCCTTGTTCGGGTAGTTACCGATTTTTTTATGCCTATGCTTGTCTTCTACTCCCTCTACACGTCCAAAATCAATCTCAACGATACGATAAGATTGGGTGGTGCGGTCTGTTTTGTGCTCTTGTTTTTGTTGATAGCATCACTGGTATACTGTCATGTTTTCAAGCTCGATAAACGCGCCTTTCTGCCACCGATTATTTTTATGAACTCCGGCTTTCTTGGCATTCCTTTGATGGAGTTATGGGGAGCTACCGGAGCGGTGAACCAGATCGTTATTTATGATCAGATCCAGACGTTTTTCATTTTTACACTCGGCATCTTCATCGTGGCAGGCGGATTTGCATTGTCGGGTCTTGTGGCGATATTCAAAACACCGCTGTTGTGGTCCATCATCTTGGGTTTTTGGTGTCGTTATGCAGACATTGAATTACCTCAACCGCTTTTGGATACATGTAAGTACAGTGGCGCCGGAGCTCCGGCTTTGGCGACTTTTGCCCTCGGGTGTTCATTGAAAAAGCGCCGTATGCGTGCCGATCCCCACTTGATATCGGGCTTGTTGATGCGCTTTGGTTTTGGTTTTATCGCCGGTATGTTGGCAGTGAACATATTCGGCATTACCGGTTCAGCCAGAATCGTTGTTGTTTCCGCGTCCACGCTGCCGTCGGCAGTTTTTTCGGTTGTACTGCCGCTTCGCTACGGGGTGGACGCCCGTTTTGCCGGTGCTATGGTCCTATTGTCCACGCTATTGAGTATTTTCACGATTCCGGCCGTGTTCTATTTGAGCAGCAAAATTTGAGTAACGTTTACGATTGGAATTAGGAGGAAAATTGGAGCGAACCTTGTGGAATCCAGTAATGGAGGCGATTTCTCCAACTGACTTAAAGAAACTCGAACAACAAAAACTGGTAGACCAGATTCAGTATGTTTTTTCCTACAGCACCATGTACCAGGAAAAATATCGCCAAACGGGCATCGCTGCAAAAGAGATCACCTGTGTTCAAGATCTTGCCAAACTCCCCTTTACAACCAAAACAGATTTACGTGAATCCCAGATACGGATGCCACCCTACGGCGATTATTTAGCTGCGACTGCAGATCTGGTTAACCGTGTTCACCGAACCTCCGGGGCTACCGGGCAGTTCATTTATACCGCCCTCACCCACAATGATATCAAAATAACCAATGATTGCGGAGCCAGGGCATTCTGGGCGGCAGGACTGCGACCGCATCACCGGGTAGTCCACTGCCTGAACTACTGTCTGTGGATGGGCGGCTATACGGATCATTCAAATTTGGAGCTGACAGGTGCTAGCGTATTTCCTTTTGGTGTGGGCAACTCACGGCAGCTGGTACGTGTAATTCGGGATGCGGGAATCAATGTCATCTCATCAACCCCTTCCTATCCGGCTTACCTGGAGGACGTTGTTCGTGATGAATTGGGCATCGAGCCAAAAGATCTGGGTCTCAGACTGGGACTGTTTGGGGGCGAGTCCGGCCTCGAAAATCCTTCCTACCGCGGCCGTATTGCGGATACATGGGGAATGCAGCCACAAAATGCCAATTATGGCGTATCCGATGTTCTCTGTAACTTTGCATCTGTATGTGGTGAGACTTATCAACTGCATTTTCTGGCCCAGGGGGCTTTGCTGGCCCAGTTGATCGACCCGGCCACAGGTGAAGATATTCCCATCGAGGAAGGAGTAAAGGGTGAGATGGTTTTGACACACCTTGAAAAAGAGGCCCAGCCCCTGGTTCGATATCGGACCTCAGACATTTTGGAAATATTGGGCACCGGTCCTTGCCGTTGTGGCAGAACCGGTTTTCGGTTCAGAGTCGTGGGCAGATCGGACGATATGCTGAATGTAAAAGGAATCAACGTCTTCCCCAACGGCATTTCACAGGTGATCGAAAAGATGGTTCCGGATTTGAATGGAGAGTTCCAAATTGTTCTGGACCACCCCTCGCCGTATATCAGCCTCAACATTACCGCCGAGTATGGTGCCGGCATAAATCCAGACCAGAAAGATGCTATTGCCCGGAAACTCGAGCAGAAAATCAAGACAGTGTTGTTTTTTACAGCCAAGGTTGAGCTGGTTGCACCACAAACCATCCAGCGAACAGAGATGGGAAAAGCGGTGCGCGTTTTACGCCGGTATTAGCCGCCCTTACCGACGATGATAATTGACAAGGTATGATACCTGTTTAAGATTTTGATATTATGTAATTTAGTTGGATGGCACAATCTGAAAAGCCCGGGGAAGATCAAAATATTTTCATTGACTAAATGAATCGGGTTCTATATTTAAATGACCTTAAATTTATTGTTCTGTACAAAGACCGTTCGGTACCAGGCATGTGAGGATACGAATTCTGCAAGTAGGAGTTTTCAGAAACTGCCAATAGACGTTTAAACGGCACTTAAAGCGGTACCGGAGAAAAAGTACCATATATTTTGTCCTGCCTACGGGCATTCAACCAATGGGAGCCCCCTCATTTTCCCATGTTATTGATGCCCCATATATTTTTATGTTGCATCAAAAAAGCCGTGTGGGCGCCTTTGGAATGTGCCATTTATTAAAACCTTCAAACCCGGAATTGTTTGTATGGCAGAGTTGCTATTGAAAAATGTTACCATGAAATTTGGCGGACTGCTGGCTGTCGACAACTTAGACCTCGAGGTACCTAGTGGGAAAATTTTGAGTTTGATCGGTCCCAACGGTGCTGGAAAAACAACGGTGTTTAACCTGATCACCGGTGTGTACAAACCAACAGAAGGAACCATTACGTATAATGGCGAAACACTCAATGGCCTGCACAGCAATAAGGTCGTTTCCCGTGGTATTGCCAGGACATTTCAGAACATCCGCCTTTTCAATTCCATGACGGTTCTGGAAAATGTACAGGTGGGATTTCACTGTCGGACCCGCAGCGGGCCTGTTCGGGCCCTGTTCAAGACCCGCCACGAGCGGCAGGAAGAAAAAGATATCATCCTGAAATCGCAGGAGATACTGGATTTTTTCGGACTCGTTGGGCATCAGAACGACTATGCATCTAATCTGGCCTACGGCGAACAGCGCAGGCTTGAAATCGCCCGGGCGCTGGCCACGCAGCCCAAACTGCTGCTGCTGGATGAGCCCGCCGCTGGAATGAATCCGAAAGAAACAGCAGAATTGATGGAATTGATCATCAAACTGCGGGACACTGGTCTAACCATTTTTCTGGTTGAACATGACATGCTTCTGGTCATGGGTATTTCGGAAGTTGTCACCGTACTCGATTACGGCCAAAAAATTGCGGAAGGCACGCCCAAGGAAATTCAGCAGAACGAAACTGTGATTGAAGCTTACCTGGGAACCGGTGCTCTTTCCAAAAAAAAGAAACCCGAGCAGCAAAAAAACATAACCCGTAGCAGACAACATGACTAAATGTAAAAACGGAGGTGCATCATGAAAAAAGCTGGAATTATCGTTTTGTGTTTAACATTGATCCTGGGATTTCAAAGTATGGCTTTGGCCAAGACACTTAAAATAGGAACCTTGAGTCCGCTGACAGGGCCCTACGCACAGGACGGCACGGACATCCTGCAGGGTGTCAAAACTGCCGTAGCTGTTTACGGGGCGCTAAAAGGGTATGATAAGGTCGAAGTTGTTCCTGGCGACAGCGCCTGTGACGGGGGAAAAGCAACCATGGCCGCTAACAAACTCATAAACAGCGGTGTGAATGTCATTATCGGAGCTTATTGTTCCTCCGCCACCGAACCGGCCCAGATTCCGATCATGGATGCCGGCATCGTCCAGATCACGCCTGCCTCCACCAATGAACGGCTGACTGCCAAAGGCTACAAATATTTCTTTCGCATGCCCCCGCGTGACGACGTCCAGGCCTGGTCGACAGTTCAGTTCCTAGAAAAAAAATTGAAAGCCAAGACCATTGCCTTGATCGATGACAAGCAGACTTATACGGCCGGATTGACCGCCAACATCGAAAAATTCGCCAAAGAAAAGAATATCGTCAAGGTGATCGCCCATGAGTATATCACCCCGGGCGACAGCGACTTTACCGCGGTGCTCACCAAGCTGAAAAGAATCAACCCGGATGTCATCTACATGAGTGTATATCAGCCTGAAGGCTCTAAGATGATCCAGCAGGCCCGCAAGTTGGACATGAGCTCGACGTTTCTCAGCGAAGATGCCGTATTTCATCCGAAATTCCTGGAAGTTGCCGGAAAAAATGCCGAAGGCGTCTACCTGACATTCGCCAAGGCACCGGAAACGCCTGAAAGAGATGAGTTCGTCCAAACCTACATGAAAATGTGGAATGCCAAGGCCGTCGGCTCCTACGCTTATTACGCCTACGATGCCGGCATGATGGCCCTGGCCGCCATTGAAAAGGCCAGTACAGCCGACGCGGACAAACTGCAGCAAACCATTCGTGATAATACCTGGACGGGCGTGAGCGGCGATATCAGCTTCGATGAACATGGTGATCGAAAGATCGCTCACATCGTCTGGCTCGTCAAGGACAATAAGTTTGTGCCTTTCTGGGATCCGATTACCGGCAAAGACCTGTAACAAACGCCATGGATCGGGTGCCCTTAGCACCCGATCCTTTTTTCTCATATTTGGGATCATGAATCGTTGGAACCCCGGAACAGAGGTTGGACATGGAGAAAACATCCATGGCTGCCGACATTCCGGAATGCAGACTTACGCATTGTCCAAACACCCTAATTTTACTGAATACCTTTAAGAAAGAAACAATAGGCCTGATATATGGATCTGTCCTCTTTTTTATTGCAGCAGATCATCAATGCTGTCTTTCTCGGCAGCATTTATTCCTTGATCGCGCTGGGTTACACCATGGTATACGGCATTATTGAACTGATTAACTTTGCCCACGGTGAATTGTTCACAGCCGGTGCCTTTATCGGTGTTATCGTCCTGACCGCCCTGCAGCAGATGGGCTTTGTGGAAACACATTTTGTGCTCACCATGATTATTGTCTTTGTCATGTCTATGTCTTACGTGGCTGTTCTGGGTGTAGCCGTGGAGCACGTTGCCTACAAACCCCTGCGCACATCTTCGCGCTTGTCCGCACTCCTGAGTGCCCTGGGTATGTCCATTTTTTTATCCAACGGCATGATGCTCAGCCAAGGGGTTTCCGACAGGGCCTATCCTCAGGTGTTCGGCATCGAGGGTATTGAATTCATGGGCGCACGCATCACGAACGGCCAGATATTCATCATCATCCTGGCTGTCGCGCTCATGGTCGGTCTGCAGCTTTTCGTTCACCGCACCCGGCTTGGCAAGGCCATGCGGGCCACCGCACAAAACAAAACCATGGCCCGTATACTGGGCATCGACATTGACCAAACCATCCGGATTACCTTCATGATCGGCCCTGCCCTAGGAGCTGCCGCCGGCGTAATGGTGGGACTTCACTATGGTGCCGTTCGATTCGACATGGGTTTTATCTTCATGATCAAGGCCTTTGCCGCTGCTATCCTGGGGGGTATCGGTTCGATTCCTGGCGCCATGCTGGGGGGATTGATCATCGGCACCATCGAAGTCATGTGGGCCGCGTTTCTGCCCAGCGCCTGGAAAGATGTGACCACATTCACCGTGCTGATCATGGTCCTCTACTTTAAACCCAGCGGTCTTTTGGGTGAGGGCACCACGGAGGTGCGTGTCTGATGATACAGAAAGAACTCAAAAAACTGGTTGTTTATGGTGCTTTTCTGGTCATCATCCTCACACCCATGCTCGGATTTAGAAGCACGACCTTTGAACCCGGCCGGGTTTTAAAAATACTGGGCATTTTCATGACCATCCTTGTGCTGAACATCGTCGTTAAATTCATCCGCAGTCAAAAGAAAGATGACGGTAGAAAAAAGACTCCCTGGACGGAGGTTGTCAGGAAACGGATCAACCGTTATCCAAAAGTCTACACTCTCGGCGGCTTGCTGGCCCTTGCCTTCGCGTTCCCCATGTTTGCCGATAATTACATGATCGATGTCGGTATTACCTGCCTGATTTACGTCTGCCTGGGGCTGGGATTGAATATCGTCGTCGGGCTGTGCGGTCTGCTGGATCTTGGATATATCGCCTTTTACGCGGTGGGGGCTTACACCTATTCCCTGCTGAATCTTACCTTCGGCCTGTCCTTCTGGGCTGCCCTGCCCCTCGGTATTGTCTTGGGCATGGTTGTCGGTTGCATAATCGGTTATCCAACGCTGAAAATGCGGGGTGACTACCTGGCCATCGTCACCCTGGGGTTCGGTGAAATAGTACGCCTGGTGCTCAACAACTGGGATTCCCTCACCGCTGGGCCCAACGGGTTGTTCGGAATGAAACGACCGGCGTTGTACTATCCCAGTTTTGGCGAAGATGGATTCACCTGGGTCACCTATTATCTCAAATCTCTGCCGTCTCTCTATTATTTTATCCTTTTAATCGCCATTCTGACCATCATCGGTGTCCGACGCCTGGACAACTCGCGTATCGGCCGCGCCTGGATCGCCATCCGCGAGGACGAAGTCGCTGCTGAATTGTCCGGTGTGCCCACAACCTGGATCAAACTGCTGGCCTATGCCCTGGGGGCGGGGTTTGCTTCCGTGGCTGGCGCTTTTTTCGCGGCCAAGCTGAGTTATACCAACCCCAACTTTTTCCTGTTCATGGAATCCTGCATCGTGCTGTGCATAGTTGTTCTCGGTGGGGTGGGCAGTATCCCCGGTATCGTTGTAGCCGCTTTTGTACTGATCGCAGCGCCGGAAGTTTTCCGGGGCCTGGAAAATTTCCGCATGCTGGCTTTTGGCGGCATCATGACCACCATGATGATCCTTAAACCTGAAGGGCTTATCCCTGCCTCCCGGCGTAGGCGTGAGTTACGTGCAGACCAAGAACCACCTCCCAAGGATTGACACTATGACAAATCCCCAGGCCATACTGAAGCTCACCGATGTTCACACCTATTACGGCAATATACACGCCTTGAAAGGCATATCCTGTTCCATCTCAAAGGGCGAGATCGCCTGTCTGATCGGTGCCAACGGTGCCGGTAAATCGACAACCCTGATGACCATCTTCGGTGTCCAGCGGGCGTCACAAGGGAAAATTCTCTTCAATGGAAAACCCATACAAGATTTAAAACCCGAAAAAGTGGCTGCTCTCGGCGTATCCCAAACACCAGAGGGAAGACAGATTTTCCCGCGTATGTCGACCTATGAAAACCTGGAAATGGGTGCTTTTTTACGCAGAGACAAAGGTGAGGTCCAAAAAGACCTGGAATGGGTCTTCAGCCTGTTCCCGGTGTTGAAAGACCGCATGGGGCAGCTGGGTGGAACCCTTAGCGGCGGCGAACAGCAAATGCTGGCCATCGGCCGTGCCCTGATGTCACGTCCCGAGTTGCTGCTACTGGACGAGCCTTCTTTGGGCTTGGCCCCCAAGCTGGTGGAAGTCATTTTTGAGACCATACTGCAAATCAACCAGGACAGCGGCACCACCATCTTTCTTGTGGAGCAGAACGCAAACATGGCTTTAGGAATATCCGATACAGGTTATGTCATGGAAACAGGCAAGATTGTACTGGCAGACAAATCTTCGGTACTTCTGGAGAGCGAACAAGTCAAAAAAGCCTACCTGGGTGAATAGGGATAGTCAGGCTTGATATACATATGACAACAGGGGAGCAAGCAATGGGGGAATCAACCGTTTTATATCATCGCGACGGGAATGTCGGTATCATCACCCTGAATCGTCCCCATCGTCTTAACGCTCTGACCGGTGAGCTTTTAAAAACCTTGATGGAAACACTCGATGCTGCACGCCGCGACAAGACTGCTGAGGTCATCATTCTTACCGGATCCGGGAAGAGTTTTTGCTCTGGAGAAGATCTGAAAGAAACTGCCGAAGGAAAAAGCGTTGAAACATGGATGGATGAGGCGGAGCGGCTTCAGGATGTGCAGCGTTATACCTTGAAGTTGGACAAGCCCCTTATTGCCGCCGTCAAGGGATATGCAGTCGGCGGCGGGTGCGAAATCGCCATGAGTTGCGATATTCGTATCGCTGCTGAATCTGCCGTTTTCGGATTTCCCGAGACTGGTGTTGGGTTGACAGTGACAAATGCGGGTACAAAATTGCTGACCCATCTTGTGGGTCTTGGGAAAGCCAAGGAATTAATTTTTACGGGTGAGTTCATCGACGCCAACGAAGCATGTAAAATGGGGCTGGCCAACAAAGTGGTTCCTGATGACGCGTTGATGGAAGACGCTTTGTCCATGGCACAAAAAATTGCCCAACGCTCCCCAATGGCATTAAGGTTGTCCCGAATTGCTATCGATCAGGGCATGAGCGCGAGTTTCGAAGAAATTTTGGAGCTCGAAGCCAGCCATCTCCTCACCTGCACCCTGGCCGGGAACGAAAAAACGTTTGTGGAAAAACGTCTGAAAGAAATGAAGAAATAACGCCGACCTCATCCTGCAACAAAGAAAAAAATTCGCGTACGTCTATTTTATAAGGAGACTCAACCATGGCAATTCAACCCATTGAGACCCATCAGGCCCCAGCTGCCATCGGCCCCTATTCCCAGGGCATCAGCGCAGGTGCGTGGCACTTTGTGAGCGGACAACTGGGGATGAATCCGGAGACCGGAGAATTGGTAAGCGAGGATGTGGCCGGCCAGGCCCAGCAGGCCCTGGAGAACCTGAAGCATATTGTAGAGGCTGCCGGATGCAGCTTGAATCAGGTGGTGGCCGTGGATGTGTTCCTGACCGACATGGGAAATTTTCTGGAATTCAACGGTATCTACGAGGCTTTTTTTGCCGGTCACAAACCTGCCCGGGCCGTGGTTGAGGTAAGCGCCCTGCCCAAGGGGGGCTGCGTAGAGATTAAGTGCATTGTGAATGGATAGCATTGCCCACTAGGCGTTAATTTCTAAGCTGCTGATTGCCTATGGCTTTGATGCTAGTGGCTCATCTCTCCGGAACCTGGATAAGCTTCATATCATGACCGGTGACTTCCAGAAAGCGCGTTAGGTTTTCCCGGGTGATTTCCAGGGTGGCCGTGTTCACCAGGGGGTGACATTGAAAGGAATCTGATGCCCACAATTCCTGATCCATGAACAATTCTACAGCATGGGCCTTGTCATTGTAGAGCGCCAGGACAGAGACCGCACCTGGCTCGATACCCAGATGTTTTTTCATTCGCTCGGGTGACCCGAAGCTGATGCGTTTAATCTCCATTCGATTTTTCAATTGTTTCAAATCCACCTGTTTGTGACCGGGCACTATCACTAGAAAATGACGCTTGCCTTTGTCGTCTCTGAGAAACAGATTTTTTGTTTTTGAAGCCGTCAGTTCCGGTACCAGGCGATCGGCCTCTTCCACCGTGTAAACCGCCGGGTGGTCGTGGCGTGTATAGGCGATCTGATTGTCTTCCAAAAATTGAAAAAAAGTTTCCATGAAATTTTCCTTTTATTAAATTCTATAATGGTTTGTTGGCTGCTTATACGTTCCTGAAAGCAATATTTCAAGTCTTACCCTCAGGAAATTTATTCTGGGAACGATTACTCGGAAACCATTTGCATTTTCACACAGCCTCCATTAGAAAACATTTTTGTGATCACCAACCTAAAGAGGTTAAAATTGAAGCGTACCGCACGGCAGTGCTTTGCATCTCGGTAAGGATTTTATCTGTTTGATTCGCTCGCTAACCCCGCAGCAAGTTGCGGGCTGTTCTTCGATTATCAAGGAGGTCTCATGTCTTCAAACCGTCTGCTCTATCTTTCCCGGCAGGATGTGGCCGCAGCCGGCGTTACCATGGCGGAAGTTATCGATCTGTT
>JAHEIB010000265.1 GCA_024639645.1 Deltaproteobacteria bacterium
AGAGATGAAAGAACTCCTGGAAGAGGTGCTTGAAGCGTACCATCTGGCTTCATCCAGTTTAACGTCACTGGCATCCATCGATGTGAAATCCGATGAAACCGGGATGCTCAGCCTATCTGAAAATCTCAACCTGCCGTTAATTTTCCATAACCGACAGGAATTGAACCAGGTAAAAGAAATCAAAAATCCATCCATAGTGGTGGAAAAACACGTTGGAGTGAAAAGCGTATGCGAAGCATCAGCAATTCTCACAGCCAGGGGCGGGACACTGATCGTTCCCAAACAGTCGACCAAAAACGTGACGGTAGCCATCGCACGAATAAACTTTTTGTCGTCGGAATAGGGCCGGGTAGTGCGGAACACTTAACCAAACGGGCGGGTCAAATTTTGGCTTCGGTAGAGGTCGTAGCAGGCTATCACAAGTATATTGAGTTAATCCATCCCCTCATCGATGGTAAGGAAATCATCAGTACGGGCATGACAAAGGAGGTCGCACGGGTCGAGGCTGCCATCGAACAGGCCCTGGCCGGTAAATCCTGTGCCATCGTCTCCAGCGGTGACCCGGGAATTTATGCCATGGCCGGCCTGGTCTTTGAAACCTGCAAGATTAAAGGCATCGTAATTGTGCCTCTGCGTTCAGACCCCAAAGGTGCTGGTGATAGAAACGTCCTGAGATTAGAAGTCGTGCCCGGCATACCGGCCCTTTGTGCCGGTGCGGCCCTGCTCGGAGCCCCGTTGACCCATGATTTTGCCGCCATCAGTCTGAGCGATCTGCTGACGCCCTGGGAACGCATCGAACAGCGCCTTGAGGCTGCTGCCAGCTCGGATTTCGTCATTGTGCTATACAATCCCAAAAGCAAAAAAAGAAATTGGCAACTTGGAAAAGCCCGAGACATCATACTCAGACACCGGGATAAAAATACCCCTGTCGGCATTGTTTCCCGGGCCATGCGTGCGGAACAACGTATTGAAATCGTCACCTTGGATGACATGCATACCGCCGAAGTCGATATGCAAACCACCGTGTTTATTGGCAGCAGCACCTCAAGTAAATATTTGGATTTTATGTTTACGCCCAGAGGGTATGCTAAAAAATATGAAATTCAGTCATAAAGGATCATAATGACCGTGTCAGCAAACAACCTCAAGAAAGCCCCCTGCATCGCCGTTTTTGGAACGGGTTCAGATGTCGGCAAGAGTATCGTTGCCACCGCTCTGTGTCGTTTGTTTGTAAACCAAGGGATTCGGGTGGCACCTTACAAAGCCCAGAACATGTCCAACAACTCGGGCGTCACGCCCGAGGGCCTGGAGATGGGCCGTGCCCAAATCGTCCAGGCTGAAGCTGCCAAAATACCGCCGCACGTGGATATGAATCCAATTTTATTGAAACCTACCAGCGATATCGGCTCTCAGGTGGTTCTGTTGGGAAAGGCGGTGGAGAACAGCACGGCCAGTGAATATCACACCAAAAAAGAGCGCCTGTTTGCCACTGCCGGTGCCGCCCTGGACCGGTTGCGGCAGGAATATGATCTGATTGTCATGGAAGGTGCCGGATCCTGTGCCGAAGTGAATCTCATGCCCCATGATATCGTTAATTTCCGAATGGCCGAGTACGCCGAGGCGCCGGTTATCTTAGTGGCCGACATCCATAGGGGCGGGGTATTTGCCCAGATCGTCGGCACCTTGAGCTGCCTCGAAAACCCCCATCAAAATCAAATTAAAGGATTTATCATCAACCGTTTCAGGGGGGATATTCGTCTTTTTAAAGACGGTGTCCGCTGGATTGAAAAAAAGACCCACAAAAAAGTATTCGGTGTGCTGCCCTGGTATAACCATATCCAAATTGATCCCGAGGATTCCGTTGTCATTGAAAATCCCCAAAAAGTGTTCACTGACGATACGAGCATTCCGGCGGTTGCGGTCATTCGGTTGCCGCATATTTCAAATTTCACAGACTTTGACCCTTTGATTGCCCTGGATGACCTGGATCTGTTTTTTTTGGAAAAAGTGCAGGCCCTGACAACGTTCAAAGCCGTTATTCTGCCGGGTTCAAAAAACACATGCTTTGATTTGCGATGGATTAATTCCGGTGGCTGGTTGGAAAAGATTGCCGATTACGTGGCCAATGGCGGTCACATCCTTGGAATATGCGGTGGTTATCAGATGATGGGCAATTTCGTGCATGATCCCGACGGGCTGGAGGGAAAACCGGGCACCACACCGGGAGTAGATTTATTGCCGGTCGAAACCGTATTAAAAGCCCCGAAGACAACGACCCTGACCCGGTTTTACGGTGATTCTATCCAGGGCAGCGGTTATGAAATCCATATGGGTCAAAGCAAACGGCATGGCGGCGATCCATTGTTCCAGGTCGTCGAGAGAAACGGTATCGCCTGTGAAGATTCAGACGGATGTGTCTCTGCGGATCATAAAATCATGGGCACCTACATCCACGGCCTGTTTGAAAATCCGACGGTAACCAGATGGTGGTTAGATACCATTGGATTGACTGATGTCGAAACCGCAACCCTGGAAGGTTATGAAGCCAAGGACAGGGAATACGACCTGCTGGCCGAGCATTTTAAATCTCATATAGATGTCGAAGGATTGGTTACAACTCTGAACCTTTGAACCCTTTCAATGGAGAAATTTTTTTGAATAAAAAAATATTTGTGCTGGGTGGATGCCGCAGCGGCAAAAGCGGTTATGCCCTCGAAACAGCCCGAAAGTTTCCCGGTGATAACAAGATATTTATTGCGACCTGTATTCCCCATGATGATGAGATGAAACTCAGGGTCGCCAGACACCAACAGGAACGCAGCCGGAACTGGCTGACCGTGGAAGCGCCTCTTCTGCTGCCGGAGGAGATTGTCGAAACCGATGGCAGGGCCAGCGTGCTTCTGGTCGATTGTCTGACCTTATGGATCAACAACCTGCTGATGGAAAACTATCATTCAGAGCAAATACTGAGTCAGGTTCAAAACCTAACCCGTGCTGTATCGTCGGCCAGCTGCCCGGTCATTCTGGTGTCCAACGAAGTCGGAACCGGCATTGTACCGGAGAACAAATTGGCCCGACTGTATAGAGATCTGGTCGGATGGGCCAATCAAGCCGTTGCCGAATGTGTCGATCAGGTGGTTTGGACAGTGGCCGGC
>JAHEIB010000122.1 GCA_024639645.1 Deltaproteobacteria bacterium
ATAGATTTATAATTAATTCTAATTAAGGCTAATTATCGACATCTAAAACGTGGAGCGAAACGACCATGCAACAGATCAACTTGATCAACATGATCAGCAACGCCGGATTGATGGTACAGTTCGTGCTGCTGATGCTGCTCTTTTTTTCGATTACATCCTGGGCGATCATATTAATAAAATACCGGTATATCAAGAGGGCCTATCAGGAATCAGCATTGTTTACGGAGCTGTTCTGGAAAAGTAAAGATCTTTCAAATGCTTACCGGCAAGCAAAAGAACTGCAGGGAAGTCCCATCGCGCGTATATTCCGGATAGGATATGTGGAGCTGAAGAAGATCAGCCAGAGCAAGATGTCAGAAAGCAGCGGTGACGGTACGGAACGACCTTCGGGCTTGAGCGCCCGATTCGCAGGAATGGACAATATCAAACGAGCCTTGCGAAGAGCCATCAACACAGAGACCACAAGAATGACGCAGATGGTGCCTTTTCTGGCGACAACCGGCAACACCACACCCTTTATCGGTCTGTTTGGTACGGTTTGGGGGATAATGAATTCGTTTCACGGCATCGGCATGCGAGGATCCGCCAGCCTGGCAGTGGTGGCGCCCGGTATATCCGAGGCCCTGGTGGCGACAGCTGCAGGCTTGGCGGTTGCCATACCGGCAGTCATTGCCTTTAACTATTTTATGCAGAAAATCAAGATCTTGGAATCCGAGCTGAACAGCTTTTCTGCCGATTTTCTCAACATCATCGAACGGGATATTCTATTGATGGAAAGGGGGCGACGATGACCCTGGGTGGAAATGACGACCGGTTGATGTCAGAAATCAATGTTACCCCCTTTGTGGATGTCATGCTGGTTCTGCTGATTATTTTCATGGTGACGGCCCCCATGATGATTCAGGGGGTCGAGGTGTCGCTGCCGGAAGCAACGTCCAAACCTCTGACAGCGGTGCAGGAACAACTGGTTGTAAGCATCGATCAAAACAATCAGGTTTACATCAATGACTTTCGTGTCAGCGTTGAGAACCTCAAGGAAAAACTGATGCAGATCACAAAAAACCAGAAAGCTGACGAGATCTATCTGCGGGCAGACAAGACAGTGGCCTATGGTATGGTTGTTTATGTCATGTCAGAGATAAAAGGCGCCGGGATCGAAAAACTGGGGATGATAACAGATCCTGTCGATGACACTGAAAATGACCGTAAAAAACAATCATAGGGCACCCCATCCAAAGGATTCGGCATCCCTGATCACATTTTACGGCGGGGGTAACGAAAACCGCCTGGTCATGATCGCTTTTACAGTTTCCCTGATCTGTCACTGTATCATTTTTTCGTTGTTGATCTATGCGCAGACCCATAAACCCAAACGGCGGCCCGCACCCATTATCATGAATGTCAGCCTTGTTTCTCTTCCAAAATATAGCGGGCCGAGCAAGCCGGTTGCAAAACCATCCGCTTCAATACAAAAAAAAGTCAGCAAAAAAAGTGTAACCGTCAAAGTGAAGCCGGCCTCCAAGCCGTCAGCTGCCCCGAAAACGGTCAAGAAAAAGGTATCACTCAAGAAAAAGACCTATAAATCGGAAAAAGTCAAAAAGAGCACCCTGAAAAAATTGGAAAAAAAGATCGAATCATCCACATCGGATAGAATTGCCAAGGCTATTGATGAGATCAAGTCCAAGGTAGACAAGGAAAAAGACCGGGCGCCATCCAAGGAAAGTCCAGTCAAGGTTCCTGATTCGAAAACCCTTGGGGGAGACAGCGAGGTCAGTGGTGGAAAGCTGGCTGAGATCATTGATATCTATCGTGTGGAAGTTGCATATCAAGTGCAGCAGAACTGGGCTTTCCCGGAACAACTCGCCGATGGTCGGTCTGATTTGCAGACCCTGCTCGTATTTAAGGTGATGCCCAATGGAGAGATAAAAGATCTCTTTTTTACAGATCGATCCGGAAACAGCCATTTCGATGAATCGGCTTTTCGTGCAGTTATGAAATCAGATCCCGTGGATCCTCACCCAAGATCGGTTTCCGAGCCATATGTTCAAATGGGATTACGATTTACTCCCGAGGGGATACAATAACAGATGGAATCAGCCCAATATACGAAACACCTAAAAATTGCTTTGTGTGCCATTATCGGATGTATTGTAATCCTATTGGTATTTCAGACAGGCATCAAAGCCGACGAATACGACTATATCGATATCAGCAATCCTTTTCTGCGAAAAATACCATTGGCCGTGCCCTGGTTTAAGAATATCTCAGGTGGGTCGGACCTCGATGAACTGTCTGTCAACTTGCCCGATCTCTTGTCTGAGACACTTGAATTTACAGGCTATTTTAAAATGCTCGACCGGCGGGCATTTCTCATGGATTCAAAAAACCCAGATATTCTGGCCACACAGATCAATTTTAGAAATTGGACGGCTATTGGCACCGAGTTACTTATAACAGGTGGGCTCCAGATGAAGGACGGTCTCATGGAAACGGAGCTGCGTCTGTTCGACACCATCAAGGGAACACGGATAATCGGTAAGCGATATAAGGGCAGGGGAGACGACACAACGCGCATGATAAGACGGTTTTGCGCCGAAGTAATGTTTCACCTGACAGGTCACAGAGGTGTTTTCGACAGTAAAATTGCGTTTTTGTCATCCCTATCAGGAAAAAAGGAGATATATATCAGTGAGTTTAACGGTAACAATCCAAAACAATTCAGCCATCACGGAAACATTACACTTTTTCCGGCCTGGTCTTCGGATGGCAAATGGATGGCCTATACGTCGTATGCCAAGGGTCGCCCTGACTTATATATAAGAAATTTAAACGAAAACAAGATGATTACCCTCGATGGAAAGGGTATACAGATTACACCGGCCTGGGTTCCGGGGAAGTTTGAACTGGCTGCGACACTCTCTTTTTCAGGGGATCAGGAAATTTATTTGTTGACCGGAGGAGGGAAAATTATTAAAAGATTGACGAACAGTCGGGGGATTGATGTTGAGCCGACATGGTCTCCCTCCGGGAAACAAATGGCTTTTGTTTCCAAACGGTCCGGGACGCCTCAAATTTATATCAAGGACATGGCATCGGATCGTGTCCGGAGGTTGACATTTCAGGGAAGGTACAACACACAGCCGGATTGGTCTCCAAAGGGGGATAAAATCGTATACTCCGCCATGGATGGCGGCAGTATCGATATCTACACTATTGAGGTGGATGGCAGCAATCGCGTACAGTTGACAGAAAATCAGGGAGATAACGAAGCGCCATCCTGGTCGCCGGATGGAAGCCTGATCGCTTTCAATTCTACCCGAGAGGGTAGATCAAAAATATATATCATGACGGCGTTCGGAACGGATCAGCGGCGCTTGATATCAATGCCGGGGGAGCAGACAAATCCGAAATGGTCTCCAAGCGTTATTTCCAATTAAAACCAAGCAAGAAAGTAAAAAGGAGGAAAATATGCGGAAAAAATTATGGATACTCATAGGTCTGTTGGTAATTGTCCCGGGACTGCTCTTCACGGTTTCATGCGCAAAGAAAGTTGTCCAGTCTGAACCGATGGTTGAGGACGAAATTGCAGCTCAAGATTCGGCAGCCGATGATCAGATAGCGCTGGCCGCTCAGGAAAAGGCCGCCCAGGAAGAGGCTGCCAGACAGTGGGAAATGCAGGCTGAAGAGGATCTCCGCCAGACCCAGCTGGCCGAACAGGCTGCAAAAGAAGAAGAAATGGAAAGAGCCAAAATGGCCGCCATGCAGATGTTCATGAATGAGGATGTCTACTATGATTTCGACAGTTCCGCTCTTTCAGACATGGCAAAGAACGTGCTTTCTCGAAAAGCTGAGTGGCTTCGCATGAATGCGGATGCATCCGTCATCATTGAAGGACACTGTGATGAGCGCGGGACTAGTGCTTATAACATCGCTCTGGGTGATCGCCGAGCAGGGAGCGCCAAAGCTTTTCTCTTGGATCTCGGTATTGACGCCGCCCAGCTGTCCTCCATCAGCTATGGCGAGGAACGTCCTGTAGACACGGGGATGAACGAAGAGTCCTGGGCCAAAAACAGGCGTGTGCATTTTGTGATCGAATAATTCCGTGGTGTTATTCCTTGAGCATATGGAAAGATAAACGGCAAGCAGCGGTATGGCTGCTGTTTGCCGTGCTTTATCCGCCTGCTTTGTGGCAGGCCAAATTTTGTCCCTGCAGCCCATCCTTATAATGAAGATATTAGCGCCCGGATAAGCCGGGGTTTTGGATGAGCAGCCGGGATGAAAAAAATGAAGAATTTTGCATATGAAATTCAAATGGTGTCTACTAATTGTCGTTTTGACAATGTTTCTTGGTTGTGCTCACCAGGAAGACGTTATTATTCTTGATCAACGGCTGTCGAAGATGGAGGCCCTTGGGAAAAAACTCGATCAGAAAACAGCCAGCCTCGAGAAAAAAGCCGTAAGCCTGGAAAGAATAAACGAGAACAGCGGCAAAGAAATCGAGCAGAGCAGGGTCTATGTCAGCACCAAGCTTTCCGAATTCGAAAAAAACCTTGGGAATGAAGATCTGCAGATCAGAACCGAGTATGCTAAACTCAATGCAGGTATAGAGGCTCTCAAGGATGATGTTCAGCTATTGAGAGGCCGAGTCGAGGAATCGGAATTCGCGATGCAGGAGCGTCTGAAAGCTGGGGAGAATGCAGAAAAAGGAACTCAGATACTGTTAGACAAACTATCCATCAATCTAAATCAGATGGAGGTCCGTCTCCGGCATATTGAACAATACCTGAACCTGGAATCGGCAGGATCACTTGTTGCGCCGAAAAAAACGACCCTTAAACCAGAAAAGACACGCACCGATCAGGAAAGCTATGTTGCGGCCAAGCAGGCCTTTGATCAGGGGGATTTTAAAGCAGCCCGTTCCGCCTTTGAAGCGATTATCAAGGATTTTCCGAAATCAGAACATGCAGACAATGCGCAATTCTGGATAGGGGAAATTTATTACCGGGAAAAGTGGTATGAAAAAGCTATCCTGGAGTATCAGAAAGTCATCGAGAATTATCCCAAAGGAAACAAGGTCCCCGCATCCTTGTTGAAACAGGCTTTTGCCTTTATCTCGCTGGGGGACAAGGCCAATTCCAGGTTGATATTAAAGGAGTTGAGCCAGAAATACCCTAAAACCAATGAAGGAAAAATCGCACTTCAGAAATTAAAAGAACTTCAATAGAATTTTGAAGAACCTCGCAACCATGCATCATCTTCCCGGCGTTCTTTGCAGTACCTTGAAGCGCGCAACATGATAAAAATTATCGGCATAGACCCTGGCTTATCTGCTACCGGTATCGGCGTTGTCACGGGTAGAGGGCTTTCGGTTCAAGCCTATTCATATGGCACCATTCATACCTCAAAAGAATATTCTTTGCCCCGTCGCCTTGATAAAATCTATTCAAAACTTACGGAAGTCCTGGAGAGAGAACATCCTGACCACATGGTGGTGGAAGATATTTTTTCGTTGAACAATTACCCCAAATCGGGAATCCTGCTGGGGAAAGTTACGGGAATTTTGTTGTTGGCAGGATACAAAGCCGGTATTTCCGTATCTGAAATTGCGGTCAGGGAGGCTAAAAAGGTATTGACCGGTAACGGGCGTGCAAGCAAGCAACAACTCGAGAAAGCGATCCGCAGAAAGTTGAATCTGGTTGACCCCATAAAACCGTATCATGCATCAGATGCGCTGGGATTGGCGCTGATCGGGTTGTATCGGTATGGCTAAAAAGAAGGGTTCGAGGGTCCAAGGGGGATAAAAGGGTCGGAGGGTAGCCAATAGCAGCATCATTGCCTCCCAGCCTCCTATATTCCAAGCATTGTAAACGCAACAAACGCAATAAACCCAATGAACCCGATGAACCCAACAAACGCAATGAACGCAATGAACCCGACGAACACAGACACAGGCATATTATGATCGGATATATCGAAGGCACGCTCATGCGCAGGGATGAAGATCACATCTTGCTCCTGAGCAATCATATCGGATATGAAATACTGCTCCCGGCGGTGGTTATGCGATCCTTGAAAAGCACCCAGGTGGGAGATACGGTTGCTTTGTATATTTATCACCAACAGACCGAAAGGCAGCCAAAACCGATATTGATTGGTTTCAACATGGAAGTGGAAAAGGAGTTTTTTCAGCGCTTCATTTCCGTGGATGCCATTGGCCCTCTCAAGGCGGCCAGGGCTCTTACAAGGCCGATTCGGGAAATTGCAAGTGCCATTGAATCAAAAGACGTCGGTCGTCTCAAGGAACTGAAAGGAATCGGTATCCGTACAGCCCAGAAAGTTATCGCTTCCCTGGAGGGGAAGATGGGAAAATTTGCCCTGATACGTGAAGATGAAAAACAGGAGCTGCCCGAAACCGAAGACCTGGAAAAACAGGTCATCGATGTCCTGGTGAAACAGTTGGGGCACAAAGTATCAGATGCCAGGGCCATGGTGACACAGGCAATCAAACAGGGCCCGGCCTATGCAACCGCCGAGGAGTTGTTTGATGCGGTGTATCAGATTCAGAAGAGCGACCCGTTATAACAGGGTCCGAGGGTTGGAGGGGGATACAAGTGTTCGAGGGTGGCTCAAGGCTACTGGCCAAAGGCACCTAACAGCCTACAGTCTGAACCGCTAAAAGACTGGTAAGGACCCGAGGGGTGCGCGAGCTGCCGACAACAGCATCCCAGCTTCCAAGCATCCTAGCGTTCCAGCAGACAAGATGGAACTTTAAACCATGACAGATAATTTCAAAAGCGGTACCATTGGACCACAGGAGATTGTTTCCGGTGATTGTCTTCCCTGCGATGAGGAGAATGAAATATTGTCCCTTCGACCGGGCAGGCTTTCTGAGTACATCGGTCAGGGCGAGATTGTGGAAACATTGAAAATCGCCATCGAGGCAGCCACCAAGCGCTTGGAGCCCATCGACCATGTTTTGTTTCACGGCCCCCCCGGCCTTGGAAAAACAACCCTTGCGCATATTATCGCCAACGAGATGGGGGGGAAACTGACCACGACTTCAGGTCCGGCCCTGGAAAAAGGGGGGGATCTCATTGGTATGCTGACACATCTCGAAGAAGGCGATATCCTGTTCATCGATGAGATCCACCGTACACCCAAGTCAGTGGAAGAATTGCTCTACCCGGCTATGGAGGATTTTGCCATCGATTTTGTGTTTGACAAGGGTATTCATGCCAGGAGTCATCGCTATCGTCTAAATCGATTTACCATCGTAGGCGCTACCACACGCGCAGGGCTTCTCTCATCTCCCCTCAGGGATCGTTTCGGTATTTTCCGAAATCTTGATTTCTATGATGAACGGGAACTGGTTCAGATTTCAATACGATCCGCAAACTTGTTGAATATTCAAATGAAGAAAGCAGCCGCAGAGGAACTTTCCAAACGCTCCCGGGGAACGCCCAGAATTGTCAACCGTCTACTCAAACGTGTCAGGGACTATGCCCAGGTGCGGGCAGACGGTGTCATCACATTCGATACCGTAGAGGCGGCCCTATCCCTTGAAGGAGTGGATTCAAAAGGATTGACAAAACTGGACCGGAAATATTTGAGGACCATCATCGATTTTTACCACGGAGGGCCTGTGGGTATCGAGGCTGTTGCCGCAACCTTGCAGGAGGAGAGCGATACCCTGGTGGATGTGGTTGAGCCCTTTCTTCTTAAAACAGGGCTGCTCGTGAGGACCTCATCGGGTCGCAAGGCTTCCGAGGCTGCTTTCCGGCATCTGGGGCTCAAGATTGATCGGCAGAAGACACTCTTTTAGAAGCGATCATAAGGTATTTAAATATGGGCGATGAGGTGTTCTTGAAGACTGTAATCTGTAATTTGTAAGCTCTAAGCGGCTTATGGCTTATAGCTTACAGCTTACCCCTCGTAAATATAATCTATGCCTGACGTTCTTGGTCCTGTGTATTTACTGCAAATGTTGTTTCATGTTGATAAAGGTTTTACGTTTATATGAAAAAGCCTAAACCCGAATACCCTTCATACAAAGAAATCCGTTGGCATCTGCTAAGAGTTGAGAAAAACGGCAGCCTAAAGCCCGTTGTTCATTTCAGAGGCGTGGTCATGATTGTGGTGGGTTTGATCCTGGTCATGGCCGGTGCCATTGGATGGCTGTTAATCGAATGGCTGGATACCAGGTGGACCCTGGTTGCATCCAAGGAGAGTGTTCACAGGCAGAAGCAGATCATCGAATCGATCAAACATGAAAAAGAGGGTGCCCTGACCCGCCTGGCCATTGCAGAATCAAAACTGAAAGCAGTTGTTTCTGGTCCACCAGTTGAAAAAGAAGATGAGCGCCCGGTCTTGAAGGAAGAAGAGAAAACACCAGACAAAAAAAAGGCAGGTCCCGTTGATGCTCCCGAAACGCCTCCGGCAAAAGTGCCAACCCAGACCACCAAAGCAACCGGAATGACCCCGGCACCTGATGACGCTGATATGGATGACGTCATCGAAAAGGTTACTGCGGACAACCTTTTTGTCTGTGCCAGTCCGGATGACCCATCCCTGAACATCGAGTTCAAGGTTATCAACATGGGTACCCGAAAAGAGCCCGTATCCGGGCATGCCTTTGTCATACTGAAAGATGCACATGCCGAACAAGACTTGTGGTTGGTGGTACCCAAGGCCATGCTGATGGATAAAAGACCCGCTCAGTCGAAGGGACAGCGATTTCGAATTTACAATTACAGGACTATCAAATTCAAGGTTCCGCACGAAAACCCCGGATTATTTGTGCAGGCGACCATTTTTATCTTCAATCATACGGGTGAATTGATATTCGAAAGGGATTTTACACTCGAACCCATAGACGTATGCTCTTGAGGGGAGACCCACATTGCAGGACCCACAGAAGAAACTATTCATCTCAGAACTTATATGGCTTACATGAAATGATCGGGCTAGCTTTGTCTGCTTGTTCTATATGAATGAAAATGAGGCAACAACCGGGAAGTGGTCGGAATAATAAGCCCCTTTTACGTGGTCCCGGACAATCACGGCGTCTTCAGGTGCAATGCCGCCTGTGTGGAGAATCCAGTCGATGCAGTCCTGGCCGGGTTTTCCTGAAAAACCATGATGGGTACCACAAGGTGGGTTGTCAAAGACATTGTAAAAGGAGACTCCCTGAGCCTGTCTGGTGGTGGATTCATCCACAAAGATCCGGTAATGGGGTGAATCAAAGCCTGCATTGAAATCACCCATGAGAACCGCAGGAACAGGGTCGGGGCGCTGTATGAGACGTTGCATGATGAGTCTGGCGCTGAATATCTGAACAGAAGAAGAAAAATCGAAATGGGTGTTGATGCAGGTTATCTTGCGTGACATCCTCTGGAAAGTACCGATGGTGCATTGCCTGGGCCATTGACTGTTGTGTGAACGGCTCGGTATATCAGGCATTTCGCTCAGATAAAAATGTTCAGTGTTTTGTACTTGCCAGTCTTTTCGGAAAAAGATGGTATTGCTCTGCCAGAAAGGTGGCGCAGGTTGCCGACGGCCGATCAGTCGATAATCGCCGAGAAGGGCTGAGAGATCGTCGGCTTGAAAGTCATTGACCTCCTGGAAACCGATAAAATCCACCGGATATGCCTTAAACAACCCGGGTATCAATTTTTTACGATGTTCCCAGTCATTTGGCCCATCCTTTGCCAGGCCAAAACGAAGATTGAAGCTCATCACTGAAAAGTGGTCCATGTCGGAATGCATGATGGCATGGATAGTAGGGAAAAAATGGTGGGGTGTCAAATGGAACTGAAGCTAAAAGCTATAGGCTGTAAGCTTTAAGCCGTAGGCAGCTCACCGCTTAAAGCTTACAGCTTACAGCTTATATTTAGAAACGTGTACCGCCGAACTCTTAATTCAAAATTATTCCTTGACATCCTGAAATATATGACTTAAATATCCTGATTTGTTTTAAAGCATTCGTGAAGGCGCCAATTATTGTTCAAAGGCGATTTCCTAGGGAGAATTGACGTGAAAAAATATACAGGCAGTGCCAAAAAAGAGGACAACAAGGATAAATGGTGGGTTGTCGATGCAGATGGACAGATTCTTGGTCGATTGGCTTCCTCCATCGCGGCGCACTTGAGAGGAAAACACAACCC
>JAHEIB010000266.1 GCA_024639645.1 Deltaproteobacteria bacterium
TCTGGTGTCTCTCAAAGAAGGCAGCGGGTCAGCCATGGATAGATATGGCCGGACCTTTTATTTCTGGCGGGATGAAGACCTTCGTGATATTTTTTTGGCGCATGATGTCAAGATTCTTGATTTTCACCGGGGCGTATCGAAAGTAAATGAGACGGATATATGGTTGAGCTATGTGCTAGTCAAAGGGTTCCAGGATCCGAGGGTGGGAACACAATAAACAATATACAAGGTTCGGGGGAAGCTGACGGCAATGCGTGAAAAACTGACCTTTACAAAAGAGATCATCTCAGCAAAATTTATAGATCCGTCTGGCGAATCTGTTGAAAGATTGATTGAGTCCCGAAAGCATCCAATCACTTTTAGAACATGCAGAATTACCCTGAGCCGAAGCCAGGAAAAGGAAGCTGGGACCGAATCCATGCCGGCACCGCCGCCAAATGCAGCCGATACATCCGAATGCCCTTTTTGTGCACCTCAGCTATATCAAATGACGCCGGTTTTGGATGCCAACACATTTTCCGCCCAACGACTCAAGACAGGAAAGTCGATCCTTTTTCCCAATCTTTACCCCTATGGCAGCTACTCTGCTGTAAGTCTCATGGACGAAAATCACTTTGTAGAGATCGGCAGTGCCTCCCTGGCGCCCTATAGGGACTGTTTTATAAATTCAGTCCAATATTTAAAAGAAGTATCAAAAATGGATCCTGAAGCCATCTATATGGCCATCACACAGAATCACCTGCCGTCCGCAGGGGGTTCTGTGCTGCACCCGCATCTTCAAATCAATGCCGACCGTGTACCTGCAAATCATCAACGGTCTCTTTTAGAAAGATGCCGCCGATATTATGAACAAAACAGGTCACCTATTTTCTCGGACTACCTTGACCACGAGCGTTATGACGGGAATCGCTATGTGGGGACCACGGGAGGCTGGGAATGGATGGCAGCTTTTGCGCCGGAGGGCTTTTTTGAAATTTGGGGCATACTGCCGGGAGCTTATTCAATCCAGGACCTTTCGGGCACACATTTAAAAGCGTTATCACAGGGCGTCTTGAACACCCAGAAATTTTATAGAAGCCTGAATCGGAATGGTTACAATCTGGGAATGCATTGGGTGGAAGCGCCCCTCAGCCGCCTGGAACTGCGGGTCGTTCTCGTGGTTCGTTCCAACTATGCGCCCTGGGTCAGGAACGATCACACCGGTTTCGAAGTGATGCTGGGGGATATGGCTACTTTTGTTGCTCCGGAAACCACAGCCGGGCTGGCAAGGAAATACTGGCGATAGATAACCCATTTCCGCATGTGAGTTATTTCGTAGGAAGAGAGCAGGAATCTGGAAAAACCTGGATTCCGGATCAAGTCCGGAATGACAGGAATTGCCTAATCACCTGAGTGAATGAATATGAAAATATCGAATATCGAACAAGGAATATAGAATATTGAAGTGTTGTATCGCTGCGCTCTTTCATTTTTTGTTCTAAAAGCGGTGAACCATCACTTCGAAATTCATGTAATCGATATTCGATATTGGATATTCAAACCCCTTTTTAGGAGATTCTTGAAACCACATGCTCTGCGGGTGGAGAACCTTTTAGAACGTTTAAAGAACCTTGAGGATCTATCAATGGCGCAACGCATACCCGAAACACATCCGACCACTATCCTGAAGACTTACTTCGGGTTTGAACACTTTTATGAAAACCAGGAAGAAATCATCAAAAACCTGATTTCCGGTCAAGACGCCTTTGTCCTCATGCCCACGGGTGGCGGAAAGTCATTGTGCTATCAAATTCCGGCCATGATTCGGCCGGGTGTCGGCATTGTTATATCGCCTTTGATTGCCTTGATGCAGGACCAGGTGGATGGTTTAAGACAGGTTGGAATCAAGGCTTATTATATCAATTCCAGTATGCATTACGATGAGATCCAACACATGCAAAAGAAACTGATTTCCAATGAAATGGATCTATTGTATGTGGCGCCTGAGCGTCTTTTTATACCTGATTTTTTACGGCAGCTGAAAAAAACGAAGATTTCCCTTTTTGCCATAGATGAAGCCCACTGTGTATCCCAGTGGGGTCATGATTTCAGACCTGAATATTTGCAGCTCAACCTTCTGCACGAAACATTTCCCCATGTGCCGCGCATCGCCCTGACCGCGACAGCGGATACCGCTACCTGCAGAGATATCCTTCTAAAACTTCAACTGGAAGATGCCCGACAATATGTATCCAGTTTTGACAGACCCAATATCAGGTATTCCGTGGTCATAAAGAAGAATGCAAAATCTCAGTTGGATCAATTTATACGTCAAGATCACCCTGGTGATTCCGGTATCGTTTATTGTCTTACCCGTAAAAAAGTGGAGGCAACGGCTGATTGGCTTTCTCAGAGGGGGTATAATGCCCTGCCGTATCATGCCGGGCTGGATGCCTCTGCCCGGACACGGCACCAGCGAATATTTCAGGAGCAGGAGGGCGTCATCATCGTCGCGACAATCGCTTTTGGGATGGGAATAGACAAACCCAATGTTCGCTTTGTAGCCCACCTGGACATGCCCAAAAACATAGAAAGCTACTATCAGGAAACCGGTCGTGCAGGCCGTGATGGCGAAAATTCAAGCGCGTGGCTGGCCTATGATCTTTCCGACATTGTCACCATCCAAAAAATACTTGAAAACTCGGAAGGGGATCAAGCGTTCAAACGCATACAATACCAGCGCCTGCAAGCCATGATCGGATATTGTGAAACCATAAACTGCCGGCGGCCTGTACTGCTGAATTATTTTGGTGAATCATATGACAAAAAATGCGGAAACTGCGATAACTGCCTTGAACCCGTCGAAAAATGGGATGGGACCATTGCTGTCCAGAAAGCCATGTCCTGCATCTATAGAACCGGGGAGCGTTTTGGTGTAAAATATCTTACGGATGTATTGCTGGGAAAAGATAACAAGCGCATCCAAGACTTCAGACACGATAGTGTATCGACCTTCGGCATCGGAAAAGAAATGAGTCATAACGACTGGAAATCGATTTATCGCCAGATTGTTGCCGCAGGCTATGCTGAAATAGACATTACCGGCTATGGTGGCTTGTCTTTGACCCAAAAAGGTCGGGCTTTTCTGAAATCAA
>JAHEIB010000123.1 GCA_024639645.1 Deltaproteobacteria bacterium
TTTCTCGGCTGTCAACCCCATGTTCATGCTGGTCATCATGTCCCAGTGCTGATAAGAAGGATCCATAAACAAGCCCATATTGGGAACGATGGCCCCTCGATCGATCAGCGCACCACCCATGGGTACGCGTGTCATGTGCTCCATGCCGCCCACCATGACGATATCCGCAAATTCCTGGGCAATCTCCATGAAACCGATGTGAATACCGGCCATGGCCGAACCGCACTGCTGGTCCACAAATTTTGCAGGAATGGTTTCCGGCAGGTTGGCCAGAAAAAGGGGAAAACGTCCGCCAAAGCTAAACTGTTCAGAAACACCCGTGGCGCATCCCACAATAAAGTCATCGATCTCTTTTGGGTCAATCCCGGCTTTTTTAATGGCTTCTGGCAGGAGTTTTGCCAGCAACTCGTCCGAACGTATTTTGCAGAACCAATCCCTTGCAGGGTCGTTGGGACGGGATCTGGTTTGTGCGGTTCTCAAATATCCTGCGATGACAACTTCTCTCATGATGGTACCTCCTTAATTAGCTTTAAGCTTTAAGTTATAAGCCCTAAGCTGCTTATCGCTTATCGCTTACGGCTCTATTGTAAAAAAGGCAATTTAGATTAACCAATTGATCTAACGCCGATAAAACGTCTCATCTTTTTCCACCATTTCCCGGATCAGAGCTGCCGGCTTGAAATGAACCCCGTATTTTGCCTCCAGTTCAACAAGTTTCTCAAGCACGTTGGAAAGACCCCAGGTATCTGCATAACGCAGTATGCCGCCACGGTAGGGAGGGAAGCCTGTGCCATAAATCATGGCCAGGTCCATATCCTGAGGCCGGTCACAAATCCCTTCCTGCATCATGTAAGCCGCCTCGTTGATGGCGTTTGCCAGCATCAAGTCTATGATTTCCTGTTCTGCAATCGTCTTTGGCTCGACACCGTTGTCCGCAAGGTACCCTTTCACAACATCGACAACCTTCGGATTTGGAACGGGTGTGTCACCACTGTAATCCATGTAACCGGCCCCGGTCTTGCGGCCATAACACCCGGTCCTGTAAACCAGCTCCGTTAGGGGGTGAACTTTGTAGCGCTCTCCCAGCCTCTTTTCGAAGGTTTTATTAACATGGTAATTGATATCGATTCCCGTGAGATCGGAAAGGGTCGCCGGTCCCATGGGCATGCCAAAGTTGATCATGGCCTGTTCCACAGCAGAACCGTCAACACCATCCGCCGTGAGATAGACGGCACCGCCCATCAGCCCACCCAATTGCCGAGAAACATAAAAACCTGGCCCGTCATTGACCACGATGGGAATCTTTTTGATCTGCCGCCCAAAAGCCACACTGGTGGCGAGGGTTTGGTTGGATGTCTGCTCGGCGCAGATGATCTCCAGAAGCATCATGCGATGGGCCGGGTTGAAAAAATGAAGCCCGATCATTCGACCCGGCTCGGACAGGGCTGAAGCCATTTCCGTTATGGGCAAGGCGGACGTGTTGGTAGCAAACACGGTGTGGGAGGGGCAGATCCCCTCTAGCGCTTTCCATATATTCTGCTTGATGTCCATGTCTTCCACCACGGCTTCGATGACCAGGTCCACCCCATCCAGGTCTTTTAGATCGGTGGTGGTCTTGAACTGCTTCTCCAGCATGTTTTCAAGGTCTTCCTGCTTCATCTTGCGCTTCTTGATGGGAAAGGCAAAGGTCTTGCGAACGGAGGAAACGCCCTTTTCAAGGGCTTTCTCGTTGATATCCCAGAGAATGGTTTCACATCCGCTCTTCAGCAGGAGATTGACGATACCGGAGCCCATGACGCCACCGCCCAGCATGGCAACCTTCCTGATACCGGCGGGTTCGATGCCTTCGATACGCGCGAGTCTCCCTGCAGCACGCGTATTTAAAAATATCCCGATAAGATTTTCAGCAACATCCGATACAGCACAATCGGCAAATAGCGCCACTTCCCTTTCGAGATCTTTATCCATATCGTAGCTCAGTCCCTTATCGATAGCCTCCACCGCTTTCATGGGTGCTATGTAGCCTTTGGATTGCGCCGCCACCATGGCTTTTGTAAAATTCATCATGGCTTTTTTCTCTGCAGCACTCGGGATCCAGTGGTGCTGATTACGGGTCATGCGCGCCTTTATGTTGAGCTGACCACTGGTGAATCGCCGTGCAGCCGCAACTGCTTTATCGATCAAGATTCCGGCATCTGCCAGTTCATCCACCAGCCCTCTTTTGTGGGCTAGCTCGGATTTGATGGGTTTTCCGATGGTAATCATCTCCAGTGCGTATCGCAGTCCCATCAAACGGGGTAAACGCTGGGTGCCCCCTGCGCCTGGAATTAGGCCGATCTGTACCTCAGGCTGGCCCAGGTTGACACCTCTGGCGGCCACACGGTAGTGGCAGGCCATGGCGATTTCCAAACCGCCGCCAAGGCAGTTGCCGTTGATGGCTGCTACAATAGGCTTGGGTCCTGTTTCCAGACTGCTCATAAATTGTGTAAACGCCAGGGCCCGCTCAACCACAGTTCCGCGATCCTTTATGCCCTGAATCTGCGTGATATCCGCACCGGCGACAAAATTTCTGTCGGTGCCGGTGAGAACCAGGGCTTTGATATCCTCATCCTCGTAAGCCGCCTTCAGCGCCTGGACAAGATCCTCCACAAAATGTTTCGAAAGCTGATTCACGGGCGGGTTGTTCATACTGAATACTGCCACATCCTCTTTCACTTCCGCCTGGATGGTATTAAATTCGGTTTTCATACATAACTCCTTTTTTTAGCCTTCGGCTGTCATCGATGGTCATTTGCACTGCGGGCGATATTGGCGCTGCGCGCGTCATTGGTTGTTGCTTACAGCCGAAAACGCTTAGCAACAATTAATGACACGAAGTAAATGACCACGAATGACGCGAAGCGAATGACAATAGTTTGTTCCCCCTCCAACCCTCGAACCCTTCATTTACATCCCCCCAAACGCCACATCTTCCATCTCGACGGCCGATCCGTCAAAGTCCCTGATTGACACCATTTTTCCATGGGTAACGGGAAGAACCGTATTGATAAAAAACGTTGCCGTCTGGATCTGGCTCTCGTAAAACCTGACATCCTTCTTCTTGGCCCCTCCCTGAAGTTTTTCAGCGGCGACAACAGCGCGCCAAAGAAGCATCCATCCCATGGTTACGTCCCCCATGACTTCCAGAAACGGAAAAGCATGGGCGAACGCTTTTTTGAACTCGGGAGACATGGCTTTCTTGCCGAGATGCATGGCGGATTCTCCCATGGCGTTCATGGCTGTTTCCAGCTTGTCCGCAATGGGAATCAGCGTCTCGTGCTGCCTGGCAAGCGCAATGGTTTTTTGAATCTTTTCTAAATAGGCCAGGAAAACCTTTCCTTTTTTCATTCCCAGCTTGCGGGCCAGCAGGTCCATGGCCTGAATGCCATCCGTACCCTCGTAGATGGAGGTAATTTTACAGTCTCTGGCAATCTGTTCAACCGGGTATTCCCGGGTATACCCATAACCACCATACACCTGGATCGCCTCGATGCAGACATCATATCCCCTCTGGGCGCAGTAAGCTTTAACCAGGGGCGTCAAGAGATCGGTCATAGCCTGATAGTGTTCCTTTTCTTCGGCCTTTTCGGTGGTTGCCAGCTTGTCGAAGCAGCGGACCGTATAGTAAGCAAAGCTGCGCATACCCTCCACATGGGCCTTCATCCACAGGAGCATGCGCCGCACATCAGGGTGATTGATGATGGGCACCTGGGGTGCTTCCCGATCGGCGAACTTTTCCAGATCCCTTCCCTGAAGTCTTTCACGGGCATAGTTCAGGGCATAAAGATACGCGGTGGTAGCATGTATAAAGGCCTGAAAACCAACTCCCAGCCGTGCCTCATTCATCATGTGGAACATGATGCGCATGCCATGGTTTTCCTCTCCCAGCAATAAACCCCGACAATTGCCCTTACTCCCCAGAGACATGCTGCAGGTAGCCGAAGCATGAATGCCCATTTTTTCTTCGATACCCGTGCAGACCACATCGTTTGCCTCACCCATGCTGCCGTCTTCATTGACCCACACCTTGGGAACAAGGAAAATCGAGATCCCCTTGGTTCCTGCAGGGGCACCCTCTATGCGGGCAAGCACCGGGTGAATAATGTTTTCCTGGAGATCATGTTCACCGTTGGTAATAAATATTTTATCCCCCTTGATGGCGTAGGTGCCGTCGGCATTCTTCACGGCCGATGTGGTCAGAGCACCCACATCGGAACCTGCCATGGATTCCGTCAACAGCATGGTGCCTCCCCATACACCGGTATAGAGCTTCTTGAGAAACATGGACTTCTGTACTTCAGTGCCATAAAGCTCGACCATCTTGCCGGTGCCGTGGCCCATCCGCGCGTAATTAACCAGCGGATAGTTGCCGCCCACAATATATTCGGCCACGGCCATGCCGATACTGCTCGGCAGCCCCTGCCCGCCGAGCTCCGGATCTTCGTTCAACGCGGTCCACTCCCCCTCTATAAGAAGTTCGTGGGGTCTGTGAAAACACTCAGGAACCTTTACCTGGCCCTTTTCAAAACGCAATCCAAGGTGATCCCCCTCTGCATATGTGGGCACAAGCTCCTTGATTGCAAATGTTCGCGCCTCTGAAATAATCATGTCAAAAACCTTCCGGTTAAGACCTTCATATTTTTCATTGACCAACAAATCCTCAACCTTCATCTGCTCGTAAAGGACAAAATCCATGTCTCGACGATCTGCAATTACCTGCGCCATTCTCTTTAATCTCCTTTCACTTAATTAAAACGTCTAATGTCATTCTTTATATATGATTGGATTAAACAATTTTCGAGAACACCTAAACCTATTGCCGTCATTTATGGTTGCTTATGACGGATAGTTCCTTCCTAAAACATAAAACCCAAACTTTAACACGGTTTCGTTATATCAAAATTTAGTCGGCCAATTGGCCAGCCGATGCTCGCCAATGCCTTTATTCCGAGCACCCTGGCTTATTTTTAGGGCGCGGCTTATATAATTTCGCGTCTCACGGGGATCTATCACGTCGTGAATGTAATGCATACCGGCAGCCCCGTAGGGAGATGCATCGTCCACCATCTGCTGAACCAGTTTTTCCCAGGCCTTTTTGTCCCGCTCCGTTGCAGGAATTTTGCCACCAAAGACCACGTTGGCAGCTATTTCCGGGCTCACGAAACTCATTTCCGCCGTGGGCCATGCCACGATAAAATTGACGCCGCAACCCGATCCAGCCATGTTCCAGAAAGCCATACCATATGTTTTCCTGACGATAACGGAGATCTTGGGAACCGTTATCAGGCCCAGAGCATTCATGTAGTTCATCACCCTGGCTGCCACGCGGTTTCTTTCGGCTGCTTTTCCCACCAGAAATCCTGGTGTGTCGTGGAAAAACACCAGAGGGATATTAAACGAATCACACAGGCATAAAAAACTGATGACCTTGTCGATGCCGTCTGTATCCATGGCTCCGGCATTGACAAAGGGCTGGTTGGCAATAACACCCACCCCATCCCCTTTGATCCTGGCGAGAGCGGTGATGACATTTTTACCAAAATCAGGTTTAATGGGAAAAAGACTTTCGTGGTCGAAAACAGCATTCAAAATCCGGTGCATATCATAAGCCCGGTTTCGTTTATCCGGCAGGATTTCCAAAAGGTTGTCCGAATCTTCGGATACATCGAAATTCTCCCGACACGGCGGTGCTTCTCCGTTGTGTTGCGGCATGTAGCCCATAAATTGCCGGATAATGCTGAAGCAATCGTCTTCCGTTTCGGCAATCCGGTCTGCCATTCCCGTTATCTTCCCGTGGATCTCGCAACCACCCAGTTCTTCATCGGTTACGGACTCGCCCAGAGCCAGTTCCAAGATTCTTGGTCCTGACACCCCCATTGCGCTTCCCTTGACCTGCACCACAAAATCGGACAGACAGGCCATCCAGGTGGGCATGCCATAGCATTCCCCCATGACAGCCGTAATCATGGGTGTCTCCCGGACGCGACTCATGATTTGAAGGTAGGTGTCGAAACCCCCGCCCCCAAAAGATGCAAGACCCCTGGAACCCATGATATCCGGCATCCTGGCGCCACCGGCTTCTCCGAGGTAGATCACTGGATACCCGTAATGAGCGGCCAGTTGTTTCAATTCTCCTTCCTTGCGGCCTGCAACACGGCTCGAGGTGGCGGCCAGTACAGAAAAATCATTGGACAAGATGGCCACCGTACGACCATCAATGGTGCCATATCCGCCTATTTTACTGTCTGCAGGGGTCCTGTCCTCCATTCCTGGTACATCGGAATGATTGAACATGCCCACCTCAAGAAAAGAATCGGGGTCAAGAAGGCCTTGGATGCGTTCTCTAGCACTGAATCGTCCCTTGGAATGCTGTTTGTCGATCTTTTTCTTGCCACCCATCTCCAGCGCTTGGGCTCTTCTTTTCTCCAGGTCCTGCAGTTCTTTTTCAAAAACCATATCCTATTTACCTCTCCTCTCTCTCAAACGCCGACATACCGGGAAATAGCAACTATCATAAGCCGCGTTGCCCATGTCATTTGCACTTCGTGTGACATTGGCGCTGCGCACGTCATTACGCCTTCGGCTGTCATTGGGCAACCTGACGGTTGTCCGCAGTTTGCTCTTTGCATCGGCTGAGCCTAAAACTTAAAACCTGACACTTAAAACCTATTTTAAAGCTTTGAGCGCTCGATGATATACATGGCCGCTTTTTCCAATATGCCCACCACATAACCCATCTTCTGGAATCGTGGATCTTGTGTCTGTCCGTGATAATAACGATAGTAGATCTGCTGTACGATTCCGGCCAGCTTAAAAAGTCCGAAACAGAGATAAAAATCGTAGTGTTCAATAGCCCGACCGGAGAGATGTTCATAGAATGCCACCAGTTCTCTTCGTTTCAACGCTCCTTCGGCGTTGGTGGGAACCGTTCGCAAAAGCTGCATTTCCTGGGAATCCCCGGCTTCGACCCAATATGCCAGGGTGCCGCCCAGGTCCATCAATGGGTCACCCACCGTGGTCATTTCCCAATCCAGAACCCCGATGATTTTCAATGGCTTTTCAGGGTCCAGCACCACATTGTCGAATTTGAAATCGTTGTGGATCAGGCATGGCCGATCCGTATCAGGTGGCATTTTTTCCTTGAGCCAGTTCATGATCACTTCTGCCTCTGGTACATCCGGTGTGCGGGCCGACCGGTAACGCCTGCTCCAACCTGTCACCTGGCGTTCGACGTATCCTTCGGGTTTACCCAATGCTCCCAGACCTATTTCCCGATAGTCTACGCAGTGCAGTTCATAAAGAACCTTGAACAGGTTTTCACACAGATGCGTCATGTCCCCGGGGCCAAATCCCAGTGATTCCGGGATATTCTTTCGCAATATGACACCGCGGATCCTTTGCATGACATAAAATGAACACCCCATCACCTCAGGATCGTCAGTGTAGGCCAGCGGGCGGGGGCAGTAAGGATATACCGGCCCAAGGGCTTTCAACACCTTGTACTCCCTGCCCATATCATGAGCGGTTTTGGCCTTGGTCCCAAAGGGCGGCCGGCGCAGGACCATTTCCCGTTCACCCACCGTTACCAGATAGGTCAGGTTGGAGGCGCCACTGGGAAACTGTTGGATCGCCATTGCTCCTTCAAGCCCGGGAATCACATCCCGCAGAAACGCTTCCACTTTTCGGGTATCAAGCTCTTCGCCTTTCCTTATTTTGGTTGCTTCGTCCATAGTTTAATCGTTTTCGATCAGTAAATAATTAACGTTGATCACGAAAGCGCCAAAATTAAAATTTAAGCGTCTTCGCGTCAAGCCGCTGGCAAGGCACTCGCTCTTGCGGTTCAAATGACCTTTTCGCGCTTTTGTATCTTCGTGTTTTCGTGATGAAAAATCATGTTTCCCCAATGTATCAACAACCAGGGGGCTATTTTACGGTTTTACCTTCGTACTCCCTTAAAATTCTGCGGGCCACAGATACCTTATGCACCTCGTCGGCACCGTCATAAATCCTGGCCGCTCGCTCGTGACGGTAGAAAAAAGAGATGATGGTATCATCCGTCATACCCAGTCCACCGTGCACCTGAAGTGCTCGATCGATCACCTTCTGCATGGTGTTGGCCACCATGAATTTTATCAGGGAAATATCCTGGCGGGCCTCTTTGACACCCTTGTTCTCGATGGTCCAGGCCGTGTGGAGGACCATCAGGCGCGCAGCCCTGATTTCCGCTGCACATTCTGCAATCCATGACTGTATGATTTGTTTGCTGGCCAAGGTCTTTCCAGGGGCAATCACACGGGTGATTGCCCTGTGGCACATCAGGTCAAAAACCCGGTTGCAGATACCGATCCAACGCATGCAGTGATGAATCCGCCCAGGTCCGAGCCTATCCTGAGCAATGATAAACCCGTGCCCCTCCGGTCCCAAAAGATTTTTCTGAGGCACCCTACAGGATTGATATAGAATTTCGGCATGACTGAAATAATCATCCCCGGCATGCCCCATTACCGGGATGTTACGAACGTGATTGAACCCGGGGGTGTCCGTGGGTACGATGATCATGCTGGCACGCATATAAGGAGAGGCATCCGGATCGGTAACGGCCATGACAATGGCAAATTTTGCGCCATCTGCTGATGACGTGTACCACTTGTGACCGTTGATCACATAATCGTCACCCTCTTTCACAGCGGTCGTATCCAGCATGACCGGGTTCGACCCAGGCATGTCTACTTCCGTCATGGAAAAACAGGACCGGATCTGTCCATCCACCAGGGGTCTGAGCCAGGTTTCTTTCTGTTCATCCGTTCCATACTGGTGAAGGATTTCAATATTGCCGGCATCTGGCGCTTGGCACCCAAATACCAGGAAACCCAACATGCTTCCGCCTAAGGTTTCTGATACCAGACCGTGCTCCACCAGGTTAAGACCCATGCCCCCGAATTCTTTGGGGTGATTCGGTGCCCACAACTCCATCTGCTTAACCATTTTCTGTTTTTCTGCAATGACGGGCAACAGGCTGCTGGTGTTCTTGGTTAAAAATTCAGGCTCCAGGGGTATGAGTTCTTTTTCAACAAACTCCTTCATCATCCCGAGTATGGTTTGCATTTTTTCCGATATACTAAAATCCATGGTACCTCCTCATCTTCCAATTAAATTTGACAGTCTCGTAAAAAGCCCAACGTCTGTGTTGTGCTGTATTTCGTAATCATTGAAGCGTACCCTGCAGCAAGCTGCAGGGAATGTTCTGCCGTGCGGCAGTGCTTCGCATCTCGGTAAGGATTTTATCTATTTGATTCGCTCGCTATTGCCGTTCAACGTACGACAAGTACGCATCATGATGTCAAAACTTGCATGCCTTGAATTTGAACTTTTTTCGAAACCGTCTGATTCTGACCTTTTACGATTGCATTAAATTTAACCAGCTTTGTGAAATAATAAAGCGAAACCCAAGCTAACGATAGGTCAGCAGGGTTTCTTCATTCTCCAATTCAAGGTGCGTGATATCGTTAAAACCGGCCAATGCCAAACCCCGGGTATTGTATTTGAAACGGGTGATGGATGCATTCATGATCTGCCATGACAGAGCCATGGCAGACTTGTCCGTCAAATTCAGGGCTTCCTGAACCACCACTGAAATGGGTCCACCGGAAGTAAAAAGGGCCAGTCTCTTTTTAGCCCCCTGGGCCTGCATGATCTGACGAACACCCTTTATCACCCGGTCATTGAAATCACGCCACGTAAAAACTCCCGGCATGTCGCAAGCACCTGAGATCCAGCGGTTCATGGCTTCCTCAAACAGAAGCTGAAATGTTCTTTTATTTGTGTATATATCCGCAAGTTTCTTGGAAATGGATGGGTTCTCATCCATCATTCCGGGAAGCTGGGCCTGGAAAACCGATGCAGAGTCGTATTCGTCCAAAGCCTTGTCCGAAATGATTTCCGGAATGGGTATCTGCTCATCTCTATAGGCTGATATCAGTGCATCTGCCGTATCGATCTGCCGCTTCATGGTGCCCATATAAATGGCATCAATCTTTCTGCCGATCCTCACCCAATGCCTGGCGAAAGTTTCTGCCTGAACGA
>JAHEIB010000267.1 GCA_024639645.1 Deltaproteobacteria bacterium
CGCCTTCTGGGCCAATTTCGGAAAAACCACCTGAATTGATAATGATGTTTTTGACACCTTTTTTCCCGCAGTCTTCCACCGCCATGGGAACGAATTTGGCTGGAATAACCATGTGAACCACATCGATATTGTCCTGAGCATCCAAAATGGATTTGTATGCTTTGATACCCCTGACCTCATCTGCTTTGGGGTTGATGGGGAAGATGGGCCCCTTGAAGCCAAATTCCACAAGGTTTCGGATGACCCGGTTGCCGATGGACAGTTCTTTGGTGGATGCGCCAATGACGGCTACGGATTTGGGTCTGAATAATGCGTCCAGCATTTTATTTCTCCTAATTCTATGATGATTATTAAAAGATGAACGTCCAACATCGAACGTCCAATGTTGAATGAAAACAAATACTGATAACAGAATGTTTCTGTTTAACTTATCTTGTTATCATGCATTGGGCATGGTGATGTTAACTGTCGCAACAGTTAGCCGTTATTTGCTCATAGCTCTTTTAAATTCAAAATTCGATGTTGGACATTGGACGTTGGATGTTCGACCTTCATTCGTTTTTTTATTTACGGGTCTATATACTAAACAAAGGTAAAGCACTAAGACTGATGGGTGATCCCTGAGCGGCTGTGAAATTGTCTGAGTTCTTTAGTGACTGTTATGCTGAACAGTATGATAATTATCTCATGGGCTTAAACCTGAAAAAAAATGAAAAAATATCATTAAATTTTGGCTCTGTTCAGCATTACAGCCACTTTAGAACGAGTTTTTCACAGTCGAACAGGGATTATCCAGCGGTCACTATATTCCCTTGTTTTTGTATATAGTTCCGTAAAAGTTTTACCTGGGATCATCGACGGGGTCCCTGCCGGGAGCCACAATCCCTCTTCGTTCGAGAAGGGAGCCCTCCAGCCGGTAGAAACTGGTAAGCGCCTTGAGATAGTCGACAATCGTATTGACTTCATTGATGCGGTTAAGCAGAAGATCCCTTTGGGCCTGTGCGACAAGCAAGTTTGTGGAACGCCCCACGCGGAATTTTTCCGTTTCAATCCGTAATTTTTCTTCCTGAAATTTTCTTGTGGCCGCGCTGGCAGCTATCTGTTCCCTGGTTCGATTAACCTCAATGTATGCGTTGCGCACGTCAAGCTCAACCAGTTGGGACAAATTTTCCAATATTTTTTCTGCCTGGTTCTTCTTGAGGAGCGATCTTCTACGCTGTGCCTTGGCGCTACGGTTTCTGATGGGTTGTTCAAAATTGAGACCCACAAGCACATCGTAATTGTCCCCCGGCAAATCGTCCACAGCGCCTGAAAAGGAATCCGCATATCCTGTTTTCCCCAGATTGATGAATAGATCCATTACGGGGAGCATTCCGTTTTTGGTGCGTACAACTTCCAGCTCTTCTCTTTGTATGTCGAGTTTGGCCTGATTTATCTCCGGTCGCATGCGTTTGGCCACGGCTACGTGTTCCTCTATTTCGCCAAGTTCTGCATCCGGCAGCGCCGGGGGACGTACGATCGTTATCTCTCTGTTCCAGAAAGATTCCCCCGGTGGGTTTAAAAGACGCAGCAGGAGAATCCGGTTCGACTCCAGGGCGCTTTTTGCATTGATCAAGGCCTGCTTCTGGGCAGCCACTTCAGCCTGAACAGCAGCAAGCTCGGCCTCGGCCATGGCACCCACGCGAATCATTTCCTCTGTCTCCACAAGTTGCTGACTGGCAATTTTCAGCGACTCCTCGACAATCTCAATTTGTCTCTGGGCCAGGGCATAATCCCAATAGGCATTTTCAACCTGAGCAACCAGGGTTTCACTGAATCCCCTCAACTCATAGAGGCTGATGACCGTCTCTATTTTCGATTGCTGAATCCTGGCCAAATTTACTTCGGTGCCATAGCCACGCAGCAGGGACTGGGTAAGCGATAAACCCACGCGTGATTTCGCAAAGGGATCCTGATATGTATCGGCATCTGCAACATCGCCGGATATTTCCAGTTCGACAAAGGTACCTGTGGGAAAGTATTCTTTGAGAGATATGGCGCCCTTGTAGACATCGGTGGTGGAATCTTCGGTACCGCTGCGAAAACTGCTTGGACGCTCGGTGTCGTTGCGTTCTATGGAAACACCCCCGCCTAAAACCGGATCGAACACCGCCGCTTCCTCATCCGTAAAGGTATTCACGATCGGGGGGTTGAAGCGTTCCACAACAAGGGAAGGATTGTTTTCCATGGTGCTCAAAATGGCGTCATTCAAAGAAATCTGAAGTGGCCCGCTAAGGGGAATCGATGCCCGCTTTTCTTTTTCAGTGCCAGGTTCCCCGGTTAAAAAAGCATCCATGTCATCAAGGTATGTGGCGCTATACCTATCTTCTGATTTTTTTTCATGTCCCGTGAACACACATGACAAGGGGAGTGTGGCAACCGCTAGAGCAAGGATAAAGACGCTTCTTTTCTTAAACCAGTTCATCTTATTCACATGGATCCTTCCAGGCGTTTTTCTTTGGACACCATCTCGGTTCCTTTAGATGACAACGCCTGCACTGCTTTCAGTTTTTTTCCTTCAAACAAGGTATAGATGGCGGGAAGTATGATCAGTGTAATCAGATTCGAGCTGATCAGTCCACCGATAATTGCCCTGGCCATGGGCGCCTGTGCGTCTCCCCCTTCACCCAAACCCATTGCCAGCGGTGTCATGGCCAATATCGTTGTGGCGGCAGTCATGAGAACGGGCCGCAAACGTCTTCTCCCGGCCTCTTCAATGGCTTCTCTGAGAGGAAATCCATCACGGCGACGAAGCAGGTTGATGTGATCCACCAGTAGAATGGCATTGTTCACAACGATACCCCCCAGCATGATACAGCCGATGTAGGACTGGATATTGAAGGTTGTATGGGTAAGAAGAAGCATGAGAATGACACCGATGGCGGCCATAGGCACGGAAAACATCACAACAAAAGGATAGCGCAACGATTCATAAAGGGATGCCATTACCATATAGACCAGAATGATGGCCAGTATAAAACTGATCAACAACTCCTGAAAGGCTTTCTGCTGTTCCTGGTAATCGCCGCCAAAAATGATGTTGAAATCTCTTGGTATGGGTACGGACTGTAATCCTTTTCGGATGTCCC
>JAHEIB010000016.1:0-3026 GCA_024639645.1 Deltaproteobacteria bacterium
GGCGGTTTGGCACCTCGATGTCGGCTCATCACATCCTGGGGCTGAAGCAGGTCCCAAGGGTTTGGCTGTTCGCCAATTAAAGTGGTACGTGAGCTGGGTTTAAAACGTCGTGAGACAGTTTGGTCCCTATCTTTCGTGGGCGTAGGATATTTGAGAGGATCTGTTCCTAGTACGAGAGGACCGGAATGGACGAACCAATGGTGTTCCAGTTGTCGCGCCAGCGGCATCGCTGGGTAGCTAAGTTCGGAAAGGATAACCGCTGAAAGCATCTAAGCGGGAAACCAACCTCGAGATTAGATATCCCTTTTACTGGGAAACCAGTAAAACTGAAGACTCCTTGAAGACTACAAGGTTGATAGGCCCGATGTGCAAGCATAGTAATATGTTCAGCTTACGGGTACTAATAAGTCGTGCGGCTTAGTCATATCTTTAATATTCAATCTGAACGTTTTTATGTACTCATATCTTAATGCGATCGAATTTACGGTTTTTCGGTGGCGATAGCGAAGAGGAAACACCCGTTCCCATCCCGAACACGGAAGTTAAGCTCTTCTGCGCCGATGGTACTGCATGGGCGACTGTGTGGGAGAGTAGGTCGCTGCCGAGAATCTTTCAAAAAGCCCGAAGTTTTATAAACTTCGGGCTTTTTTATTTTTAGGTATAAGCTGAAATTCAACTTTCGTGGTTCAGCGAACGCGACATGAATAATCCCCTGGCGCTTTGCGAATTCGCTGCAAGGCCCCTAACATCAGCGATAGCCATATGGTAAAACAGGAATGGCTGATAAATGGTTATGTTTTCATAAAGGTGCCCTAGGCGGCCAAACAGCGCAAATCGCCATTGGATCACCCATTTTGCTTTATCTTTGATGAAACCCGAAAGTTGAGCTATACGCTATGAGCCGTAAGCAGCTTATTGCTTATTGCTTACGGCTTATAGTTTAAAGACTAAATTGCATAAATTCTGCAGTTGTGATAATTTCTCTAAACATCGTCTCTATTTCTCGAATACTGGATTATCATGTTTGCTCGGGCCTTAAAAAGCAATGTTATTATCAGCATGGCCGTTTTATTGTTTATCGGCATGATTCTCGTCGATTTTGTCGCGGTCAGAACATTTCAGAAACATGCTATCCAGACTGAAGTAAACAAATGCAGCCTGCTGGTTTCCATGATCGAGAATTATCTGATCAACAAAAAGGTTCTTTCAGCCGATCTTTTTTCCCCTCAGTTAAAAAATAAGTTTTTGAACGTGCTCAGCGACAATGGCATATCCTGCAGCCGTATACAGTTGCACGACAATTCTGCTGTTTTGTTATTTGGCGAGAATTGTGTTCAAGACCATCAGTTGGAAAAAGTTGTTAACAAGGCCATCGAATCAAAACAATCCAGTCTTGAATTTTCAGGATCCGTATGGGGGGTATACTGGTGGCAACGGGAAAAATTTGTTTATTCCACGCCGTTGATGGTTGGGGGGCGGGTCATTGGCGGTATGAGTCTTACCCGGAATTTGGAAACCTTGTATCAGGAGCTTCGTAACGCGCAAAAATATGTTTTCATCTATCTTTTTATTAATATCGTTATTCTGACATTCATCGGATTTCATCGTCTTTTTAAGATATTTTTAGAACCCATCGAAAGACTGGCCAAAAGAGCGGAAAATTACCAGGAAACCGATGGGGCTTTTTTCCCGGTTCGGAAACAGGACAATGAGTTACAGGTATTATCAAAATCTTTGAACAGCATGACCCGTCGGATTACAGAAGACAAGACCAAGTTGCAGGATGCCGTTAACAGGCTGGAAAAAACCAATACCGAGCTTAACAAAGCCCAGGAAGAAATCATTCGCGCAGAAAAACTTGCCTCTGTGGGTAGGCTTTCTTCAGGTATCGCCCATGAGATCGGCAATCCCATCGGTATCATTATGGGATACCTGGAATTGCTCAAACAAGAGGATGTTCCCAAGCAGGAAAAACTGGATTACATTATAAGAACAGAAAAAGAAATCAACCGGATGGACACCGTGATCCGGCAGTTACTGGATTTATCGAGACCCCTGGCTATAGATTCGAGTGTCGTATCCGTCCACGAGGTAATCGATGATATTGCAAATGTTTTGAATGTGCAGCCACTCATGTCGAATATTGAACTGACACTTTCCCTTAAAGCCGAATCAGATCAGGTGTTGGCAGATCCGAATCAGTTGCGACAGGTGTTTTTGAACCTCGTTATCAACGCGGCAGATGCCATTGCCGCTGATGGTGAGAAAAAACAAGGTAAACTCGAAATCAGGAGTGAAGTCAGCGAAACAATTCTGGATCAGAAGAAAAAAAATACAAAAAGTATCGATGTCCTGTTCATCGATAATGGCCCCGGGATAACTAAAAAGGTACAGGACAATATCTTTGATCCTTTTTTTACAACCAAAGCTCCCGGCAAGGGGACGGGTTTAGGACTCTATGTCTGTTTCATGATCGTCGATTCAATGGGGGGAAAGATAAAAGCTCACAGTATGGAAGGGCAGGGGACGACGATGACAATCACTCTGCCCTTGGCAAGCTAATTCTTCATTTTTATAAATTCGAGATATTTATTTTTTAACAAAACAGAATGTAATATGATTCATGGTGTACGGTTTTAAGTTTTAGGTTTTAGGTTCGCTTTTAGTGTTCCGCATAGAGATGGTTGAAATCCCTCGTCTTATAGACAAGAGTTATACAGTTTGCTGTTGTTAACCCGTACCTTTGGCCCATCTAAAACTTAAAACGTAACACCTAAAACTATTTTTTTTGGCACGCGTAGCGCAAATGACAGCGTACTTTTTATTTAGCCGTATCGAGGAGATAATTTGGTGAATACAATGAATGAAACAAATGAATCAGACAAGAAAAAGCGCCTCCTCATCATCGATGATGAAGAAAATATGCGGCACATGCTTACAGCCATGCTGAATCAATTTGGATATACGGTACAAACAGCCGGGGATGGTCAGCAGGGACTGTCGTTGATGGATGAGACCGATTTTGA
>JAHEIB010000016.1:3126-30591 GCA_024639645.1 Deltaproteobacteria bacterium
TCGATGATGAAGAAAATATGCGGCACATGCTTACAGCCATGCTGAATCAATTTGGATATACGGTACAAACAGCCGGGGATGGTCAGCAGGGACTGTCGTTGATGGATGAGACCGATTTTGATTTTGTTCTCTGTGATATCAAAATGCCGAATATGGATGGAATGACTTTCCTGAAGGAAGCCAATAAAAGAAAATGTGAAAGCACCATCATCATGATGTCTGCATACGGCAGTATTGAAACTGCCATTGCCGCCATGAAGAACGGGGCTTACGACTACATATCCAAACCGTTTAAGGCCGATGAAGTCCAGATGACGCTGAAGAAAGCAGAAGAGCGGGAGCGCCTGAAAAGTGAAAATCAACGATTGCGAGAGAGGATATCGCATATTGAAGAGAATTATCGTTTCAGGAATATGATCGGTAAGAGCAGCACCATGAAGGAAGTTTTTAAGCTGGTGGAAAAAGTGGCACAATACAATACCACTGTATTGATATTCGGAGAAAGCGGCACCGGTAAGGAACTCATCGCAAAGGGCATTCACCTGGCTGGAAACCGATCTGAGCAGAACCTGGTTTCCGTGAATTGCGGCAGTATTCCGGAAAATCTCTTGGAAAGTGAGTTTTTTGGATACAAAAAGGGTGCCTTCACCGGTGCGGACAAAGACAAGAAAGGACTTTTTCAGGAGGCGGACAAGGGAACTATTTTTCTGGATGAAATCGGAGAGTTGCCTATGCCACTCCAGGTGAAACTTCTCAGGGTTTTACAGGAGAGTGAAATCCGGCCTGTTGGAAGCACAAAATCTGACCGGGTGGATGTTCGAGTTATCGCAGCAACCCAGAAAAATCTGGAGGATGAAGTGTCCCGGGGCCATTTTCGTGAGGACCTGTTCTACAGACTCAATGTATTGAGTATCCATCTACCGCCGTTGAGAGATCGACTGGAGGACTTGCCACTTCTTATGGATCACTTTATCGGTCGATTCAACAAGCGGCTGGGAAAGAACATCCGATCCGCCTCTCCGGCGGCCATTGCCTATCTCCTCGCTTACCATTGGCCTGGTAATATCAGGGAACTGGAGAATATTATCGAAAGAGCCGTGGTTCTTTCAGATGAAGACCAGATTTTACCGGAACTTTTGCCACCGGCCCTGACAGATAGACCTGAACCGGCTTATGATGAAGAGATTGACCGGATTTTCTCCCTGAAGCATGCACGGAAGATCCTGGAAAAAAAGATGATTGTGCGTGCACTGAAGGAGACGCACGGGAATCGAACGAGGGCTTCAAAGCTGCTGGAGATCAGTCACCCTTCACTGCTCAGTAAAATGAAGGCTTATGAGATTGATTTATAATGAGCCGTAAGTTGTAAGCGCTAAGCCATAGGCGGCTTAAAGCTTGCTGCTCATCCTTTAAATTGGAGCCTTTTTCCCATCGAACTGGGAAAAAAACTTTTTATGTTTGATACATCCGCGCGCACACTTAAAACACTGGCTGGTATTATCTGGTATGGTGGTGGGCTTGTACTGCTCATCAAGAGTTGGACTCTGCTGGCGGAAGCGTTTGCCCGAAGGCCGGATTCTGTTGGGCCTTGGGGTGTTGTCCTGGCCGGAATTGTTTTTGGCGCTTTGAAAGCCAGGTATTTATTCAGTGGATTGTGCCGGAAAAACCTGCTGCGGATCGAATCCCTGAAACAACCGAAGATCTGGCAGTTTTTCAGGGGACGTTTCTTTTTCTTTTTGATGATCATGATCGTTTTGGGGATCAGCCTTTCACGATGGGCCCAGCATGGCTATGTGTTCTTGCTTTGCGTTGCGGCGCTCGATTTCTCCATCGGTGTGGCCTTAATGGGCAGCGGTTACATGTTCTGGAAACGATAAAATCAGCCGCATTGGGCATCACCCAATGCGGCTGATCTTATCGTGGTATGATTCGAAAAAGCCGCTATACCGCTTGTCATAATAATGTTCCGAAAATAGGATGGCGGCATAAGGGTTTGTAGCAGAAAAACGGTTCTCAATCGGAACGTTTTTCTGACAACCCCTATATGCGATTTGTTGTTCTAAAAACCGCGTGCTTGGCACGCGGTTCCGAACCTGAACTTGCAAAGACGTGCCGTCTCCTTTGGATTTCTCCAAAAAAGGGGGAAATCCAAGCCACCCGTTTCACAGGTGGTCGTTGACTCGAATGCCATATTGGTTTTCCAAACCGCCCAAACCTTTCCCACAAGTGCAGGTCCAGGTTTGCGTGTCATTTTTCCAGGTTTCCAACCCGAAGGTATTGCTTCACCACCCTATTTTTCCTCAGGTGCAAAAACGACTGTACCCGGTCTAAAGACTGATGACCGTTGCATCACATGCCAGCCGGATCAATTCTGCTGCACCGGCCAGACGCGCATTGGCCAGAAGATCCTTTTCATCAATTTTCCGTGTGGCGGCACAGGGTGTACACACCAGTATCGGGACCTCATGGGCTTCCAGGTAGGCCAAATGATCGTCTGCCGCATCCCCTGTGGCGGAACGAATGTGATCTGCAACGCCCTTGCGTGCCAGATAGACTGCCTCGTCCAGGAGGAACAAAGTTACCTGTTTTCCTTCCTGATGTGCCACCATTGCGAGAAAAATGGCGCGAGTGGCGCGATTGGGATTGTCGGTTCCGCAGGCCAGCGTAATAACGACTTGATTGTTCATTGGAGTAGTCCTTTCTTGCCGGGATACCCTATCTCTGAAGCCCTCAGGCTTTTGCAACGTTAGGGCTTACTCAATGCCGGCATTTTTAAATAGTTTTACGATATCAAGCTTGTTGAGGCTTTCTGTAAATATTTCTCCCACCAGGATTTCGCCGGCACCCCGTCCCATGATTTTGGTGCGTTCCGCCTGGCCGGACACCTTCTCCCGGGCTGTTTTCTGATTATCCAGGGTCAGTTTGACCGCATAGCTGAAATCCGATAGCCATGTGCGGTCTTTTAAATCAAGGAAAAAATTATTGAGAGTCACCTCAAAGAGGGGTGTGTCATCCTTTTTTTCCGTCTCAACCGTGATTCCCATGTTTTCCAGGCGCATTTTCATGGCGGCTTCAATCAAACCGCTGAGCGGATAGGTTTCAATATTGCCTTTTGGTTTTTTGGGGGTGTGGTACAAGGCATACCTGCCATCCCACAGGTCGAATTCGTTTCTGGCTTTTTGGGAGAGAAAATCTACTGAATCCCTTTCATCAAGGACCGTCAGGAAAACCTTTTTATCTTTTAAACCAATACCTGATTCCACCAAATTGTATTTGACATAGAAATGATACGGTTTTGCACAGGCAGCCAGTATGAGTAGAATGATGAGGGCAGCAAACAGGGTTCCCAAGTTTGATTTGTGCTGTTTCATGTGTGACATCTCCTTATTTGCAAGTCTTTTCTATAGGGGTTGTCAGAAAAAGTTCCGATTGAGGACCGTTTTTCTGCTGCAAACCCTTATGCCGCCATCCCATTTTCGGAATATTATTATGACAAGCGGTATAAAGACTAAGTTTTGTGAAATTGTCGGGTTAAACCAAAGCCCACATAAAAGATCATCTCAATCTCTTCTACTTCAACAAACTAAAAAGAACCACCGGGGTTGTCAAGGAAAAGCCGTCAAATCACGTTGCAATGTATTTGTAAGCCACAAGAAAATTGTTTTTACTTGCAATATCAGAAGCCTTTGTGTAATTATTTTATATTGGTTATTTTTTAATGAGGCTTGCAACCGTTGAACGACCAAAAACGGGTTTTCAGTATGCAGGAGCGTATGGGATCAAGGATGAGGGCACCCCTGCTAAAACAGGTGTCATTGTTCTTTCGCGTAACCTAACTTTTTTGGAAGAAGGAGGACTGTCTGATGAAAGGACTAAAGATTTGTCTCATTATGTTTGCTATTATTGCCATGACCGGTGTTGCTATGGCAGGAACACTCCAGGATGTCAGAGCCAAGGGTTTTATTCAGGCAGGGGTCAATGGTGACCTTTTTGGATTTGGTAAGGCTGATGATAAAGGTGTGTGGAGAGGGCTTGATGTAGATACCGCCAGAGCCATCTCCGCGGCAGTCTTTGGTGATGCCGACAAGGTCAAATACACCCCACTCACGGCCAAAACGCGTTTTACGGCGCTTCAGTCCGGTGAAATCGATGTGCTAACGCGAAACTGCACCCAGACTCTTGGTCGCGATACCGCTCTGGGTCTCGATTTTGTGCAAGTCAATTACTATGATGGCCAGGGATTTCTGGTCCCCAAGAAGCTGGGTGTAAAAGACGCCAAGGAACTGGATGGCGCTGCCGTATGTGTGCTTCCAGGCACCACAACCGAGTTGAATGTTGCTGATTACTTCAGGGCCAACGGAATGAAAATGAGCCCTGTGGTTATTGAAAATACCGCTGAACTGGCCAAGGCCTTTTTTGCCGGGCGATGTGATGTCTTGACATCGGATGCATCCCAATTGGCCGGCACACGTGCCGTGGCTCCGAACCCCCAGGATTATATAATCCTGCCCACGATCATTTCAAAAGAACCGCTGGCGCCGGCTGTTCGTCATGGCGACAATCAGTGGAAAGACGTTGTCAACTACAGTGTCCTGGCTTTGATTAATGCTGAGGAATTGGGTATCACCTCTCAGAATGTCGACGAAATGCTCAAGAGCAAAGACCCTAAGATCATGCGGTTTCTCGGGGTTACTCCGGGCAATGGCAAGGCCCTGGGTCTGGATGAGAAATTCGCCTACAATATCATCAAGCAGGTTGGCAACTACGGGGAAATATTTGAGAGAAATGTCGGTGTCAACACGACCCTAGGTATCGAACGCGGCTTGAATGCGCTTTGGACCGATGGCGGCCTCCTGTATTCAGCGCCTTTCAAGTAAGCGTAAATAAGATTACGTTTTTAAATTAAACACTTCTGCTGCAGCGCGGAAAAGCTGGAGCAGAAGTGCCGCTCATGGGGTATAACCGCGCGTCTCATAAAATCGCGTCACGCTATTATGGTGAGACCATATGCAAACAAACCCGAAAAGCACCCAAGCGGATCCAGCTTCTAAAGCGATCCCGTTTTACAACGACCCCAAAAAGCGGTCGGTGCTGTTCCAGATCGCAACGCTTCTGATAGTGGGTTTGCTAGCCTTTTACCTGCTGTCAAATACGCTCACCAATCTAGAAAAACAATCCATTGCCACCGGTATCGGGTTTCTGCAAAAAGAGGCGGCCTTTGAAATAGGGGAATCGGCGATAGCTTATTCCGCTGCCGACACATACGGACGTGCCCTGGTGGTGGGCTTTTTAAATACGCTGATCGTTTCGTTTGTTGGGATTGTTATCAGTATCCTTTTGGGAACCGTTATCGGTGTTGCCCGATTGTCCTCCAACTGGCTCGTATCAAAGTTTGCCGGGTGGTATATCGAACTTTTCCAGGATATTCCTGTGCTCCTTCAGCTTTTTTTCTGGTATGCTTTTTTTTACAACATCCTGCCCTCACCCAAACAAGCTTTGAATCCGATCATGGGTGTCTTTTTGAGCAATCGCGGGCTGGTTTTTGGAATACCTGAATCACACCCGATCCACAAGTACATGGCCATTGCACTGGTTGTGGCATGTATCGGTATCTATTTTTTGCGACGCTGGGCCAGGGCCAGACAGGAGAGAACGGGGCAGTTGTTCCCTGCATTTCGGGTTTCATTGGCTGTTCTGGTGGGAATTCCTCTGTTGACTTGGGCATTGGGTGGAGCGCCCACGGCCATGAACGTCCCTGTTCTGAAAGGGTTTAATTATGTCGGTGGAAGAAACATCAGCCCTGAGTTTACTGCACTTCTGCTGGGACTGATTCTATATACGGCGGCCTATGTAGCTGAAGTGGTCCGGGCCGGGATTCAATCGGTGAGCAAAGGGCAGACCGAGGCGGCCATGGCCATGGGACTCAAGCCGGCCTTTGTTCTCAATCTAGTGATCCTACCCCAGGCCTTGCGGGTCATCATTCCGCCCTTGACCAGCCAGATGCTGAACCTGACCAAAAACAGCTCTCTGGCTGTGGCTATTGGGTATCCGGACTTTGTTTCCGTGGCTGGCACAACCATCAACCAGACCGGTCAGGCCATCGAGGGTGTGGCCCTGATGATGATCGTGTATCTGACCTTGAGTCTGCTCACATCAGCCTTTATGAACTGGTATAACAAGAAAATGAAGTTGGTGGAGCGGTAAACAACAAGGGTCCATGGGATCGAGGGTGATACAAGGATTCAAGGGTGGCTGATGGCAATCAGATCCGCGCAAACTAACAGCCTACAGCCTGATCAGCTAAGTGACTATAAATATGAATGAAACAGCCACAACAGAATCGATAGAGGAAGTCAAACCGCCGGCAACCAGCGTGGGTGTTGTCGGATGGATACGGGCTAACCTGTTTAACAATATCTTAAATTCGATTCTGACTTTAATCGTTCTTTACATCTTGTGGCAGGTCGTTCCGCCCTTTGTTCGGTGGGCCTTCATCGATAGCCATTGGTACACATCAAGCGAAGCTTGCCGCAGCGGGGAAGGTGCCTGCTGGTCTGTGATACCAGCCAATATCCGTTTTATTCTTTTCGGGTTTTTCCCCTACGAATCGCAGTGGCGGCCGCTATTGGCCATGATTCTTCTGGTGGGTTTGCTTTTCTACAGCCGGGACAGACGGCACTGGAACAAGTCCTTGCTATATGCCTGGATAGCCGGTCTGGTCATCATGGGACTCCTCATGAAGGGGGGTATTCTAGGGTTGGCGGCCGTTGAAAGCACCCAGTGGGGAGGACTCCCATTGACCCTCATGCTGTCGGTTTTTGGCCTGACCGCAGCCTACCCATTAGGCGTTTTGCTTGCCTTGGGGCGGCAGTCCCAGATGCAGGCCATCAAAACCCTTTGTATTTTGTATATTGAAATGATCCGGGGTGTGCCATTGATCACCCTTCTGTTTATGTCATCCATTGTCTTTCCACTGTTCCTGCCGGAAGGCGTTACAGTGAATGTCATCCTGAGGGCCCAGGTGGCCATCATTATGTTTACTGCGGCTTATATTGCAGAAGTGGTTCGTGGTGGATTGCAGGGGATGGCACAAGGCCAGTACGAGGCTGCCGATTCCCTGGGGCTCAATTACTACCAGACCATGCGTCTGGTAATTCTGCCTCAGGCGCTTAAGATTGTGATACCTCCGACCGTGAGCCAGCTCATATCGGCCTTGAAAGATACATCCCTGGTGGTCATCATTGCCCTGTATGATCTGCTCAAGACCACCCAGTCGGTGTTGTCCGATCCCAACTGGATGGCGTTTTCTTCGGAACTCTATATTTTCGTGGCGCTGATTTACTTTGGATGTTGTTACTTCATGTCCAGTTACAGCAGGCGTTTGGAAAAAGAACTGGATACAGGGTTATAAAACGTATGGGTTCAAGAATTACAGGAGCCAAGGGTTCAAGAGAAGAAGGAATAATTTATTCCCTCAGTTAAAATTGGGTCCTTTGGGCTAGGTCATAGACCATTGGCTTTGCCTGAAACAGTTCGAAAGGGAATCCAGGCGTCAGAATTCAGAATTCAGAATAATGGATTCGCCTTCGGCTCAGTCAAAAAGAAGATAACGTTGTAGGAGCGAAGCGACATCTAAGTTCTTCTGTCTCCTGACTTCTGTCTTCTGAATTCTCTGGTTCATATGTTTTGTGATAAAGCCCCTTCTAGGGGCAACCCAAAGCCTGGTCCTCTGGGCCAGGACTCTTTACTTTCCAATGGGCTATAAAATTGCAGACTCAAAAAAAGTCTCTATGGATAATGGGAAACCAGGAGCGGCAAAGCGAAAAATGTCGGGAGTCGGAAGCGTGTCATAATATTTTCTATCCTCGGAAAACCAGCATATGGATTTTCGACCCCGTGAATCCTTTTCTCCTACCATGGTGTTGAAGAAAGGCACAACATGAATGAAACAGCAATCGTAGAAGAAGACCAATTGTCCGAAGACGCCATCATCGAAATCAGACAGTTGCACAAATGGTACGGTGAATTTCATGTTCTTCAGGATATCGATTTGACCGTTCAGAAAAAGGAACGGATTGTCATCTGCGGACCTTCGGGCTCGGGAAAATCCACTCTCATTCGATGTATCAACCGGCTTGAGGAACATCAGCGTGGCAAGATTATCGTGGACGGCATCGAGTTGAGCAATAATCTGAAAAACATTGAAAAGGTGCGCACGGAAGTTGGTATGGTGTTCCAGCACTTCAATCTGTTTCCGCACCTGACCATTGTCGAAAATCTTACCCTCGGTCCCATGTGGGTGCGCAAAGTTCCCAAAAAAGAGGCCGAAGAGACCGCCATGTACTACCTGGAAAAAGTTCAAATTGCCGAGCAGGCCAAAAAATTTCCAGGTCAGCTTTCCGGTGGACAGCAACAGCGGGTGGCCATTGCCCGGAGCCTGTGCATGGCACCCAAGGGGATGCTTTTTGATGAACCCACATCAGCCCTGGATCCTGAAATGATCAAAGAGGTTTTGGATGTCATGATCGATCTTGCCACGGAAGGCATGACCATGATCGTGGTGACCCATGAAATGGGATTTGCCAAGAGCGTGGCTCACCGGGTGCTCTTTATGGATTACGGAAAAATTGTGGAGGGCAACACGCCTGATGAATTTTTTAACAACCCCCAGCATGATCGGACCAAGCTTTTTCTGAGCCAAATTCTCTAAGTCCCCCATGAAGAATATTATATCGAAGGGCCCCCGGAGCATGGGAAGCACTGCCGAAAGGGAGAACCCGTGTAGAATGGGCTCACTATTTTTGTTCAAAGTTGATGAAGGATATTCATGACCGAACCATTTCTGACTGCAAAACACAGAATTCTGCGCCGCAGCGTGCGATCTTTTTGTGATCGAGAGCTCAGCCCCATCGCAGCTCAGATCGATCAAGAAGCTCGCTTCCCATGGGAAGTGATTGAAAAAATGGGGCCCTTGAAGTATTTCGGTATTCAAGCATCCAGAGAATTGGGTGGTGCTGCATTGGATAGCTTAAGCTATGCGATTATTATCGAGGAAGTGTCTCGTATAAGTGCTGCCATTGGTCTCTGTTTGAGCGTTCACAACAGTGTAGCTGTATTTCCCATCATGGCTTTTGGAACTGCGGAACAGCAGCAACGCTGGGTGTCAGAATTGGCCAGGGGACAAAAGATTGGCGCCTTTTGTCTTACCGAGCCAAATGCCGGTTCGGATGCTTCAGGGATATCGGCTACAGCCATACAAGAGGGAGATCACTATCGGGTGAATGCCAACAAGGTATTTGTCACCAACGGCGGAGTGGCCGATATCTGTTTAATTTTTGCACGTACTGACCCAGCGGCTGGTCGTAAGGGTATCAGTGTGGTGGTTGTGGAGAGGGGTACGCCCGGTTTTGTCGTTGGCGATTTGGAGGATCTCTGCGGCGTGCGGGCCAATCCAGTCAGTTCAATCCGTCTATATGACTGCTGTGTACCCAAGGAGAATCTATTGGGTCAATCCGGAACTGGGCTACAAATCGGTTTGGTGGCTTTGGATACAGGCAGGATAGGTATTGCGGCGCAGGCCTTGGGTATTGCCCAGGCTTCAATGGAAGAGGCCATACGCTATGCCAACCAGCGTCAGCAGTTTGGTGTACCCTTGTCACGACATCAGGTCATTCAAATGATGATAGCCGATATGGCTACACAGGTGGATGCAGCCCGTATGATGATCTATCGGGCTGCCTGGTTGAAAGACCAACATCAGACCTTCACAAAAGCGTCGGCTCAAGCCAAGCTGTTTGCTGCCGAAGCTGCCGGCAAGGTGACCGATTTAGCGGTTCAAATCCATGGCGGCTATGGCTATTCCAAGGCATATGCTGTCGAGCGATATTATCGTGATGCCCGTGTGACGAGAATTTACGAAGGTACTTCAGAAATTCATCGTATGGTTATAGCCCGTGAAGCACAAAAAGAAATAATGTCTGACTTACATATTGCATGAAAAATAAAGTGTTTAGCAGTCTTGGATTTTACGGGATATAGGTCTTGACTGGAGGAGAAATGACCTTTCATATTATTGTTTGCATCAAATCGGTGGTCACGGGAGCTCCCAGCGGTGTTGTGAAACGCTCGCCGCAAAACAGTCAGCTCAATCCGTTTGATTGGCCTGCCCTTGAAGCAGCCCTACAAATGAAGGAATATAACAAGGGTAGTGTCACTGCCATAACCATGGGCCCGGCCATCAGCGGTGAAGCCCTGGCAGAAGCCATGGCCATGGGTGTGGATCGTGGTATTCTGATTAGTGATCCAGCCCTTAAAGGCTCTGATACCCTTGTGACATCCAGGGTCTTAGCTGCGGCAGTCAAACGGATCGGAAAATTTGATTTATTGTTTTTCGGTACCCGTACATCCGATAGTGATACAGGCCAGGTGGGCCCCCAGACAGCAACCCTCTTGGAAGTGCCTTTTATCAGCGGGGTCAAACAATTTGAAGGTCAGGTTGGAGACTGGACTGTGGAGCGTGGTATGGATGAGTGGGAGGAAACCTGGCGCTTGTCATCGCCGTGGTCTGCTAGTATCAATCAACATGCCTATGCACCCCGTTCCATTGGGCTCGATAGCTTATCGGAGGTATTTGATCGCATTAACATTGAGGAATGGTCACTAACCGATCTGGATCTTGCAACAGAGGATGTCGGTTTGGCGGGATCACCCACACGTGTTGTGGCACTAAAAAAGCTCAGGCGCGATCGCAATTGTATAATGCTTGAAGGTGATGCTCAAGTGCAGATGGAAGAATTGATAACGCATTTAAATAAGGCGGGTGTTTTGGCCTGACAGAACAACCCTTAAATTCAGCATAGCCATCCCTATAATTAGTTAAATTTCGATGCTCAAAAGAAGATAGCGGACCAATTGAACCACCAATAGCTTATTATGACTGAAAAGAATATTTGGATTTTAGGTGATTTGCGCAGCAGACGCTACTGGCAGCAGAGTCTGATTGTGCTGGCCAAGGCATTGAGGCTAGCGGCAAGCATACCAAGCACGCTATCCATGATTTTGATGGGTGACTCGCATCAGGATGAGGACACAAGAGGCGTCATCGACAACAATACCTGCCTCACCCTAAATGATGCCGCCCTTGAAGCTGTTTCCTTTGGGGTCCATGCGGTCTATTGTGTAGAGCACCCCCATCTGGCGCCCCCCCGCACGGATACCTACGCCCAAGTGCTGACCGAAATGATTACATCCAAAACCCCATGGTTGGTGCTTGTTCCTTTAAATGAATTTAGTCGTGAAATATCAGCCATCTGTGCACAGAAGTGTCAAGCCGGTTTGATTGCCGAATGTGATGAACTGGTATTTGATGCCGGACAAATTGTGGGACGCTGCCCTGCATGGGGAGGTCAAATCCTGGCAGATATTTCGCCTGCCAAAGGATGGCCTACAACCCTGATTACGGTTCGACCCCATGGGGAAAAACCAAAGCCCGAAGTGTCTCGAAAGGGACGTATCGAAAAGGTTTTACCCAAGCAGGTAAACATCAATCCAGGCATGACCTTGTTAAGACGATCGCAGGGTTGTCTAGAGAGCCGACGTCTGGAAGAAGCCCAAATTGTCGTGACAGGCGGTGCCGGTATGGGTGATATGCGTGGCTTTGGCGCGATAAGGGACCTGGCAGCCGCTTTAGGAGGCGAAGTAGGAGCAACACGACCGCCAGTGCGTCATCATTGGGTGGATGAACAACGACTCATTGGGCAAACCGGTAAAACCATCCGACCCGAATTGTTGATTTCGGTGGGGACTTCCGGAGCGATGCAATATACTGCCGGTATCATGGACGCTAAATTGATCGTGGCCATCAACCGTGATCCTGCTGCACCCATATTTCAGGTAGCTGACATCGGTATCATAGCAGATGCTGCCGCAATATTACCCGTCTTAACTCAGAGGATTAAACAAATAACCATGCGGCGTCTGGCTGATGCCGCCTGTTATCTTGACGATGCCGAGAGTGTGCCAAGCAGTGGCTTTGGTGCTCTGGTTCAGCGGCTCCGAGAAGCGCGCAACTGGTCAGTGGATGAAATGGCATTTAAAACGGGTCAGACCCCTGATTTTGTCAACCAGGTCGAAGCAGATCAGATGTCACCACCTGTTGGCTTCATCATGCGTATGGCCCAAGCATTGCAGGTAGATCCTGGGACCTTCCTGAATCAGGAGGAAAAGGCGACTATCCGTGATCAACGTACCCAGGCTTATATTCAGCGCACCCAGAATTATCGTTATACGACCTTAACACCGGATGCAGAAAACAGTCATCTTAGGGCTTTTATGATCTCCATCGAACCCCATCTAGCCCACAAACCGGTTGCTTACAAACACGAAGGAGAAGAGTTCATTTTTGTAATGAGGGGCGAGCTTGAATTTACATTGGGCACCAAAACCAATGTACTTAAAACCGGTGAGTCCATCCATTTCAATTCAGATGTTCCCCACAAACTAAAAAACCTTTCCAGCCAAGTCACCCAGTGCTTAGTGGTGCTTTACACCATATAGGCGCGCTTGATCGCGAGTTGTTCCCTGTCGTGCCTTTATCTCGGACAAGTAAGATCACGTATTGCATTTTTATACGAGGATGATGTTCGATCAAAAGACTGTATCGATGACAACCATGATACGATACCCGTAAATCAGCCCGTTTCATGCAATGCCTTTTCAAGCAGGTTATAAACTGTTTTGGGTATTGTCTTTATCTTTAAATCATGCCTATCCCTTGCATCCAAGCAGATACGTTTCTCTATAGCGATCAGCATGATGCTTCCGTCCTCTTCGTTATTGATGCTGTGATTCAGTGTAAGGCCTTTAGTACTCAGTTCTGCGAGTCGGGTTCCAATAGTGATCTTCTGGTGGTAGCGACCTGCTTGTTTGTAACGACATTGCGTTTCCGCCAGACCAAAAACAATACCATGTTTTTCCCACATTTGGTCGTGGGGAATACCAATGGCTTCGAAAAACTGATGGGCACAACCATCGATCCATTCATAGTAGCGCGGGTAGAATACAATGCCCAACGCATCGAGATCGCCCCACATGATGCGTTTTTCTATGATATTTTCAAACATGGCCAGTTTTTTCCCTTTTACCCATAAAGCTGTTTTTGTGGATTCTATGAGGCTATAAACCATAAACTATAAGCAGTAAGCTGTAAGCTGTAAGCTGCTTATAGCTTAAAGCTTATGGCTTACCTGTATGCTGTGGGACGCTATGATGCTTGGAAGCTGTGCTGCTGCCCGCTGATAGCTGTCAGCTACCCTGGGCCCCTTGGATCCTTGACCCCTCGAACCCTGTTTTTTAATCCCCATGCACCCGCCACATGTCTTCGTCTGTGAAACATTTTTCCGGGCCACCATCGGCTCCTCTGGCATCCATTTCAACATTTCGCATCGCTGCAGGTGATGAGAGAATTTCACGGTAGTATTCATGTTGGATCAGCAGGCTCATGATTTCATTGGTACCGGTCCATATCTGGGTCAGACGGATATCTCTCACTATTTTTTCGATGGGATATACCTCTGTGTATCCGATGCCACCCATGATCTGCATGGCCTTGTTGGCAATTTTCCAGGCAGCGTCCGTGGCAAATTTCTTGGCTTCACTGACAAGTCTCCTCGCATTGGATGCCCCGGTGTCCACTGCGCGAGCCGCCATATAAACAATGGCCCGGGCGGCGTCCAGTTGTGTAATGGCATCCGCCACCATAAAATTGACGCCCTGATACTTGCGAATGGTCTTTCCAAAAGCAAAGCGTTTGTCGCTGTAACGCAAAGCAAGATCGAGTCCTGCACGGACACCCAGGCTTGCCGCAGCAGAGGTCAGACGTTCCGGAATCATCATCTGGTGAAAAACCAGGGAACCGGTATTCATATCGCTGATGAGATTCTCTTTAGGTACGCGGACATTCCTGAAGACGAGACGTCCGGTACCGCCGCCCCGGGTGCCCATGAGACCGTACTGATATTCGGTTTCCACTCCCGGACCCCGTTCGATCAGCAAGGCACTGATCCGTTCATACTTGTGGGCATTCTCGTCAAAGTTGGTTCGGCAGTAAACAAGAAAAACATCGGCTTCGGTGGCACCCACGACAAAACGTTTTTGACCATTGACGATGAAATGATCGTCTTTCAAAGCTGCTGTTGTGGTGGCACCAAAAAAGTCTGAACCACCTCTCGGTTCTGTCAGTGCTTCAGCACAGATGCATTTGCCTTGCAAAATTGGTTTGAGAAACTTTTCTTTCTGGGTCTCGGTTCCAAATACGTGCAGTGCTTCACCGACGATGGAGGGCATTACAAATGCACATCCCAAGGCGGTTCCCAAGACACCGATTTCCTCTTCCGCAATGACTTCAGCGGTCCAGGGCAGACCGCGCCCACCCCATTTAGGATCGAAGCGCAGACCGAGAAGGTTTTTTTCGGCCAGTTTTTCCACGTATTCACGTGGGTATTCAATCTCATCTTTATCCATGGCACGAATCAAATCAGGGGACACGTCATCGCGCACAAAAGCCCTGACTTCTGCCTGGATGGCCTTTTCCGCATCGGTCATCATGCTGTCGTAAAACATTTTGTCTCCTTCCCGAGAGTCATTTAACCTTTGGTTGTCATTTGCACTGCGCGTGACATTCATTGTTGCTCAAGGCTGACAGAGACAATGAATGTCACGAAGTAAATGACGATGAATGACGTGAAACAAATGACCTGATTTATCCCTAACCATTATTTTCTACTATTGCGAAATGCCTAACGAGCGCCAACACCCTGTCCAATGTGGATCCCTTGAATCGAATACTCAGAGCAGCCTCGAGCATGTCCGGATTGATCAAGCGTTGTTGCTGTGCAAGGAGGCTCAATGCCGCCATGGCCATGTCCTGGCGTTTGATCTTTTTCCCCTTGAAGTCTATGGATAGTATTGTCCCGCGACAATCCGGTATTTCAGCCGTTGAATCCACCAGAACGAAGGTGTCCTCCCTGCAGTTACTGAATAGCGCCTTTTTCCGATCGATACCTTCCTGCCCTAATGCCAGTATAACATCTGGTGCTGTGATGCCTGCGTAATCTATTTTATCTGGGGACAATATCACCTCACAGGCCGAGTGCCCCCTTAGAACCGTAATCGGGTAATCATTTTTCTGGGTTGCATGGAGCCCGGCTGTGAGTCCGGCATAGGACAATATCTCACCGGCGGTAACGATTCGTTGCCCGGCGCTTCCCAGAATCAGTATCTCTTTCCGGTCGTTAAAGAGAGCTGGAAACTTTTTAGCCACTTCCATGGGTGCCGGCAATGGTTTCTGCATGGAAGCCTTTTGCCTGTAATGCTCACCGTACTCTTCCCGAAAGTTTTCCGGGACTGGCCCGTGAAAGGGGGGCAGGCTCTCGATGGCAGCCTGGATGGTCTTGAAAGTGGTTTTATTCCGGCGGGCGTAACGCCCCGGGCAGATGCCCCAGATATCCATGGCGGAAAAACCATTGAATCGAATGGCCTGTTCCATTTCTGCTGAAAGATCACTCTGGTAAGCAGAAATCCGGGTAACATAACTTGCTCCGGCTGCGCGCATGACCCTGCAGGCGTCCATGGGTTTCTCTATCTGGTTAAGAAAGCCTGAACCCACCAGGGCATCTGGTGGTGTGGTGGCCGAAAATTGCCCCCCGGTCATGCCATAATTGAAATTGTTGAGGATCAGCAATGTGATGTCGATGTTTCGTCGGCAAGTGCTAAGCAGATGGGCGCCACCGATGCCCAGACCGCCATCCCCCATGGTAACCACCACATGAAGATCAGGCCGAGCCAGTTTGATGCCGGTGGCATATGTCAATGCCCGGCCATGGAGGCCATGAAATGCATGGGTTTTGAAAAAGATGTCAAAAAGCCCTGAACAACCGATGTCACTGACAATGACGACCTGGTTTTGGTGGAGGCCCATCTGCAAAAAGGCTTTATCCAGGGCACGTGTCACCACTTCGTGGGAGCAGCCAGGACAATAGGCCGGCGGTCTGGAACTGTCGATAAAACTATGCATTTGTAATGAACTCCTCGATTTGGGATGGAGTTATGAGATTACCATCCATCTGGCCCAGAAATCCAACGGAATGATTGGATAATATGCGCCTTATTTCATGGATATACTGACCAAGGTTCATTTCCACGACGAGAACGCGTTTGTATCCCGAGGCCTTTTTTTTGATCAAGGCCTCGGGGACGGGCCACAGGGTTTTAAGGGTCAGAACGGAGACCGGTGTTCCAGAGATGGAGCACTTTTTTGCAGCGGCCATAACCGATCGTGCACTGATACCATACGTGATCACCAGGACTTCGGCATCCGCTTCCATGTGTTCATCGTAAAAGGTGAAAGTGTCCAGAGAGTCTTCCAGTTTTTTGCGGAGCCGCGCCTGGTTTTTCGCAATGACCTCCGGATCTACCGTGATGTAACCATCCGGGCCATGTGTGGAAGATGTTTGACGGGCAATGGTTTCTCCACCCACGGGCATAAAATCAGGAACGCCGGAAATACCGGTTGTGGCAAAGGGGAGATATGGGGCATTGTCAGGGGCCGCGGTCCGTTGGACCATGGGTGGCAGGGCCACTGCATCCAGTTCTAGGCTTTCCCGGGTCATACCGATTTCCTTATTGGAAGCAATGAATACAGGGCAGCGGAATGTTTCCGCCAGATTGAAGGCGTGAACTGTCAGGAGATAGCAGTCAGACACATCCATGGGTGCCAGAACAATGACAGGCAGGCCACCGCTGCTGCCCCACCGTAGAAATTGGATATCACCGTCAGCTCCTTTTGTTGCCGATCCTGTAGAGGGGCCAAGCCGCTGAACATCGATGATAACGATGGGAATTTCAGATCCGATGGCAAAGGAGATGTTCTCACTGTATAGACTGATGCCGGGACCTGATGTGGCTGTCATGACCTTCATACCGGCCATGGAAGCGCCCAGGCAGAATCCCATGGAGGCGATCTCGTCTTCCCCCTGAATACAGATCCCGCCTTTGGGGGGCAGGATCTTCATCATGGTGTTCAATATGGTTGTGGCCGGTGTAATGGGGTATCCTGCAAAAAAATTGCAGCCCGCACGGTGTGCTCCCCAGGCAACGGCCTCGTTTCCTTCCAATAGTGTCAGAGACATGGGGTTCCTTTTCAGAGAGGGTCCAAGGAGTCCAGGATTCCAGGGTTCAAGTGAATGTCAAACCATCTGGGTGCACGGACTTAAGGGACAGTAAATTTCTTTTCATTGTTGATGACCAAAACCAGCATGTGTCAAAGTATCGTGTTACGTTCTTATTGTATAAACTAAACACGGGATTCCTGTCACGTGAAAATTTGCTTTTATCCGAATAGGCGATGATGTATAGATAATAGCATTAAGTATTAAGCTATAAGCAGTAAGCGATAAGCCAAAAGCAATAAACAGCTTACTGCTTACAGCTTATGGCTTATGGCTTTTAATAAAAACGACAAAACCATTTTAACTCACTGTGATATATGAAGAAATAACCTATATGAAACCTATTGTTGCCATTATCGGTCGACCCAATGTGGGCAAGTCGACTTTTTTCAATCGCGTTACAAAGTCGCGAGATGCCCTTGTGGAAAACTTTCCGGGTGTTACCAGGGATCGTATTTATGGCGACGCACGCTGGAATGAGGTTGCATTTACCTTGGTCGATACCGGTGGGTTTACAGAAGCGGCTGACAGCTTTGCCCCACAGATTCGATTGCAGGTCCAACAGGCATTGGAAGATGCTGATCTTGTCATTTTCATGCTGGATGGTAAGGGTGGAATATCACCTTTTGATCAGGACATTAATCAAATGCTGCGGGCTAGTACCAAACCGGTGATGGTGGCTGTCAATAAAATAGATGGGATTGAGCAAGAAAAGGGTATTTACGATTTTTACAGCTTGGGAATAGATGATCCCCATCCTGTTTCGGCTGAGCATGGATATGGCATGCATGATTTCTTAGATAAACTGGTGGAGAGGCTTTCCCAGATTTTGACCGCCATTACTCGGGATTCAAAGGAAGACGCCATCAAAATTGCTGTGGTCGGCCGCCCCAACGTCGGGAAATCGTCGCTTATTAACGCTATTCTCGGACAAGACCGACACTTGGTGAGCGACATACCGGGCACGACCCGCGATGCCGTCGATTCAGATTGTCGAAAGGACGATCGCTTGTATCGCTTCATCGATACAGCCGGTATCCGTCGTAAAGGCAAGGTCCGACAAAAACTGGAAAAGTTTTCAGTCATCAAGGCCCTGAGAAGTCTTGACAGATGTGATGTCGCCTTGATGGTCCTGGATGCGGCTGATGGTATTACGGAACAGGATATCAATATTGCCGGCTATGCCTATGACCGGGGTTGCGGCTGCATTTTTTTGCTGAACAAATGGGATATCGTAGAGAAGGACAGCAATACAGCCAAAAAGTTTCAGGAGCAGGTAAAGGATGCGGCCAAGTTCTTAAATTTTGCCCCGGTGTTGACCATATCTGCTCTCACCGGTACCCGAGTGCGTAAAATTTTCGATGTGGTAGACACGGTATACAATCAGTTTGCCACCCGGATCAACACGGGTCAACTAAACAGGATCGTGGAAAAAGCCATCCAGAAGAACGAGCCTTCCCTGTTCAGGGGAAAGCGCTTGAAATTTTACTATGCCACCCAGATTTCTACAAAACCGCCCACATTCGTATGTTTTGTCAATTATCCCCAGGCGGTTCATTTTTCATATAAACGGTATTTGATGAACCAGGTCCGTTTAGGAACTGGTCTCAACCAGGCACCCATACGTCTCATCTTCCGCCAGCGTACTGGGCGGTTGACGAAAGTGAAGTAAGATCAGGGTTCAAGGGTCAGAGGGGGGATACAAGGGTTCGAGGGTAGCTGAAAGCTGTCAGCTTTTCGCAGTCCAACAGTCTACAGTCTAAACCTCTAAAAGGCTAAAATTGATGGATCTTTTTGAATATAATGCAAGCCATACCGACGCCCGGAGCCAGCCACTCGCGGAACGGGTGCGACCCAACACCCTGAAAACATTTGTAGGTCAGACGCATATACTCGGAAAAGGTAAACTGATCCGGACCGCCATTGAATCAGACCACATTTTTTCCATGATCCTCTGGGGACCCCCAGGATGTGGTAAAACAACGCTTGCCCGCATTATCGCCAAGGAGACCCGAGCACATTTCGTTCATTTTTCAGCCGTACTATCGGGTGTCAAGGAAATTCGATCCGTCATCAAGATTGCCAAGGATCAGCGGTCTTTATACCGGCAGGAAACCATTTTGTTCGTAGATGAAATTCATCGATTCAATAAGGCACAGCAGGATGCATTTCTGCACCATGTTGAAAATGGATTGATTACATTGATCGGGGCCACAACTGAAAACCCATCCTTTGAAGTGATTGCGCCGCTCCTGTCCCGTTGCCGTGTTGTCACCATGAAGATCTTGTCGGACGAAGACATCTCACTGATTATCGAATCCGCGCTTAAGGACAAAGACCGGGGACTGGGTGAGGATTCCTGGGAGCTAGACCAGGATGCCATCCAATACCTGGTTCAAATTTCCGATGGTGATGCCCGCATGGCGTTGAACAATCTCGAACTCGCAACCCGTCTGAAAAGAATGGATCCAGAAGATAAAAAACTGACTGTAGAAGAGATCAAGACGGCGATCCAGGGAAAAGCGCTTGTTTATGACAAATCCGGCGAATCCCATTACAATCTTATCTCGGCGCTGCACAAGAGCATGCGTGGCAGTGATCCCGATGCAGCGATTTACTGGCTCGGCCGCATGCTTGCCTCTGGAGAAGATCCGCTTTATGTGGCACGAAGAATGGTCCGTTTTGCCGTGGAAGATATCGGAAATGCCGATCCTGAGGCACTTACTATGGCCTTGAATGGCATGGAGACCTATCGTTTTCTCGGCTCGCCCGAAGGGGACCTGGCCCTGGCCCAGACTGCCGTGTACCTGGCCACGGCTCCTAAGAGCAATGCCATCTACACTGCCTACGGCAAAGTGCAGGAGATCATCAAACAGACCGGTTCACTGGAAACACCGCTTCACATACGCAATGCACCCACAAAACTGATGAAGACCATTGGTTATGGAAAGGGTTACAAATACGCCCATGACTATCATGATGCTATCGTCGCTCAGGAATATCTGCCGGAAAAGATCAGGGGACAAAAATTTTATCATCCTGTAGACCGGGGTTATGAGAAGACCATCAAGAAACGACTCGATCAGTGGCATGGGAAGAAGAATCAATTACGCAGAACCGCCGATTTAGGTACAGAAGATCAGGATTGAAGAATCCCGCAGCATGCAAAACACTGCCGAACGGCAGAACCTACGGGGAATGCGCTCGCTATTTCGGTTTATAGTATGGTCATAATGACAAACGGAATGTCTGGCACCGCAATGTTGTGCCGGTTTTGCCGTCCTGCCTGCCAAACGTCCTTTCCATAAACGTGATTTCATCCGTATATTTCCAAAGAAGAATGGAGGAGCAGCGTGTCCCATAGGTGTTGCTTGCAATAAACATGGGCGATAAAATTCTTTCCCACTCCAGACCAACACCCGTGTCCGGAAGTTCTTCATCCAATGGTGTGGATCGATCCGCCAGTGTCTTAAAGATATCCTCCGGGGAAAACCCTTTCTTTTCAATCATCAATGAATGAAGTTTGCGTACGCCTTTATTTACCTTGGGCCAAGGCGTATCCAGGAGATGATTGCTCAGGCCATGCACGCCGGGTTTGACGTCTCTGATGCTTCCATCCCTGTTGGCATAATACAGGAGGTCTTTTTCATCACCGATGATCAGATTGAAACCATTATAGATCTGGCCCTTATCCTGTACGGTTTTCAAATAATCGTAAGGTGCTGAGTTGCCGGCCAAATAATTTTTTACCAGGTCTCCTCGGGAGGGGGCGCCCTCTACGGTTGAACCAGTCTCTCTATAATTAGTGATGGCGGCCAGACGTCCTGTTTTAGTGATGCCCATCCAGGTGCCGCCGGCCTTGAGATCACGCCCGGCGAGGATATCAGGAGCATCTTCCCAGAAATCTGCTGGCTGGGTGGGCCTATCATAAAACTCATCCCTATTGGCAGCCAGCACGAGACGATAATCCGGGTGAGATCGGTATGCAAAGATGATAAGACACACGGCGAAATATTGACCTTTTGGATGATGATATGATACGTACCCTTACCACAATAAAATCGTAAATAGAATCATCAAGTTAAAATCAAGTATCCATAAGGAGAAAATGTAAAGGAGAAGCGGAATGAAAGAAGTCGTCGTTGTGGGTGGTGCAAGAACTGCCATAGGGACCTTTGGAAGTGGTCTGAAAACAATTCCCGTGGTGGATCTGGGATCCATTGTCATGAAAGATGTTTTCAGACGTACCAATCTTAGGCCGGTAGCCAGTGAAGCCATGGAGGACTTTGCCCCGGACAAGTTGAAGGGCAGGGGCAGAATCGAATTGGAAACCCAATACGGCGAGTGGGATGATACATCCATTCCTGTAGCCATCGACGAGGTCATCATGGGAAATGTTCTCCAGGCCGCCCAGGGCCAGAATCCAGCCCGCCAGGCCATGATCAGGGCTGGAATTTCCAAAGAAACCCCCGCCTTGACCATCAACAAGGTCTGTGGATCTGGATTAAAAGCTATTGCTATCGGTGCGGCGGCCATTATGTCCAGCCAGGCGGATGTGGTTCTTGCAGGCGGCCAGGAGAGTATGAGCACCGTACCCATGGCTCTGCCAAAAGCTAGATGGGGGCATCGTATGGAATTGACCGGCATGGGAGATATTTATGACCTGATGGTCTTTGACGGTCTTTATGAAATTTTTTATGGTTACCATATGGGTCTTACTGCCGAAAACATTGCTGAACTGTACCATATTAGTCGGGAAGAACAGGATGAGCTGGCCGTGCTGAGTCACCAGCGGGCCAGAAAGGCTATCACGGCGGGCGAATTTGCTGCAGAAATCGTTCCGGTCAGTATCAAGTCTCGTAAGGGGGAGACCCTATTTGATACTGACGAAAGACCCATGGAAACGGACATGCAAAAGATGGCCCGGTTGCGGCCAGCCTTTAAAAAAGATGGCACGGTGACAGCTGGGAATGCTTCGGGTATTAACGATGGCGCAGCGGCCGTACTTCTCATGAGCGCTGAAAAAGCCATGGAACTGGGCCTCGAACCGATTGTTAAAATCAAAGCATTTGCGTCCGGTGGCGTGGATCCTGCCTATATGGGTTTAGGGCCGGTACCTGCCATACGGAAAGTGCTCAAGTCGACGGGGATGCTTCTGGATGATATCGATATGATCGAGCTGAACGAAGCTTTTGCGGCCCAGGCCATCGGTTGTATGCGGGAACTGGGTATTGAGACCAGTCGTCCAAATGAGTTGGGAAGCGGTATTTCACTCGGTCACCCCATTGGTTGTACCGGTGCACGTCAAATGGTCAGTGGGATGAATTTAATGAAACGGAAAGATTACCAGACCGGTTTGATAAGTATGTGTATCGGTGGTGGAATGGGTATGGCCATGATCATTGAGCGTTGATTTTTTCCTTTACTTCATTGATAATTATTGTTAAAAAATAAAATTGTTACACGACAGAAAACGACACCGGTTTTGTTCAAAAATCCGGCTAATCAAGTAGTTGGGAGATCTGTATGAACGTTAGCAGAAAATTGGGTATTCTGGTTTTTTGTGGTGTGCCGGCGATTGTCGGCGGCGGAATATTATATGCTGTTTTCGGGAACTATATACCTGTATTTATATATGAACTGTTGCTTGTTTTTGCAGCTGGTAGCTATGTAAGCAGATAGAACACCTGCCATTTAACGCACCATATCGCCAGTCACAACGACTTTTCCCAATGGTGAGCGCTATTGCATGTGGATATCGCTCAGTCTGGGTATCACACATTCTCTTTCAAGGTGGATCACACAGGACCTGCGTGGTTGTTTTATTGAATGGCCACTCTCATTACAATACCGTGTAACGCACCGGGGATCGTATGACCGAAAAAAACACCAGCTATACGATTTTATTGTTTTTTCTGGCTTGTTTTCTGATATCGATCTTTCTGTTGGGCTGGCTTTTATGGCCGTTTCTGTCCATTATCGTTTTAGGGGCAGTCGTATCCGGTATTTTCAGCCCGTTGTACCGACTTATTATCCGCAATGGTTATGTCCGGCCTTCCATTGCCTCCTTTTTAGTCTGTTGTGTTATTTTCTGCATTCTTTTTATCCCCATCGTTTTTTTTGTGGGCATCCTGTCCAAGGAGGCCTACGATCTGTACCTGGTGGCCAAGGATGCCATGATCAGTCCACAGATCAGCGCACTCATGGAGGGAAGCAAGGTCCTTGAGCATACCAACAACGTGCTTGCAAATTTCAATTTTCAGATCACCGTAGAGGAACTCAATACCTATATATCCGAGATCGCCAGATTTGTGGGGCTTTTTCTTTACAATCAGGCAAGATCGATTGCGTCCAATATGCTCGCATTTTTCATTAATTTTTTCATGATGCTACTTGTTATCTATTATCTGCTCGTGGATGGCAGGCGGCTTGTTTCTTTTATTATCGACCTGTCGCCACTCCCCAACACACAGGACCAGATCCTCCTGAAAAAATTTGAAGATATGGCGGGGGCCATTCTCATCGGAAATGGAGTCGGCGGTTTGATCCAGGGGCTGGCTGGGGGGATTGTATTCAGCATTTTTGGATTGCCTTCACCCTTCTTGTGGGGTGTCATTATGGGATTGCTTGCTTTTTTGCCGATTATCGGCATTGGTATGGTCTTTATACCGGCCGCCATTTATCTGTTTCTCAAAGGGCGGGTTGCGGCGGGCATCTTCTTTATTGTTTTCTACGTTGTTCTTTCCGGTGGGGTCGAATACCTTTTTAAACCCAAACTTGTGGGACAACGCGTCAAAATGCACACCCTGCTGGTATTTTTAGCCATCATCGGCGGGTTGAAGCTTTTTGGTATCCTGGGCATTATTTACGGTCCCCTGGTGATTACCGCATTCTTGACCCTGACCGATATCTATCGTTCCAGCTACCAGACAATGGTGAATCCTCTGGAGATGCCGATAAAAAAAACGTCTGTATCGGGATCTCCAGAATCAAAATCAATAGAAACGTAAGGTGAAACATGACGACGAGTGAATACACGCCCGAAATCAGCATCGAAAAAGAGATGAAAAAATCATATCTTGACTATGCCATGAGTGTCATCATCGGCCGGGCCCTGCCCGATGTCAGAGATGGCCTCAAGCCGGTACACCGCCGGGTTCTTTTTGCGATGCGGGAACTGAAAAACGATTGGAACAAGGCCTATAAAAAATCTGCCAGAATTGTCGGTGATGTTATCGGTAAGTACCACCCCCATGGGGACACCGCGGTCTATGATACCATTGTCCGGATGGCCCAGGATTTTTCCATGCGCTATCCGCTGGTGGATGGGCAGGGTAACTTTGGATCCGTGGATGGGGATCCTCCTGCAGCTATGCGGTACACAGAGATTCGCATGATGCAGCTTTCCCATCAGATGCTCATGGACCTGGAAAAGGAAACAGTGGACCTGATTCCAAATTACGACGAATCCATGACGGAACCTTCTGTTCTGCCCACCATGATTCCGACGCTTTTGGCCAACGGGTCTTCCGGCATAGCAGTGGGTATGGCAACCAACATACCGCCCCACAACCTGTGTGAACTCATTGATGCCATCACCGCCCTCATCGATGATCCTGGCATCTCCATCGATGGGCTCATGGAACACATGCCGGGCCCTGATTTTCCTACTGCTGGCATCATCCATGGCACAAAGGGAATCACAGACGCTTATCACACCGGTCGGGGGATTATTCGTATCAGGGCACGGGCCAGCATCGAAAAAGATAAGCGCACAAGCACAGAAACCATTGTCATCACAGAAATTCCCTTCCAGGTCAACAAAGCCCGTGTAATAGAAAAAGTGGCGGAGTTGATGAAGTCAAAGCACCTGGAGGGCATCAAATTCATCAGAGACGAATCTGACCGGGACGGCATGCGCATCGCCCTGGGTTTGAAAAAGGACCAGGTGGCAGGTGTCATTGTCAACAAGCTGTACAAACATACCCAGCTTGAAAATACTTTCGGTATCATTTTTCTTGCCGTTGTAAACAAACAGCCTGAAGTATTGAATTTGAAATCGCTTCTGGATCATTTTATTCTACACCGCAAGGAGGTGATCGTACGGCGGACACGCTACGACCTGAACAAGGCCGAAGCAAGGGCCCATATTTTAGAAGGGTTGAAAATTGCCTTGGACCACTTGGATAGAATCGTGGCGCTCATCCGTAGCTCCAAGACGCCTCCGGAGGCAAAGAGGCGGCTGATGGAAGAATTTAACTTGTCCCCGCTGCAGGCCCAGGCAATCCTGGATATGCGTCTCCAGAGACTTACCGGTCTCGAAAGAGACAAGATAAATGATGAGTATCTCGGTCTGCTTAAGGATATCGCTTATTTCAAGGAAATTCTGGGGAGTGAAAGAATGGTCTTGAGCATCATCAAAGGGGAGCTGGCTGATATCAGGAATGAATACGGAGATCCCCGCCGTACCGAGATCATAGAAGCGACGCGCGAACTGACCATCGAGGACATGATCGTTGAAGAAGATATGGTGGTTACCATTTCCCATAGCGGCTACATCAAACGCAACCCCATAACATTGTACCAAAGCCAGCGGCGTGGCGGGAAAGGCAAGACCGCCATGGGGACGAAGGAGGAAGATTTTGTTGAACGCCTCTTTGTTGCTTCGACGCATCACACATTTCTCTTCTTCACCAACAAGGGCAGGGTTTACTGGCGTAAAGTGTATGAAATACCCCAGGCAGGGCGTTTGAGCAAGGGGAAGGCCATCGTCAACCTTTTGAACCTCGAGAAGGATGAGGCGTTGGCGACGGTTCTCGATGTTCCTTCATTTGATCCGGGATCCTATATCATCATGGCGACCAAAAACGGTCTGGTGAAAAAGACCGATCTCATGGCTTACAGTCGACCGCGTGTGGGCGGTATTATTGCACTGAGCCTGGTAGCGGGTGATGAACTTATTTCCGCCCGCATAACGGACGGCACCCGGAATGTGTTTCTGGGGTCGGTGAAAGGGAAATCCATCCGTTTTCATGAATCGGATGTCCGTCCTACCGGTAGAGTGGCCCAGGGAGTTCGCGGTATGCGGCTGTCTGCCGGAGACACCATCATCGGTATGGAAGTCATGGGGCATGGACAGACCTTGTTTACAGCAACCCAGAACGGATATGGGAAACGAACGTCCATTGATGCGTACCCCATTCAAAAACGGGGTGGGATGGGTGTCATTACCATCAAGACCAGCGAGAGGAACGGAAAAGTTGTCTCGATCTTGCTGGTGGAAGAAGATGATGACTTGATGCTCATGACGGATATAGGCAAGATTATCCGTATGCCCATCAAGGGTATCTCCGTCATCAGTCGCAATACACAGGGTGTGACACTGATCGATATAGAAAAAGGCGAACGTGTGGTGGGTGCCGCACGTCTGGCCGAAAAAGAATAAATTCGCCTGGGGCGGATTGTTAGACAGTGGCTGTGCCACAAACAATCTTACCTAAGTATGAAAATGCGGAACCACAGAAAACGAACCCGAACCGAAACAGCGAGCGCATTCCCCGTAGGTTCTGCCGTGCGTCAGTGCTTCGCATGCTGCGAGGAATTTTCAATTTTCGTGCTTTTGGTCTTTCGTGTTTTCGTGATCGGTTGTTTAAAACATGTCTGAAGACATAACGAGTTATAAAATTGGCGTCGTGGGCGCCGGCAGTTGGGGAACCGCCCTGGCGAACCTTCTCGCAACAAAGGGGTATGCTGTTGACCTGTGGGTGTATGAAGCATTTGTCAGGGATGAAATTCTGAATCATGGGGAAAACCGATCATTCCTGCCGGGGGTTGCTTTATCCGACCAGCTGACACCCTTTAATGATATCAAGGATGTGGTTACAGGCAAAGACATGGTTCTGACTGTGGTGCCGTCTCATCTTGTAAGGGAAGTTGCCGGTAAAATGGCGCCTCACATATCTGCTGATGCAATCATTGTGTCGGCTTCAAAGGGCATAGAGAACAAGAGTTTTCTGACCATGACCCGGGTCCTAAGTGACATGCTCCCGAAAATCCGCAAGGGTAATTTTGCCGTGTTGTCGGGCCCGAGCTTTGCATTTGAGGTGGCTAGGGGTATGCCGACTGTAGTGACGGTGGCATCGAGTGATTTGACCGTAGCTGAAGCCATTCAACATGTTTTTGTAACGCCATTTTTTCGGGTATACACCAATGATGACCCCATTGGTGTGGAACTGGGTGG